>NZ_LR594487.1:2263019-2471794 GCF_901686465.1 Halorubrum sp. DM2
GTTCGCGGCCGGATTCGACGCGACGCGACACCGGTGTACGCGGCCTGCCGATCGCACGCCATGACGTTATATACCACTATATAGAGTACGGACCCAAACGTAGCCGTACCATGTTGTACGCGCTACCCCGTAGTCCTCATAGCATACTACTTAACCGGAACTCGTCTGAATTCAGGTGATGGCTTCCAGCCACGACGCGGACACAGCGGGAATCACGCGGCGGAAATCGCTCGCGGCGCTCGCCGGCGCGGGGGCGCTCGGGCTCGCGGGCTGTACCTCCGGAGGCGATGGCGACGACTCCGGAAACCTCTCCGGAGACATCCGGATCTCCGGGAGTAGTACCGTCTACCCGGTCGCTCAGGAGGTTACCCGCTCGTTCGCCGAACAGAACCCCGACGTGAGCTTCAACCTCACTCGCGACGGCAGCGGCGGCGGGTTCGAGAACGTGTTCATCCCCGGCGACAGCGACCTCAACAACTCGAGCCGACCGATCCAGGACGAGGAAATTCAGCGCTGCCGCGACAACGACATCGAACCGGTCGAGTTCTTCGTCGCGCAGGACGCACTGACCGTCGTCGTCAACAACGAGGCCGACTTCATCGACGAGATCTCGCTGGAGGACCTCCGCACCATCTGGTCGCCGGACACCGCCCCCGAACTGTGGAGCGACGTCAACCCGGATTGGCCCGACGAGCCGTTCGACCTCTACGGCCCGGCGAGCACGTCGGGGACGTACGACTATTTCATCGAGGCGGTGATCGGAGAGACCGAGGCGGATCAGGACATCCGCGAGGACTTCGAGGGGACCGAGGAGGACGACCTGATCGCGCAGGGCGTCCAGGGCAACCAGTACGCGTTCGGGTATCTCCCCTTCGCGTACTACACGAACAACCCCGACTCGGTCAAGGCGCTCAGCCTCAGCGAGGGCGGCAGCGACCCGGTCGAACCGAGCCTTGAAGGCGCACAGAGCGGGAACTACCCGCTCGCCCGCCCCCTGTTCTTCTACGGTCACATGGGCAAGATCCAGGAGAAGAACCACCTCCAGGAGTTCCTCGAGTACTACATCAACGAGGCCGCGGAGGACTACATCGCGCAGGATATCGGCTACGTCCCGAGCAGTCAGGACATGGTCGACGCCAACCTCGAGAACCTCGAAGCGGCGATTGCCGGCGAATACGAGTTCGAACCGATCTCGACGCGATAGTAGGGCCGATCCCGCTCTACTAACGCAATAATCAATAGGGACGTTGTCCTGACCAAATTCATGGGCCATCATGAGTAGCGAATCGAACGAGGCGAAGTCGCTCCAGCGCAGCGGATTCGTCGTCCGCAAGGAGCGGTTCTATGGCCGTTTGATCGCGGCGTGCGCCGTCCTGACGATCGCCGTGACCGTCGGAATCATCCTGGCACTGTCGGGACGCGCGTTCTCGTTCTGGTCGCAGATCTCGCCGGTCGCGTACTTCACCGGAACGAGCTGGAGTCCCGTCATCGCCCGGAACTACGGCGTGCTCCCGCTGATCAGTGGGACGCTTCTCGTCACCGTCTTCTCGGCGCTGATCGCGCTGCCGATCGGTCTGGCGGCGGCGATCTATCTCAGCGAATACGCGAGCGATAGAGCCCGCTCGATACTGAAACCGGCTCTGGAGATCCTCGCCGGCGTGCCAACCGTCATCTACGGCTACATGGCGCTCGTGTACATCACGCCGTTCTTCAAGGGGATCTTCCCGTCACTCCGCACGTTCAACGTGCTCTCGGCGAGCATCGTCGTCGGGATCATGATCATTCCGATGGTCTCCTCCATCAGCGAGGACGCGCTGAGCGCGGTCCCGGACAGCCTCCGACAGGGCGGCTACGGGCTCGGGTCGACGAAGTTCGACGTCTCGACGAAGATCGTCGTCCCGTCGGCGACCTCCGGGATCGTCGCGTCGTACGTGCTCGCGATTTCGCGGGCGATCGGCGAGACGATGGCCGTCACGATGGCGATGGGCATGAGCCCGCAGATGCCGTACTTCCCGGACGTCTTCCGGAACCTCGCGGAGTCGGGACAGACCATCACGGCGGCGATGGTCCAGATCGCCAACGCGGACTCGCTCGGCAGCGGCCCCACCTACGAGGCGATGTTCGCGCTCGGCATGACGCTTTTCGCGATCACGCTGACGATGAACGTCCTCGCAGAACTGGTCAGACGGCGGTTCAGGGAGGAGTACTGATATGGCAACCGAAGAGAGCACAAGCGACCAACTCGGACGAAGCACCGCGCTCCGACTCCAGCAGCTGAAGGGACAGCTCTTCGAGGTCGCGCTCGTCGCGGCGACGCTCGTCGGCATCCTCGCATTGCTCGCGTTGTTCGTACAGATCTCGAGCGACGCGTTCCAGCCGCAAACCGCGTCGCCCGCGTGGTTCCTCGTCTACCTCGGTACGCTCGTTGGGCCGACGGCTGCGTTCACGCTGTACGCCCGCCGGAGACCGGCGGTTCGGGAGACGAACGCCAAGGCGTTCGCGGCGGTGTTCGGCGGGCTCCTGTTGAGCTTCGTCGTCTACGTCGTCGTCGACTCGCTCAGCCCGTACGACGTGTTCATCTACGCATTCTTCGCGTCGCTTCTGCCGGCGCTCGTCGTCGGGTACGACCGGACGACGGGCGACCGGAGGTACACCGGCCCGGCGATCCCCGCGTCGATCACCGTCGGTATCGCCGTCGCGGCGCTGCTGTACGACTTCGTCCGTGGCCCGATCGGCGTCGCCGCGGAGTGGATCATGTACGTCGGCCTGGTCACTGTCCCAGCGGCGTTCCTTGTCGGGACGTTGACCGCGTCCCGTCGCGGTCGCCGTTCCGGTGCCCTCGCTGGGGGGATCGTCGCCGCCGGCGGCCTCGCGGTCGCCGTCGCGTCGATCGCCACCGGGACCAACGCGTCGCTCTTGGTTGTCCTCTACTCGATGTTCGCCGTCCCCACCGGCTACGTCCTCTGGCGGTCGATCCGGACGGACCCGGAGGGACGCGTCGGCGTCGCGGGACCGTTCGTCCTCCTCGGCGGCACGCTGGTCGGTGCCGCGCTCGTCGAGCAGTTCGGGATCCGGAACCCGGACACGTTCCTCACGCCGAACCTACTCTTACAGTCGTGGGACGGCTTGACCGCGAGCAACGCGGGCGTCTACCCGCAGATCGTCGGATCGATCATCATCGTCGGCTTCATGGCGGTCCTCGCGTTCCCGGTCGGGATCGGCGCGGCCATCTACTTGGAGGAGTACGCGCCGGACACCGGGCTCCGCGGCCGGCTCGCGACGCTCCTAGAGATCAACATCTCGAATCTGGCCGGCGTTCCGTCAGTCGTGTACGGGCTCCTCGGACTCGCGTTGTTCCGGCGGACGCTCGACTTCGGAACCGGTATCGTCGTCACCGCGTCCGGAACGCTCGGACTGCTCATCCTCCCCATCGTCATCGTCTCGACACAGGAGGCGCTGCGCTCCGTCCCCGACGACCTCCGGCAGGGGTCGTACGGCATGGGGGCAAGCCGGTGGCAGACGCTCCGTGAGGTCGTCTTACCCGAGGCGATCCCCGGTACCCTCACCGGGACGATCCTCGCGCTGGCGCGGGCGATCGGCGAGACCGCGCCGCTCGTCATCATCGCGGTCGCGACGACGACGTACAGCCCGCCGAGCGGGCTGTTCTCCAGCGCGACGGCGCTCCCGCTACAGATATTCGCCGCGTCGGCGAACGCGAAGCCGGAGTTCCGACACGGAGTCGTCCCGGCGGCAGCGGTGGTGTTGCTGATACTAATGTTACTGATGAACGCGACGGCAATCGTTATCCGGAACAAGTACGGACGTGAGCACTAACAAATGAGCGAATCAGACACTTCCCCGAAGATACAGACGACGATAGAGACCGGCGACGAGGATCGCGGAAAGGCCCCCCTCGACGCCGAAGAGACGGTCATCGAGGCACGAAATCTCGATGTCTACTACGGCGAAGAACAGGCCCTGAACGGTGTCTCGATGGCGATAAACGAACACGACGTGACCGCGCTGATCGGCCCCTCGGGCTGCGGTAAGTCGACGTTCCTCCGATGTATCAACCGGATGAACGACATGATCGATGTCTGTCGCGTCGAGGGCGACGTGGAGTTCAACGGCAAGAACGTCTACGACGACGACGTCGACCCCGTCGCCCTGCGCCGAAAGATCGGAATCGTGTTCCAGAAGCCGAACCCGTTCCCGAAGTCGATCCGCGAGAACGTCGCGTACGGCCTGAAAATTCAGGGATACGAGGGCGATGTCGACGAGCGCGTCGAGGAGTCGCTCAGGCGCGCCGCGCTGTGGGACGAGGTGAAAGACCAACTCGGCTCCTCGGGGCTTGACCTGTCGGGCGGCCAGCAACAGCGGCTCTGTATCGCCCGCGCCATCGCCCCGGACCCGGAAGTCATCCTGATGGACGAGCCGACCTCGGCGCTCGATCCGGTCGCGGCCTCGAAGATCGAGGACCTGATCGACGACCTCGCCGAGGAGTACACGGTGATCATCGTCACGCACAACATGCAGCAGGCGGCGCGCATCTCCGACCGGACGGCCGTCTTCCTCACCGGCGGCGAGTTGGTCGAGTACGACGACACCGCGAAGATATTCGAGGACCCCGAAGAGCAGCGCGTCGAGGACTACATCACGGGGAAGTTCGGATAGATGCCCAGAGAAAACTACCAGGAGCGGCTCGACGACCTCCGGGACGGCGTGGTCGAGATGGGCGAGACCGTCTGCGACCGCCTCGACGACGCGGTCGCGGCGGCGGTGTCGGGCGACGACGACCTCGCCCGCTCGGTGATCGAGGGAGACCACGAGGTGAACGAGACGTACCTCGCCTTGGAGGACGAGTGTACGGAGCTACTGGCCCTCCAGCAGCCTGTGGCCGGCGATCTGCGGCTCGTCGCCGCCTCCTTCAAGATCATCACGGACCTCGAACGCGTCGCCGACCTCGCGACGAACCTCGCGGACTACGGCGGTCCCGAGGGCGGCGTCCACCCGGCGGTGGACGTGCGGCGACTCGGCGAGGCGGCCCGCGAGATGGTGGCGGACGCGGTCGCCGCCTACGCGGCGCGGGACTCGGCCGCCTGCCGCGACATCGCCGCCCGCGACGACGACTTCGACGAGCGGTGCCGCCGCGCGAGCGAGGCCGTCGTCCGCGAGCTGCTGGAGGCCGACCGTGCCCGCAGCGAGGCGCGAGACGCCGACGGCGACACGGACGACGGCGCGACCGACGACGAGGCGCTCGAAGCCTCGCTCGACGAGGTGTCACAGGCGCTGCTCGCCGTGCGCGACCTCGAACGGATCGCCGACCACGCGGTCAACATCGCGGCGCGGACCCTGTACATGGTCGAAAACGACGACGAACTGATCTACTGAGGGCGGTCCGCCCCGCGGCGGGCGGTTCACGACGGAACACGACACACAACACATGACATCCACTGACACCGCGGACGACGAAACGGCGACCGACGAGACGACCATCCTCACGTTCATGTGCGTCCGCAATGCCGGGCGCAGCCAGATGGCGACGGCGTTCGCCGAACGCGAGCGCGACCGACGCGGGCTCGGCGACCGCGTCGAGATCCGGACCGGCGGTACTGACCCCGCCGAGTCCGTCCACGAGGTCGTCGTCGAGGCGCTCGCGGAAGTCGGTCTCGACGCGAACGGCCGGACGCCGCAAGCGATCTCCGACGCGGCGCTCGCCGAGTCGGACTTCGTCGCCACGATGGGCTGTTCGACGCTCGACTTAGAGACCGTCGACACCGACGACTGGGCGCTCGACGACCCGGGCGAGCAGCCGATCGAGGCGGTCCGCGAGATCCGCGACGAGATCGAACGGCGTGTGATCGCCGTCTTCGACGAGCGGTTCGGCGAGTTCGACGGCGAGTAGGACGCCCGCCTCCGGAAGTCATAATCGACTCCGTACACTGTAGTGAGGCGTGACCGTACTACAGGAACTCATCGGTGACCAGTCGCTCGTCGTTTGGATCGTGTTGGGCGCGATCGGGTTCCTGCTGACGTGGAAGGGCGCGAACGTTATCGAGTCGACGACCTCGAAGATCAGCGACCACTTCGGCGTCTCGCAGGCCGTTCAGGGGGGGCTCATCGTCGCGGCCGCGACGTCGTTCCCCGAACTCGCGATCATCATCATCTCGGTGCTCGTCCTCGGTGACTTCGGCGTCGGCGCTGGCGCGCTCATCGGGACGGCGGTGTTCAACATCTTGGTCATCCCGGCCGCCGTCTCCATCACGAGCGGCGACACGACGACGACGCAGGGGATCGTCTACCGCGACGCCATCTTCTACATGGTCGCCGTCCTCGCCCTCTTCGGCGTGATCGCGCTCGGCGTCCTCGGGACCGACGGGCGGGAGATCGCGCGGATCACCCCCCAGATGGGCGTCGGTCTGCTGGTGTTGTACGGCGTGTACGTCATCCTCCTCGCCGGCGGCAAGAGCGGCGCATCGGACCTGAAGCGGACCGAATCGGCGAACCTCCCGAAACAGGTCGGGCTGTTCGCGGCCGGGCTAGTCGTCGTGCTCGTCGGCGTCGAGTCGATGGTCACCATGACGGTGCAGATCTCCGAGGCGCTTGACGCGCCGTCGTTCCTCGTCTCCGTGACGTTGCTGTCGGCGATGAGTTCGTTCCCCGACCTGCTCGTCGGCGTGAAGATGGGCAAAGCCGGCGACAAACGGGCGGCGGTCGCCAACGTCTTCGGGACGAACACGTTCAACCTCGTCGCTGCGCTGCCGATCGGCGTCATCCTCGCCGGCGGCGTCTCGATCGGCTTCCTCACCTCCGTGCCGCTCCTCCTGTTCCTGTTTTACACCACCCTCGCCGTGGTGGTGATGGCCGCGACGGAGTTCGAGATCACCACCGAGGAGGGGTACGTCTTCCTCGCGATGTACTTCGCCTTCCTCGGCTGGATGACGACCGAGGCGCTCGGGGTCACCACGCTGCTGACCGAATCGACGCTCCGGACGATCGTCGGGTGACGGGCGCGCTCGCCGCCCGGGACCGGACTCCTCCGTGGCAAGCGATCACTCCGTCCGAACGCGAACCTCGATCCCGTCGCCGTCGGTGACGGCGATCCCGTCGTCGCGCTCGTCGACGGCGACCTCGCGCTCGGCCGCGACCGCGTCGAGCCGGACGCGCACCGCGTCCAGCGCGGCCTCGTCGGGCACGACTACCTCGAACCACGCGAGACCGCGTCCGGCCGCCGACGTCGTCCGCCCTCGCCACGTGTTCGCGCCGAGGTGGTGGTGGTAGCCGCCGGCCGCGACGAACCGCACGTCCGGGCCGGTCATCCCGACCTCGAAGCCGAGGCCGTCGACGTAGACCGCCTCGAACGCCGACAGCGAGGTCACTTCGAGGTGGACGTGGCCGACGTCGGTGTCGGCCGGAGCGCGGTCGACGAGGTCAGTGGAGGCGGTCTCGCCCGCTTCCGTTTCGCCGGCCGCGGCCTCCTCCGCCTCCGTTTCCTCGGCCGCCGCCGCGGCGACCCCCTCGACGTCGAGCGGCTCGGTCGCCATCCGCACCGCGCCGCTCTCGTCGACCGGCCACTCCTCCCGCGGCCGGTCGCGGTATATCTCCACGCCGTTGCCCTCGGGGTCGTCGAGGTACAGCGCCTCGCTGACGAGGTGATCCGAGCCACCGTCGAGCCGCCACCGCTCCCGGACCCGGCCCAGCGCCTCGCCGAGCGCCGCCCGGGACGGGACTCGGAACGCGGTGTGGAAGAGCCCGGCGTCGGTCCGGCTCCGCGCCGGGCGGTCGGCGTCGCGCTCGACGACGAGCAGGGGCGTCCCGTCGACTCCGAGCGTCGCGCGCTCGGCCGCGCGGTCGAGAACCGCGAGACCAACCACGTCCCGGTAGAACGCGGTCGTCTCGTCGAGGTCGGCGACCCGGAGCGCCGCGCGGCCGATGCGCGTCCCCGCGGGGAGTCGGTCGGCGTCGTCGCGCTCGGCACGATCGGTCATTGGACCCGTTACGGTCGCCCGCGCGTTCAACGCGTCGGTCGCGGCGTCGGCTGCGGAAGGGCCGCGGCGACCCCCGTCCGAGCGCCCGAACCCTCCCAATCGTCCGTTAGAATCAAGCGGACACGCGACCCAGAGTGGGGCATGAGCGCCGAACAGCAGGAACGAGCCGTCCGGTGTCTGGTCGCGAAGGTCGGGCTCGACGGCCACGACCGGGGCGCACACGTGATCGCGCGGGCGTTCCGCGACGCCGGCTTCGAGGTCGTCTACTCCGGGCTCCACCGCGCGCCGGACGACATCGTTCAGGCGGCGGTACAAGAGGACGTCGACGTGCTCGGCATCTCGATTCTCTCCGGCGCGCACAACACGCTCGTCCCGAAAGTCATCGAGGGGCTCAAAGAGTACGACGCGTTCGACGACACCCTCGTCTTAGTCGGCGGGATCATCCCGGACGAGGACGAGACGAAGCTGAAGGAACTCGGCGTCGCAGAGGTGTTCGGGCCCGGGACGCCGATGGAGGAGACGATCGAGTTCATCCGAAACAACGTCCCGGAGCGCGCGTAGATGGACCGGTCGGACGCACCCGAACCCGGGGACGCACCGACGCTCTCGGCGGCCGACGCGGCGCTCGTCGACGACCTGCTCGACGGGAGTCACCGCGCGCTCGCCCGGGTAATAACGAAGATCGAGAACCACACACCCGGGTACCGCGCGATCGTCTCCGCGCTCCACGAACACACCGGCGGCGCGGACGTCGTCGGGATCACCGGCTCGCCGGGGGCGGGGAAGTCGACGCTGGTCGACAAGCTCGCGGCCGCCTACCGCGACCGCGACGAGACGGTGGGCGTGATCGCGGTCGACCCCTCGTCGCCGTACACCGGCGGGGCCGTCCTCGGCGACCGGATCCGGATGGGGTCGAACGTCGGCGACATGGACGTGTTCTTCCGGTCGATGAGCGCGCGCGGCCAGCTCGGCGGCCTCTCGACCGCGACCGCGGACGCCGTGAAGGCGCTCGACGCCTTCGGGAAGGACGTGGTGATCTTAGAGACCGTCGGGGCGGGGCAAAACGAGGTCGACGTGGTCCGCACGGCCGACACCGTCGCGGTGCTGGTCCAGCCCGGCTCCGGCGACGACGTCCAGACGCTGAAGGCGGGCATCTTGGAGATCGGTGACGTGTTCGTCGTCAACAAGGCCGACATGGACGGCGCACAGCGGACCGTCGCCGAGTTAGAGGAGATGGTCCACCGCCGCGAGGGTGGAACGACCGGCCGCGACGCCGGCCACCACGGCGCGGCCTCGATGGCCTCGACGGGCGCGGGCGGCTCCGCGGCGGGCCACCGCGACGCCGGTCGCGCGGGCGGTTCGGACTCCGACGGCCGCGGTCCGGACTCAGACGACCACGGTCCGGGCGCAGACGAGTCGTGGACGCCGGATGTCTTAGAGACCGTCGCGAACACCGGCGAGGGCGTCGCGGCGCTGATCGAGGCGTTCGACGCGCACGCGGCGTACCTGCGGGAGTCCGGCGAGATCGCGGCGACCGAGCGGCGGCGGTACGCCGAGGAGATCCGCACGCTCGTGCGCGCGGACGTGGGGGCGCTCGCGACCGCCGAGATCGAGCGTCGGGGCGGGATCGACCGCCTCGCCGAGCGCGTCCGCGACCGCGAGACGGACCCGTACGCGGTCGCCGAGGCGATCGTGGGACCGATCGCCGACTGCGTCGAGGAGGCAGGCGACTGGGAGCGCGACGACTGACGCGTCGTCCCACGGGTATAAGTCGCCAGCGAACCAACAGTTTTCTATGAAGCTCAGGAACCTCCTCGGCAGCGCCGTCCTCGGCGTCGGCGCGCTCGCCGCGCTCAACACCGGTCTCCGGTACGAGGGCGAACTGGAGTCTCCGCTCGACGGCGACGACGGCGTCTTCCGCTGGCGCGGGATGGACGTGGCGTACACGGAGGCGGGCGACCCGGACGACCCGGACCTCGTCCTGCTCCACGGGATCAACGCCGCCGGCTCCTCCGGCGAGTGGCGCGCGGTGTTCGACGAGTTGGCCGCCGACTACCACGTCGTCGCGCCCGACTTCCCGGGGTACGGCCGCTCCGATCGGCCGCCGCTCCGGTACTCCGCCGCCCTGTACGAGGACTTCGTCCACGACTTCCTCGCCGAGTTCGACGAGCCGGCCGTCGTCGCCTCCTCGCTGTCGGCGGCGTACGCGGTCGCGGCCGTCGACGGCGGCGACGCGGCGGGCGACGTCGACCTGCGCGGGTTCGTCGCCGTCTGTCCGACCGCGACCGCGGGACCGAGTCCGGCGAAGGGGTGGCTCCGCGAGCTGCTCCGTGCCCCCCTCGTCGGGCAGGCGCTGTTCAACGTCATCTCGTCGAAGCCGTCGATCCGCTATTTCAACGCCGACCACGGCTACGACGACCCCGCGAACCCGAGCGCGGAGTGGACCGACTACGAGTGGCGCACGACCCACGTCGAGAACGCGCGGTTCGCGCCCGCCTCGTTCGTCTCCGGGAGCCTGAACAGCGAGATCGACCTCGCCGCCGCGCTCGCGGACCTGGACGTCCCCCCGACCATCGTCTGGGGCCGCGAGGCGACCGTGAGCCCGCTCACTGACGGGCGCGAACTCGCCGACGCGGCCGACGCGCGGCTCGTCGTCTTCGACCGGGCGCGGCTGCTCCCGCACGTCGAACACCCCAAGCGCTTCGTCGAGACCGTCGAGGAGGCGCTCGCGGCGGGCGCGGTGGCGTAAGACACGCTCGACCGGTCGCGTCAGCCGTCGCGGCGCACGTACAGCGTCTTCTCGCAGGCCGCGTGGACCGTCCCGCTCTCATCGACGAGCGAGACGAGGTACTCGCGGTCGGTCGACTCGCCGGGGTCGAGCGTCTCGCGGATCGCCTCGGTCTCGGATCTCGGTAGCTCGAACTCGGCGTACAGCGTGTCGCGCCCGGGTTCGATGAACTCCAGCGCGGCCGACTTGTCCCACACGGTGAACCCGTCGCCGAGGACTCGCCGGAGCATCATCATGTACACGGGGTCGATCGCGCCGTAGACGCTGCCGCCGAAGATCGTTCCGACCGCGTTCCGGGTGCGCCAGTTCAGCGGCAGCCGGATTCGGACGTAGCGCCAGTCGGCCGCGATGTGGTCGACGCGCGCACCTGTGCCGCGGTACGCGGGCAGGAGGTTGAACCCGTGCCGCCAGAGCCGACTCCGACGGCTCTCCGCCGGCGGATCGTCGCGCAGCGGCCGGGGGTCGGGGTCGCGGTCGACTCCGATCGGGGAATCGCTCACGGCGATCCGCGGCGGGCCGGCGACAAACCGGTGTCGGAACCGGCGACAACGCGCCCGGGGTTGTCGATGTCTTACATCTCTCTACGCAGTCTCGATGGCGCGCGCCTGCGAGCGGTCGCCACAGGCGACCGCGAAGCAGCGTCGCGCGAGGGAGTCGGTCACCGGAGCGAAGCGGAGGTGACCGACGAGGTTGGGGAGGTGTGAGGGCGGTGCTGTGTGGTGCGGGGCGGTGCGGAACGGTGCGGGGCGGGAATCGAAGGGGCAGCCGCGAGGACGAAGACGCGCGACGCAAGGACCACAACGAGGGAGCGATAGCGACCGAGTGAGGACCGCAGCGAGCGCATCGAGTCCTCGCGGCTGGGGCTTCGGCGGTTGTGTTCACGTTAGTGACTACGTATCACCGAGCTGCTGGGACTTCGGCGGTTGTGTTCGGAGACGAAGTCACGTATCACCGGCTAAACGGAAGTTCAATAGCGTTTACGCCGGTATCGGATTCGCCACTCCCAACTGCTGTTCCCACGTATTCGTCTCGGCCCGAAACGGGTATCCCCGCGCGACCGCAACCCGACATCGATGGAGTGCGACAAGTGCGGAGCCGACGCGATCCACCACGCCGCCTACTCCGGGGCGCACCTCTGTGGCCACCACCTCCGGGAATCGGTCGAGAAGCGCGTGAAGCGTCGGGTCCGCGAGGACGGGCTGCTCGATCCGGACGCGACCCCCGACGACCCCGACCGCTGGGTGATCGGGCTCTCCGGCGGGAAAGACAGCGTCGCCCTGACGCAGATATTAGACGACGTGTTCGGGAGAGACCCCCGCGTGGAGATGCTCGCCTTAACCATCCACGAGGGGATCGAGGGGTACCGCGACGAGAGCGTCGACGCCTGCGTGGAGTTGGCCGACGACCTCTCGATGCGGCACGAACTCGTCTCCTACGAGGAGGAGTTCGGCGTCCAGATGGACGACGTCGTCGAGAAGGACCCCGAGAACATGGCGGCCTGCGCGTACTGCGGCGTGTTCCGCCGGGACCTCCTCGAACAGTACGCCGCCGAGTTCGACGCCGACAAGCTGCTCACCGGCCACAACCTCGACGACGAGGCCCAGACCGCGCTGATGAACTTCCTCGAAGGCGACGTGCGACAGGTCGCGAAACACTTCGACGCCTCGCTCGGTCCCTTCGACGAGCGCGCCGAGACCGACGCGTTCGTCCCGCGCGCGAAACCGCTCCGCGACGTGCCGGAAAAGGAGATCGCCTTATACTGTCACGTCCGCGACCTGCCGACTCACATGGCCGAGTGCCCCCACGCCGAGGAGGCGTACCGCGGCGAGATCCAGTCGACGATCCACGCCTTAGAGGAGAACCACCCCGGCGCGCGCCACTCGATCATGGCCGGCTACGAGGAGCTGTCCGCGCTCGCTGCCGAGGCGTACCGCGGGAGCGGCGAGGGCGGCGACGCGGACGACGCCGGTGACGCCGACGTACCGGACTCGCCCGCCCTCCGCGAGTGCGAGCGCTGCGGCTCACAGACCAGTCGGGACGTCTGTCGGAAGTGCCGGCTACTGGAGTCGATCGAGGCGGTTTAGCCGAAAAACGTTCGTCAGCGGACCGCGTCGAAACGGCGTTCGGCCGTCGGTTCTCCGGAAAACGGGGGATGGCTCAGCGAATGACGTCGAGCCCGTTGTTCTTCTCGACCGGCTCGTTGCCGCCGTCGGACTCCCACGCGTTGCGGTCGGTGCCGCCGGAGACCGCCGGCTCGCCTCTGTTGCCGCCGCCCGCGGCCTCGTTCGCTTCGGCCGCGCGCGAACGCGAGTCGCCGAGGTCGTCGATGTCGTCGCCGTTGACCGCGGCGCGCGACTTGTCGGCCTGCTTCTGGGTCGAGGGGCCGAGCACCTGCGCGCTCTGGACGCCCGTCATGATCGCCATGACGCGCACCTTGCCCTTGTACTCTTCCTGGATGCGAGCGCCCCAGATCACGTTGGCGCTCGCCTCCAGCCGCTCGGTGATGTTGTTCGCGATCCCCTCGGCCTCCTTCAGGGTGAGGTCCGGGCCGCCCGTGATGTGGACGAGCCCGCCGGAGGCACCGCGGTAGTCGACGTCCAAGAGCGGGTGGTTCATCGCGTCGTTGACCACCTCTTGGGTCTTGTTCTTGTCTTGGGTCTCGCCGACGAGCATCACGGCGACGCCGCCTTGATTCATGATCGTCGACATGTCCGCGTAGTCGAGGTTGATGAGGCTCGGCTGGGTGATCGTCTCCGAGATCCCCTTGACCGTCTCCGCGATGATCTGGTCCATCACGGAGAACGCCTTCCCGATCGGCAGGTTCGGGACGTAATCGAGCAGGCGGTTGTTGTCGAGGACGATGATCGAGTCGGCCTCGTTACGCAAGGTCTCTAGGCCCTCTTCGGCTTTCACCGTGCGGGCGCGCTCGACGTTGAACGGGGTCGAGACCATCCCGACGACGATGGCTCCCTGCTCTTTGGCGATCTTCGAGATGACCGGGGCCGCGCCGGTGCCCGTGCCGCCGCCCATCCCGGCGGTGACGAAGACGAGGTCGGCGTCGCCGAGTACCTCCTTGATCGTCCCTTGGGCCATCTCGGTCGCGCGCTCGCCCATCTTGGGGTCGCCGCCGGCACCGAGCCCCTGCGTGAGCGACTTGCCCACGAGGATCTTGGTGTCGGCCTCGATCATCTTGAGGTGCTGTTTGTCGGTGTTGATCGCGACGGTCTCAGCGCCGTCGACGCCGATGTTGTACAGTCGGTTGACCGTGTTGTTACCGGCACCGCCGGCACCGACGATGACGATTCGGGGGTCCCCGAACTCGTCGTCCTCCATGTCGACGTCCATGTCGCGCTTCTCCGCTTCCGCGTTGTCGAGGGCGTCCTGAACGAGATCTTGCATCTGTTTACACCTTCGCCCAGTTGCGGTTGCGGCCGCGCTCGTCGCGCTCGCCGTCCTGTTCGTTCAACATCTCGCGGACGGCCGACCGGATCGCTTCGCTCCGGTTCGGGAACTCGCCCGTCTCGACCATCTGTTCGACCTCGTCGATCTGCTGTTTCGGGATTCGTAGTGTCACACGCTCCATTGGTATTCCCCCGGTAAGACGGCGGACACGCGACGCGTGTGTCTTACAGCGCGGGACCGCCCGGACGCGGGATACCGACCCACGCCGGACGCCGCCTGTAAGACGACCGTCTTACGCGGCTCAACCAATTAATGCTAAACATATAAAACTACCGGCGAGTGTAAGACACTCGGCGAAACGCGCGGCCCGTGGCGTATGACAGGATCCGTGGACGGTCACCGATCGTTCAACACGTCCGCGGCCGGGGTTCGCCGACCGCAGCCGGGGCAAAACGCCCAGTCCGTCCGGAGCTCGTCGCCGCACTCGCAGAACGCCCTGTGTGACTGTTTTTCCCCGCAGTTCGGGCAGTACACGTGATCCGACGGCACGTTCTCGCCGCACCCGCCGCAGACGTTTTCGCGCGGTTTCGCGCCCGGGCTCTCGCTCGTCTTACGCGCGCTCGGTTCCGCGTCGTCGGCCGTCTCACGCGTCACACTAACGGCCTCTTCGTCCTCGTCTGGTCCGGCGTTCGGCGCATCGAGCGTGATGTTTACGTTGATGTCGCCGGCGTTTCCCGGAGCCGGCCTCGGCACCGCGGCACCGCCCGGCGGCCCGAGGCGTTCGTCGAGCGCGGCGTCGAGCCGTTCCGCGATCAGTTCGTCGACGCGGTCCGCGAGGGCGTCGTCGACGCCGCCGGCCGACGCGTCTGACCCGTCGGACGCCGTCTCCTCCTCGCCGTCGAGGTACGTCCGGAGCGCCTCCCGCATCACCTCGCTCTTCGAGGCGTCACACGCTTCCAGCCGGTCGACGAGTCCGTCGTCCGCCCGGAAGGTGATCTTGCTCATACCCGAGCGTATTCGTGGTCAGTACAAGTATCTTCCCCCGTCGTCTGACATGTTTCACAACGCCGAAACGTTCGGCGGAACGCCGCCGAATCGTGTGATTTGGTCACACATGTGTCTGACGCAGATTTATACGCGTCGCGCGAGCATGCGTGTGTATAATGAGTAACCGCGTCGAGGATCTCGAACGGCAGGTCGCGGAGCTACAGGCGGCGGTCAACGGACTCACCGAAGAGCTCGTCGAGATGAAAGAGCGCGTCCGACAGCTGGAAGACGAGCGCTCGGTCGCGGTCGAGGCGGACGCGGCCGGCGCGGAAGCCGGCTCCGAGAGCGGCACGGAGGAGGCCGCCGCCGAGCCGGCGGCCGACGACGACGCGACCGAGCAGGTGTCCGGCGGCGAGCGGACGACGCACTCCGACGACCACGTCGACGTCTTCGAGTCCGTCGAGGAGTCGTCCGACGGCGCGCCCGAGGCCGACGCGACGGCGTCCGACGACGCGGGCGACGGGGACGACGTCATCGTGCCCGAACAGTCGGCGACGACGCCCGACGCGGAGTCGCGCGCCGAGGAGGGCGAAGCGGCCGACGGCGACGACGACGGCGAGTCGAGCGAGGGCGACGACATCATCGTCGCGTAAGCGGTCGCCTCCGACCACATGCACATTACTGAAGTCGTTCTGGACGGGTTCAAGAGCTTCGGGCGGACGACGAGGATCCCCTTCTACGAGGACTTCACGGTCGTCACCGGCCCGAACGGCTCCGGGAAGTCGAACATCATCGACGGGGTGTTGTTCGCGCTCGGGCTGGCGCGCACCCGCGGGATCCGCGCGAAGAAGCTCACCGACCTCATCTACAACCCCGGCCACGACGACGGCGAGGAGTCCGGCGGGCCGAAGGAGGCGTCCGTCACCGTCGTGCTCTCCAACGAGGACGGCGCGCTCGACCGGTCGCAGGTCGTCTCCGCGGCCGGCACCGAGAACGTCGGCGACGTCTCGGAGATCACGATCAAACGCCGCGTGAAGGAGACGGAGGACAACTACTACTCGTACTACTACCTCAACGGCCGGTCGGTGAACCTCTCGGACGTTCAGGACCTGCTCGCGGCGGCGGGCGTGACGCCGGAGGGGTACAACGTGGTGATGCAGGGCGACGTCACCGAGATCATCAACATGACGCCCTACCAGCGCCGGGGGATCGTCGACGAGATCGCCGGCGTCGCCGAGTTCGACGAGAAGAAGGAGGCCGCCTACGAGGAGCTGGACACCGTCGAAGACCGGATCGGCGAGGCGGACCTCCGCATCGGCGAGAAGGAGGAGCGGCTCGACCAGCTCGCCGACGAGCGCGAGACCGCCCTCCAGTATCAGGACCTCCGCGACGAGCTGGAGGAGTACCGCGGGTTTCGCAAGGCCTCCGAGCTGGAGGAGAAACGCGAGACGCTCGCGACCGTCGCGGACGACGTCGAGGAGGCGGAGGCGGAGCTCGACGAGCTGCGTTCCGAACTCGACGCCAGACAGGGGAAGCTCACCCGCTTGGAGGAGGACTTAGCGGACCTCAACCACGAGATCGAGACGAAAGGGGAAGACGAGCAGATCCAGATCCGGTCGGAGATCGAGTCGATCAAAGGCGAGATCTCGCGGCTCGAAGACAAGATCGAGTCGGCCGAGTCGCGCGCGGAGTCGGCCGAAAACGACCGCAGACAGGCGTTCGTCCAGATCGACCGCAAGGAGGAGACGATCGAGGAGCTGGACGACGATATTCGCGAGACGAAAGTCGAGAAGGCCTCGGTAAAATCGGAGCTGGCGACGAAGCGCTCGGAGCTCGCCGACGTGGAGGCCGAAATCGAGGGCGCGGACACCGAGTTCGACGAGCTGAAGGCCGACCTCTCGGAGAAGAAGGAGTCGATCGAGTCGCTGCGCGAGGAGAAAAACGAGACGCAACGCGAGAAGGACCGGCTGCTCGACGAGGCTCGCCGCCGCTCGAACGCGGTGAGCGAGGCCCGCGAGGAGCTGGAGGAGGCCCGCGAGTCGCTCCCGGAGCACAAAGCGCGCATCTCCGAGCTAAAAAGCGAGCTGGACAAAGCCGAGAAGAACGAGGCGACCATCGAGGACGCCGTCGCGGACCTGTTCGCCGAGAAGGCGGAGAGCGAGGAGCGCTTAGAGGAGATCGAGTCGACGCTCCGCGAGAAGCAAAACGAGTACGCCAAGCTGGAGGCGGCCGCCGACCAGCGCGGCGACGCCTCGTGGCCCCGGGCGGTCACCGAGGTGAAGAACGGCGGCATCGACGGCGTTCACGGTGCCGTCGGCGAACTCGGCTCGGTCGGTGCCGAGTACGCCGAGGCCTGTGAGACCGCCGCGGGCGGTCGGCTCGCGAACGTCGTCGTCGACGACGACGGCGTCGGCTCGACCTGTATCGACTACCTGAAACAGCGGAACGCGGGGCGGGCGACGTTCCTCCCGATCACGAAGATGGACGACCGGAGCCTGCCGCGGAAGCCCTCGCTGCCGGGCGTCGTCGACTTCGCGCGGAACCTCGTCGACTACGACGCCGAGTACGAGTCGATCTTCTCGTACGTGCTCGGCTCGACGCTCGTCGTCGAGGACATGTCGACCGCCCGCGAGCTGATGGGTGACTTCCGGATGGTGACCCTCGACGGCGACCTCGTCGAGAAGTCGGGCGCGATGACCGGCGGCTCCGGCGGCGGCTCCCGCTACTCGTTCACGAAGTCCGGCGGCGGGAAGCTCGAACGCCTCGCGACGGAGATCTCCGACCTCGAAGACGAGCGTCGGTCGGTCCAGTCGGAGATCGACGCGCTCGACGACGACATCGAGGACGCCCGCGACCGCAAGGCGGACGCGGCCGAGCGCGTCCGGTCGCTGGAGGCGGACGTCGAGCGCGCCGAAGACGACCTCGCGGAGGCCGAAGCGCGGATCGAGGAGTTGGAGGCGGAACTGGAGGAACTGGAGGCGGAACGCGAGTCCGTCGACGCGGAGATGACCTCGTTGGACGAGGAGCTGTCGGAGATCGACGCCGAGATCGACGAACTCGCGGCCGAGATAGACGAGATCGAAGCCGAACTCGCCGACTCGAAGATCCCGGAGCTCTCCGAACGGGCCGACGAGATCCGCGCCGAGATCGACGAGTTGGAAGACCGGATGAACTCGCTCGACGGCCGGATCAACGAGCTGGAGTTGGAGAAGGGGTACGCCGAGGACGCGCTCGACGACCTCCACGACGACGTCGAGGAGGCACAGAACGCGAAGGCCGAGGCGGAGGAGGCGATCGCGGACCACGAGGCCGCCATCGAGGAGAAGCAGGCGGAACTCGACGAAAAGAAGGAGGCGATCGCCGACCTCGAAGAAGAGCTCACGGAGCTGAAAGAAGAGCGCGAAGACCTCCGCGAGGAGATCCGCGAGGCGACACAGCGGCGCGACGAGCAGCGCTCGCTCGTCTCGGAGGCGGAGTCGGAGCTGTCGGACCTGACCGACCGCCGCGACCGCTTGGAGTGGGAGATAGACGAACTGGAGTCGCAGGTCGGCGACTACGACGCCGCGGAGATCCCCGACCTCGACGAGGTGGAGTCGCGGATCGAGGATCTGAACGCGGAGATGGAGGCGTTAGAGCCGGTGAACATGCTTGCGATCGACGAGTACGAGGAGGTTCAGGGGGCGCTCGACGAGCTGCAGGAGCGCCGGGACGTCCTCGTCGAAGAACGCGACGCCATCGAGGAGCGCATCGAGGGGTACGAGGCGGCGAAAAAGGAGACGTTCATGGAGACGTTCGAGTCGATCAACGATCACTTTCAGGACATCTTCGCTCGCCTTTCCGCGGGGTCGGGTGACCTCGTCTTGGAGAACCCGGAGGACCCGTTCGAGGAGGGGCTGACGATGAAAGCGCAGCCGGCGGACAAGCCGGTTCAGCGGCTCGACGCGATGAGCGGCGGCGAGAAGTCGCTCACCGCGCTCTCTTTCATCTTCGCCGTCCAGCGGCACAACCCCGCGCCGTTCTACGCGCTCGACGAGATCGACGCGTTCCTCGACGCGGTCAACGCCGAGCGCGTCGGCGAGATGATAGAGGAGCTGGCCGAGGAGGCGCAGTTCGTCGTCGTCGGCCACCGCTCGGCGCTGCTGGAGCGCTCGGACCGCGCCATCGGCGTCACGATGCAGGGCGACAACCTCTCGGCGGTGACCGGGATGCAGTTCGGCGACAACGCCGACGAGGGGGAGGAAAGCGAGGTGAGCGCGGATGACTGAGGACGGTGTCCCCGACCTCGACCTGACGAGCGAGCGCAACGGGGCCGACCCGTTCGCCGACGACCAGTCCGGTGACGAGGGGTCCGGTGACGAGGGGTCCGGTGACGAGGAGTTCGACGCGGCCGACGATCCCGCTTCCGACCCGGGTGACGACCCCGCTCCCGGCCCTGACGTGACCGGCGTCTCGCCGCCGGACGAGACCGACGACGACGAGGTCGAACCCGTCGAACTCCTCGTCCAACTCGCCGAGGAGGGGGAGATCGAGCCGTGGGACATCGACATCGTACAGGTGACGGACGCCTTCTTGGAGAAGCTCGACGAGACGGACCTCCGAACGACCGGGCGGGCGCTGTTTTACGCCAGCGTCTTACTCCGCATGAAAAGCGACGGCATGCTGGCCGACGACGACGAGGATGAGGAGCCGGAACCGGAGCCGTGGGAGGTCGCGATGGAGGGCGGCGCGCCCGACCCCGCGGACGGCGACTTCGACCCCGTCGACGAGCTGGAAGCCGAGATGGACCGTCGGCTCGACCGCAAGAACACCCGGGGATCGCCGGAGACGCTCGACGAACTCGTCCGCGAACTGCGCGAGGCCGAGCGCGGCTCGTGGTGGAAAGAGTCCCGCGAGTACGACACCTCCGAGTCGCCGAGCGGCCACGCCCGCGGCACGCAGACGCTCGATTACCACACGGGCGACGAGTTCCGGCAGGACGGCGAGCCGACCGCGGGCGAGGCGACCGACCGCACCCACGACGAGGACATCGAGGAGGTGATAGTCGAGATCGACAACGCCCTCCGGACGCACTTCGACCGCGGGCGCACGGAGGTGCTGTTCGCCGAGATCGAGAGCGCGGGCGGGCGACCCTTCATGACGTACCTCGCGCTCCTCTTTATGGCCCACCGCGGCTCGGTCCGGCTCCAGCAGGACGAGCTGTTCGGCGACCTGTGGGTGAAAGATCCGACGGCGATGACCGGAGAGTCGGAAGCGATCGCGGACTAATACGTTTCCGGTTATAAATCGCTGATCGACACGGACACTCCCGAAGCCCCAGCCGCTCGCTACGACGAAACCGACGCCGTGACCGAGACCGCCGAAGCCCCAGCCGCGAGGCGGGCGCACGCTCGCTGTGGTCCTCAGTCGCTCACTTCGTTCGCTCCTTGCGGTCCTTGCTTCGCCTCCGCCCGCCTCGCGGCTGCCCCTTCGAGTCCCACCCCACACAGCGACCGCACCTCACACCTCCCCAGCCTCGTCGGTCGCCGTCGCTTCGCTCGGCGACCGACTCCCTCGCGCGTGCTGGCTCGCGGCCTGTCGGCCGCTCGCAGGCGCGCGCCACCGCACCGCAGATTTGTTTATAAGTAGTCGCCCAGCAACGGCTCGACGCGTTCTTTGGTTTCGTCCGGAATCGCCTCGGTCGGCGTGTTGACCGTGCCTTCCAGCGAGCTGTGCGCGTCACACTCCAGATCCTCCGGCAGCGTCCGCACGGCCTCCTCGACGGCGGCTTTGATCGCCTTCTGGTTCTGTTCCGCGTTTTCCAGCACCTCTTCGAGCGTCACCTCGCTGTCCTCTTTCCAGACGTCGTAGTCGGTGACGCCGGCGATCGTCGCGTACGCGATCTCGGCCTCGCGGGCCAGTTTGGCCTCCGGAATCGCGGTCATGCCGACGAGGTCCCAGCCTTGGCTCTTGTAGAACTCCGACTCGGCGCGCGTGGAGTACTGCGGCCCCTCGATACAGACGTACGTGCCGCCCTTCACGACGCCGGTGTCGTCGGGCGCGGCCGACTCGGCCGCCTCGGTGAGGTGGTCGACGAGTTCGGGACTGTACGGGTCCGCGAACGGCTGGTGGACGACGACGCCGTCGCCGTAAAAGGAGAGGTCCCGGTGTTTCGTCCGGTCGTAGATCTGGTCGGGGACGACGAGCGTGCCGGGCTCTAGTTCCTCCTTCAGGCTGCCGACCGCGTTCGACGCGAACACGTGAGTGACGCCGGCCTTCTTCAGCGCGTACATGTTGGCGCGGTACGGCAGGTCGGTCGGGGAGACGCCGTGGTTCGAGCCGTGCCGCGGGAGGAACGCGACCTCGCGGCCGGTGTCGCCGAACTCGCCGATCGTCACCGCGTCGCTCGGCTGTCCGTACGGCGTGTCGAACTCGACCTCTCGCACGTCGTTCAGGGGGAGCGCCTCGTAGATGCCGCTGCCGCCGATGAATCCGATGGTTCCCATACCCGGAGTGCGCCCGCTCGCTACTTATAAGGAGTGAACCCGCGTCGCCGACTCGCCTCACAGCAGCCAGCGCACCGCCGCGAGCGCGAGTGCGCTCACGACGAGCAGGTGGACCAACACCGCGCCGACGGGCGCAGCGCCGACCGCGCGCATGTCGTCGACCCGGATCGAGAGGCCGAGTCCGACGAACGCCAGCGCGAACAGCGCGTCCGAGACGCGGCCGATCGACGCCAGCGCCGCCGGCGACAGCAGCCCGCTGTTGGCCGCCGCCGCCACGGCGAGAAAGCCCAGCAGGAACTTCGGGAACTCCGCCCACAGCCGCCGGACGCCCGGCTCCGCCGCCGAGCGCGCCGTGTACGCAAGCGAGTACGCGACCGCGACCCCGCCCAGAAGCGAGTTGCGCGCCAGCTTCGTCACCGTGGCCCACTGGCCCGCCTCGGGTGAGTACGCGAACCCCGCGGCCGCGACGGGACCGGTCGAGAACATGCTCACGCCCGCCCAGACGCCGAACTGGCGGCTCGACAGGCCGAGCCACTCGCCCGCCAGCGGGAACGCGACGAGCGTCACCGCGTCGAACAGCAGCACGGTCGCGGCCGCGAAGGTGATCGCGGCCCCGCGGGCGTCCAACACTCGCCCGATCGCGACGACCGCGGAGACGCCGCAGACGCTCGCGCCGGCCGCCAGAAGCGACGAGGTCGGCGACCCGATCCGAAAGAGACCGCGCGCGACGACCTCCGCGAACAGGAGGCCGCCGGCGACGAACGCGACCACCAGTCCGAGGACGGTCGGTCCGGCCGCGAGGAACTCCTCGACGGCGACCGCCGCGCCGAGCAGGACAATCCCGGTCTCCAAGAACAGCTTGTCGACGCCCACGCCCGGCTCCGCGATCTCGGGCGTCCCGACCGTGTTCCCGACGCCGACGCCGAGCGCGACGGCGACGACGAGCGGCTGGAGGCCGGGGACCCCGTCCGCGACGAGCGTCGCGACGAGCGCGCCGCCCGCGAGGAGCGCGAGACCGGGCAGGTACGCTCGGACCGCCTCGGCGATCCCGGTCACAGCGCCTGCCCGACGAGGTGCGCGGCGACGATCCCGAGCCCCAGCGCGAGCGCCTGCCAGCCGCGGTCGAGCGCGGTCCAGCGGTCGACGATCCCGCCGTCGGCCGCCGAGCGTTCCGCCGTCGGGCCGCCCGGTCCCGTCCCGTCGTCGCCGTTCGATGCCATGGCTGCGACTCGGCCGGGACGCCACTTACTGGTGTCGCTCGCGTCCGGGTCCGATCAGTCGTCGGCCTCGGCCGCGACCTCGTCGTCCGGGTCGGTCGCGACGGCGTCGGCGTCCGTCGCCTCGTCGTCGGTGGCATCCTCGTCCGCCGCCTCCTCGTCGAGCCGCGGGAAGTTCTCGATGGTCGCGTCGCGGAAGGCTTCCTCGTCGAACTCGTAGTCGTTCTGGAAGAAGCCGAGGACGGTCTCCACGTCGGTCATCGCGTTCTTCAGCGCGGTCGACGCGCCCGGCGAGGGCGTGATGTTGAACAGGATGCCGTCCTCGGTGATCTTCGCTTCGCCCATGTCGAGCTCCTTGTTCTCGGTGTCGACGATCTGCGGGCGGACGCCGCCGTACCCCTTCGCGCGGTCGATGTCGTCGACGTCGACGCTCGGGACGACCTTCTGGACGTCCGGCAGGAAGGCGCGCTTGCCGACCACCGGGAGGTCGTACACGAGGTTGCGCACGACGTACGGGAAGAGGATCTTGTCCGAGAGGATGTTGACGTAGCTCAGGACGGAGTCGGGGTTGAAGCCGAACACGTCGACGAAGTCGCTCACCGTCGAGAGGTGACCGCGTTCGAGCGCGGGCACGAGCTTCGCCGTCGGGCCGAACCGGGTGATCCCGTCGTCGTGGACGTCGGCGTCGCCGTGGACCGCCGCGAACGGGAGCTTCTTCATCTGGAGCGTGTACACCTTCCCGTTCAGCAGGTCGTCCGCGAGGAAGAAGCTCCCCGCGACCGGGAGCAGCGACATCCCCTCGCCGTACCCCATCTCCTTGGCGAACTGGAGGCTGTGCGACCCGGCCGCGACGACGACCGCCTCGGCGTCGAAGTCGCCGTCGTCGGTCTCGACGAGGAACCCGTCGCCGCGCTCGTCGACGTTCGTCACGGTCGTGCCGAGGTGGACGGAGACACCCTCCTCCGCGCGGGCGGCGTCGACGAACGACTCCGCGACCGCGCCGTAGTCGACCACGTAACCGTCGGGCGTCTGGAGCGCCTTCAGCTCCGTGCCGGGGTCGCGCCCCTCGACGACCTTCGGCTCCAGCTCTTCGATCTCCTCGCGGCCGATCTCGCGGAGCTTCGGGAACAGGTCGCCGAACCCGTTCTCGCGGTAGCGCTCCTCCAGCTTGGCGACCTCCTCGTCGCCGACGCCGAGGACCATCTTGCTCCGCTTGCTGTGCATCTCGCGGTCGGGGTCTTTCCCTTCGAGGTACCCCGCGAGCAGCTCTGCGCCCTCCTTGACCTCCTCCGCCTTCTCTAAGGTGTAGTTCGTCTCGATGTCCCCGAAGTGGAGGGTCTGTGAGTTGTTCGTCCGGTGGGAGTTGATCGCGGCGATCTCCCGCTCCTTCTCGATCAGCGTGACGTCCTCGATGTCGGTGAACTTCGCGACCGTGTACAGAAGCGACGCCCCGCTGATTCCACCGCCGACGATTACGAGATCGGTGTCAGACATGCGTGGTGAAAGCTCACGTCGTCAGACGACCTCCCCCGTTAACCCTTTTACCATCCATTCCCGAAATCGAGCGGTAGAGAGGCTACAAACGTCGATTAACTGTACGACGATCGTCGAAATATCTGGGGGATTCTCGACCGGTTCGATCGCTTCGTTTCCGCGTCTCCTCACCCGTCTCGTACGGTCCGATACCGCTCTCGGACGGCTTCGAACAGCTCTCGTCCGGCGTCGGTGCGGAGCCGCGGCTCGGTCGTCGCGAAGAACTCGTCGAGGTCGTCGTACTCGCGGAACGCGTCGGGGTCGCCGCGGTCCGGGTCGTACCGGTCGCCGCGCTCGTAGCGGACGGCCTGAAGGCAGGTGTCGAGGAGGTCACACTCCTTGACGAGGCGCGCCTCGGGCGACTCGCGGGCCTCGTACGCCTCCCACGCGTCCCGGACGCGCTCCGGGAGCGGTCCGGCGAGGTCGCGCATCGCGGCGCGCTCGGCGGCGACCTTCGCCTCGCGGTCGGCCGCCTCCGCGGCCGAGTCGCCGCCGTCGCCCGCATCGTCGCCGTCGTCCGCGTCGCTCGCCCGCGTCGCCACGTCGCCCGTCTCGGCCTCGGCGACGTCGTGGACGACCGCGAGCCGGAGCGCGCGGTCGAGGTCGACGCCCGGCAGGTCCGTTGCGAGCCGGTCGCCGAGCGCCACGACGAGATACGCGACCCCCCACGAGTGGGCCGCGACCGACTCGGGGTCGTCGACCCCGCGGAGCTGCCAGCCCGTGCGCCGCTCGTCTTTCAGCTCGTAGGCCGCGAGCACCGCGTCGAGCGCGCGGTCGAGGTCGTCGTCGCGGTCGTCTCTCGTGTCGCGGTCGCCACTGTCGCCGTCGTCGCCCATCGCTCGGATCGGCTACTCGGCGAGCGCCCAACTCCCGTCGCCGACGGGTTCCGCCACGTCTCGCCGGACCATCTCCTCGATAACCTCGTCGAGGCGGTCGGGCTGGGCGACCTCCATCTCGATCCGGCCGATGCCGTGGAACTCCTCCAGGTAGTGGCGCAGGTCGTCGCGCGAGAACGCGGACTCGTCGGCGCGCTCCATCGCGCCCTCCGTGAGGTCGACCATGTCTTCGAGGAAGTTCCACGGGTAGACGACCCACGTCCACTGTTCTAACTGCTCGCCGACGAAGTCCGGCTGGAACTCTGAGGTGCCGAGCAGCTGGAGCGTCGCGGTCCGGACCTCGCCGGCGTCGCGGTCCTCGACGTACTCCTCCGCGCGGCGGATCGAGCCGCCGGTGTCGGCGATGTCGTCGATGATCAGGACGTTCTTCCCCTCCACGCTCCCCTCGGGCATCGGGTAGCGGATCTGCGGCTCGCCGCTCTTCTCGGCGGCCCCCACGTAGTGTTCCATCTTGAGGCTCGTGAGGTCGTTGAGACCGAGGAAGTCGCAGACACAGCGGCCCGCGAACCAACCGCCGCGGGCCAGGGCGACGACCACGTCCGGCTCGAAGTCGGCCCGCTTCACCGCGTCGGAGACGTTGCGGCAGAGCCCGTAGATGTACTCCCAGTTGGTGAGCGTGCAGTCGAAGTCGTCCGGGAGGTCGCTCATACGGGCGTACCTGCCAGCCGCGCGCTCATAAGGGTTTAGCTCCGCCGGCGCGCGGCCGTACCGCTCGGCCGCCGATCGATTGTCGCCAGACGCCGCTCGACTCGTGGCCTGACGCTGCTCGGCCCGTGCCCCGCGCCGTCACCGAAGCGCCGAGATCAGCGCGATGCCGCCCGCGAGCAGCAGCGCGAGCGCGGCCACCGGCTGTCCGCCGCCGACCGCGAGGGTGACCCCGTAGACGAGGCCGGCCGCGACCGAGCCGACGAGCAGGCTCGTCCCCGCGTGGACCGCGACGTTCCGCCGGACCCGCGCGCCGCGGCCGACCTGTTCACCGAGGGCGACGCCGTGGTCGGCGACGTCCCACGCGACCGCCAGTCCGACGGCGGCGACGAGCAGCGACTCGCGGGGCGCGCCGCGGTAGCCCGCGACCCCGATCCCGATCACGCCGACGGCCGCGCCCCACGTCAGGGCTCGCGTCGACCCCCGGAGCGCGCCGCCGAGGAACGCGAGCGCGGCGACCCCGAGCAGCGCCCCGCCGACCGGACTCGCGACCGCGCCCGCGGTCGCCGCGACGCCGGCGGCCGCGAGGCTCGCCACGATCGCCACCGTCGGGGGCCGCGCGTCCGTCTCGTGGAAGTCGGCGGTCGGATCGTCGGCGTTCGTCGCGCCCGTCGAAGCGTCGCCGCTCGTCGCGCCTGCCGAGCCCTCACCGCTCATCGCGCCCGTCGAACTCTCACCGCTCATCGCGACCACCGCCTCGTCGCGGCCGCGACGGCGACCGGGAACGAGCCGTCTCGCCACTCCAGCGCCCGGATCCCGGCCGACCGGAGCGTCCGCAGTCGCTGTCGGCGCTCGAATGCGGTCAGCCGCTCGCCGGCCGTCTCGGCCGCCGTGGGGTCCGGCGAGAGGACCGTCACGAGGTGGCCGTGCGCGTCGATCCGGCGCGCGAGCGACGCCGCGGTGTCGTCCGCGAGCGGCGTGAAAAACAGCACCTGCGCGTCGGCCGGGAGCCGCCGTCGGAACCGCCGGAGCCACAGCGACCGGTAGAACCCCTCGCCGCTCGGGGTCGGTGCCAGCGCCGGGTCGGTGGCGAGCGTCTCGCGCCCCCGGGCCGCGTGGACGGTCCCGCTGCCCGGCGGGAGCCAGCAGTCGAGCGGCGACAGCGCCGCGATCCCCACGCGGTCGCCGCCGTCGAGGAGCGCGGAGAACGCCTGCCCGGCGGCCGCGACGCTCGCCTCCACCGCCGTCTCGGCGTCGGGATCGGGCGCGACGTACGCGGGCTCGCGGGCGTCGACGAGCAGCACGACGGTGGCGGAGCGCTCCTCGCGCAGCTCGACGGTCGACAGCTCGCCCGTCCGCGCCCGGCGGTTCCAGTCGACCCGCTTGAGCGGGTCGCCCCGGCGGTACTCCCGGGTGGCGTGGAACTCGACGCCGGAACCGCCCACGTCGGTCGGCACGCGCCCGTGGTGGACGGTCGTCAGCCCGCGGAGGGGGAGGTCGCCGCCGGCGGACAGCTCCGGCGTACAGGCGACGGTCGTCCGCGCGTCGAGGGCCGTCGTGCGTTCTCGGGCACCGGCCGCGTCGCGCGTGATCGCGGTCAGCGGCTCCCACTCGTGGTCGCCGCGCGCCGCCCGCACCGTGTACTCGAACGCGACCGCCGTCCCCGGTCGAAGCGCGGTCGCGACCCGGGCCGGCCCGTCGACGACCGCCAACCCGGGCGGGACGCCGTCGACGAGCCGGAGGTCCGGGAGGGCCGCTTCCCCGACGTTCTCCGCGCGAACGGTCACGTGGACCTCGTCGCCGGGGGCGGGGGTCTCGTCGCTCACCGACCGCGTCACCGCAAGCGCCGGCGTCGGGGCGTCGCCGGCCCGGGCGTACACGGCGTAGCCGACGCCGACCGCGCCCGCGATCACCAGCGACGACTGCCGGACGACCACGCCGAGTCCGACGAGCGCCAGCGCCGCCCCGGCGATCCCCAGCCACCGGTCCGTCTCGACCACTCGTCGATGCTCCGGATCGATCGGGGTCGCGGGCGACTCCGTCGCGGTCGCGTCGACCTCGGGATCGGTCGGGTCGGTCGAATCGGTCGAGTTGGGTGATCCGGTCGAATCGGCCGAATTGGCAGAGTCGGACGCGACCTCCGCCCCGGAGTCGCTCACGCCTCACCCCCGGACTCGATCCGGTCGATCTCGTCGATCGCCGCCCGCAGCCCGTACCAGTAGCGCGAGCGTCCCCGAACCGTGGCCGACAGGCGGACGCGGAGCGGGTACCGGGTCCGCGCGTCGAAGAACGCGGCGGCGACGGGATCGTCCGTCCACGTCCCGTCGTCGACGGCCGCCTCGGCCGCCTCTCGCGGGCAGTCGCGGTCGCGGGCGACGGTCTCGATCGCCACGCCCCGAACCCGACCGCGGAGGTCGCGGCGGTCCCGATAGCCGCCCGGTCCCGGGCTGGCGACCCGCGCGATCCGTTCGTCGAGGTCCGCGCCGGGCACCGCGGCCGGCGCGCGGCGCTCCGGCTCGCCGGGGTCCGTCGGCAGTCGCCGCCGGTCCCGGCGCGCGTTCGCGTATCGGATCCCCTGAACCACGCCGAGGACGCCGATCAGCGTGACGACGGTCGCGGTGGGGGAGATGGCCGCCGCCACGCCGCGATCGAGCGCCGCGAGGAGGCCGACGGCGACCGCGACTACTCCAGCGACGACGAGGAAGCGCACTACCGGTCACCTCCGTCGGGACCGACGTGCCCGCTCCCGGCGGGTCCGACGTGTCCGCTCCCGGCGGGTCCGCGCGTCACGAATCGCCCCCGTGTCGCTCCTCGATCCGGCGCAGCGCCTCGACGGCGCGGCGCTCGCGGTCGTCGGTCGGGTCCTCGCCGCCGTATCGTACGCGCTCGAAGGCCTCGGTGAGCGCGGTCACCGGCTCCTCGTCGACGCCGGCGTCGACCGCGGCGGTCGCGAACTCGGCGGGCGTCGAGGAGGCGGGGCGGTCGACGTCGAGGACATCGGTCATGTCGCGCCACGCGCGGTACACCTCGTTTTCGGCGTCCGACGACTCGATCCGGTCCGCGGCCTCGCCGGCCGCCCGCCCGATCGCGCCGAGGTCCGGCGGCTCCTCGTCCGGCTGTTCGGGGTCCGCGCTCTCCCCGTCGGTCTCGTCGTCGCCCCCGGCGAGGAGGAGGACGGCGACGCTCGCGACGACCGCTACGACGACCACCAGCGCGAACAGGACCTCCGGTGTCGACGCCGCGCCCTCGCCGCCGCCGACCCCGCCGCCCCCGGGAGCGCCCTCGGGGAACAGTCCCGTCCCGTTGCCGCCGAGACCGATCGACACCGAGACGCTCCCTGCGGCCGACCCGCACGCCGACAGCACCCAGAAGAGGAATCCGATCGGGGCACCGATCACGCCGGCGACGGCGACGCCCGCGAACGGCGACGCGGTGTCCCGATACGTTATTGCGGCGAGCAGCGCCATCCCGAGGAGGAGCGCGGCGACGGCGGGCGGCTCCCTGAGAGACGGCAGGCAGACGCCGGAGGTCGACAGTTCGCCCGACTCCCCCGGCGAGGTGAGGATGCCCGGGTCCCCCTCGCTCTCGCCGACGCTCGGGGCGTCTCCGCCGCCGCCGCCGAACCCGCCGCTGCCGGTGTCGACCGCGGAGTCCAGCGTCGCGGCCGCGACGCCGAGCGCGACGACGGCGAGGAGGGCGACGACGACCGCGGCGAGGGCGTCCCGCTTCACGTCCCCGAATACGCTGGCCGGCAGGAATACCTTTCGGCGACCGGAAAGTAGCGGAGACCGCGACTACGCGTCGTCGCTCCCGTCGACCAGGTCGTCGAGCGGCGTGGTCGGGAACAGCGCGTCGACATCGGGTTCGGGGTCGACGAGGCGGTAGGCGGTCCCGTCGCGCTCGACGACGCCCGCCGCCGCGAGGTGGTCGAGGTGCGAGAACGCCTCGCCGGGCCCGTGGAGGACGTGGATCCCGTCGAGGTCGCCGAACAGCGCGGCCGAGACCTCCCACGCGGTCGCGGGTCCCGACTCGTCGAGAACGCCGATCACCCGGCGCGTCCGGTGGCGGTGGTGGTCGAGGATCGTCGCGGCGCGCCGGCTCGGGTCGTCGATCCGCCAGCGGTGGCCGGGATGGGCGGCGTCGAAGTCGCGGTCGACGATCCGCGCGAGGCTCTCGGCGTAGGCCGCGAGCGCGCCCTCGACGCGCACGTCCGCCCCGCCGACGTTGGGAGTGTACTTCGGGAGCAGCGCGTCGCCCGTGAACGCCTCCTCGGTCGCGTCCGCGCCTGCCACCGGCTCGTGGCCGGGGACCGTCCGCGGATCGAACGCGAACCCGGAGAGTCCCGCGGTGTGGCCGGGCAGGTGGAGGGCTTCGAGTTCGACGCCGCCGGCCTCGATCGTCTCGCCGTCGCCGAACGCCGTCACGTCGGCGGGCCGGCCCGACAGGTCCGTGCTGACTGCGTCGAAGAACGCCGTCAGGCGCTCCCGGTCGGCGTCGGGCATCCCCCACCGCTCGAACGTCTCGCGCCGGAGGTCGCGGTCGGCGAAAAGCGGCGTCTCGCTCCCGTCGACCAGTCCGGCGTCCGCCTCGTGGACGTACACGTCGGCGTCCCCGGCGGCCTGAATCTCGCCCGCCAGCCCCGCGTGGTCCGGGTGCCAGTGGGTGAGCGCGACCGCGTCGACGTCGGCGAAGGCAACTCCGTACTCGTCGAGCCCGTCGACCAACTCCTCGCGTACCTCGGGGAGCGCGACGCCGGTGTCGACGAGCGCGGTCGTCTCGCCGTCGAGCAGGTAGACGTCGTTTTCGCCCTCGAAGACGGTGTTCCCGAGCTGGATCCGTTTCACACCGTCCCGTCGGCGGGCGTCCATTTGAGGGTTGCCACCGCGGAAGCCGGGGAGAACGGGGGCCGTTCAGTCGACCACGTCGACGCCGGTGAACTCGAAGCGCGCACCCCCGCCGTCGGCGTCGGTGACGCGCACGTCCCAGCCGTGGGCCGTCGCGACCGCCTCGACGATATCCAGCCCGAACCCGGTTCCCCCGTCGCTCGTGGTGTATCCCGGATCGAACACCCTCTCGCGGTCGGCCTCCGGAATCCCCGGGCCGTCGTCGGCGACGTAGAAGCCGCCGTCGAGGTCGCCAACGGTCAGCGTTACGCTCTCGCTCCCGTGTTCCACGCTGTCGCCGGACTCTGTCCGGCTGCCAGTCGAGCCATGCTCGACGCTGTCGTCGGGCTCCGCCCGACTGCTCGTGGAACCGTGTTCCACGCTGTTCCGCGCGAGGTTCTCGAACACCTGCCGGAGCCGGCTCCGGTCGGCACGGACCGCGCGGTCGGTCTCGACGCGCAGCGTCGCGTCGGCGGTCTCGACGCCCTCCCAGCACTCCTCGACGAATCCGCGGAGCGGGACGCGCTCCGTCTCGTCGACGTCCTCGCCGTCGCGGGCGACGGTCAGGAGGTCCTCGATGAGGACGTTCATGCGGTTGTGGGCGCGAGCGACGTGGTCGAGGTGTTCGGAGTCGCACTCCTCGCGGGCGAGATCGAGCCGCCCCTCGGCGACGTTAAGGGGGTTCCGGAGGTCGTGTGAGACGATGCTCGCGAACTCCGCCAACCGCTCGTTCTTCTCTCTGAGCGCCTCCTCCCGCCGCTTCCGATCGCTGACGTCGCGGATGACGCCCACGCGATCGAACTCGTCGAACGCCTCGTCGCCGGGCTCGTGGTCGTCGCCGCCCCCGGCGATGAAACTGAACCGCATCTCCACGGGGAACCGCTCGCCGTCCGCGGTGAGGAACTCGTACTCGACGACTCCGTCGTCCCGCTCTCCGGCCGCCATCTCCCGTCTGACCGCTCTCGCCCTTTCGGCGGCCTCCTCCGTGACCCAGTCGTAGATCTGCGTCCCGAGCAGTTCCTCGCGGCCCGCCCCCTTCATCTCGGCGTACCGGTCGTTGACGTACGCGATGGTGCCGTCCGGACGGACGGCGTAGACGGCGTCGTCGATCGAGTCGAGGATCGCCTCGTACCGCCGTAGTTCCTCGTCTCGGCGGTCGGTCCCTGTCATCTGCCGCTTCGGCTCAAGTTACTCGCATGTCGTAATAAAACGGTCGTCACGGGCCCCCGCTTGGCCGCCGCGATCCGTGCGTGCTTTTGCTGCTCGCGCCCGTGTCGAGGACATGGAGTATCAACCGGGCGTCTGCAACATCGGACCGACCCAACAGCGGCGGCGACTCCTCCTCGGCGTCGGCTCGCTCGCGCTCGCCGCGGTCTACGTCGCGGCGGTCGTCGCGCTGGCGTGGCCGCAGTGGTCGCTCGCCCTCTCGGTGTTCCCCCTGTACGGGGCCGCGATGGGCTGGTTACAGTACCGCGAGCGCTTCTGTATCGGCTTCGCCGGCATCGGCGTCTTCGACGTGGGCGAGGGCACGAGCGAGATCCGGAACGAGGAAGCGCTCGCCGCCGACCGCAAGAAGGCGGTCACACTCAACGCCAAGGCAGTCGGGATCGGCGTGGTCGGGACGGTGGCCGTCTACGGCGCATCGCTCGTTCTACTATAAGTAGGTTGTCAGTTCGGTGGTGGTGAATCCGGTCGAAAATCCTGCCGCTCGGCCGCACGCAACTATTCTCGTCGTGACTGAGACCGCCGAAGCCCCAGCCGGTCGGCTGTACGCTGCTGATCTCGTCGCGACTGTGACCGCCGAAGCCCCAGTCGGGAGGACTCGCGCGACTCGTTGCGCTCCTCGCTCGGTCACTTCGCTCCCTCGCTGCGGTGCTTATATCGTCGTGCTTCGTCCTCCCGACTGCCCCTTCGAGTCCCACCCGACCGCACAGCACCTCACGCCTCCCCAGCCTCGTCGCTGGCGGTCGTCGCTTCGCTCGACCGCCAGCGACTCCCTCGCGCGGCGCTCCGTCGCGGTCGCCGGGGGCGACCGCTCGGAGGCGCGCGCCACCGCACAGAATCTCAAGTCAGTTCGGCGTCGCGGTCGGCTCGATCAACACGAACGTGCGTATAGAAAAGCATTAGAACCGGCTCGGTGACCACGTGAGTGAATGAGTCTGTCCGACCCGGACCACGAGCTCGTCGTCGCGGAGCTCGGTCGGGAGCCGACGCCGGCCGAGGCCGCGCTGTTCGAGAACCTCTGGAGCGAACACTGCGCGTACCGCTCCTCCCGACCCCTGCTTTCGGCGTTCGACAGCGAGGGCGATCAGGTCGTCGTCGGCCCCGGTGACGACGCGGCGGTCCTCGCGCTCCCCGACCCCGACGCCGCGGACGCGCCCGCGGCCGAGCGCGACGCCGACGACTACGGCGACACCTACGTCACCTTCGGCGTCGAGAGCCACAACCACCCCTCGTTCGTCGACCCGTTCGACGGCGCGGCCACGGGCGTCGGCGGCATCGTCCGCGACACGATGAGCATGGGCGCGTACCCGGTCGGGCTCCTCGACTCGCTGTACTTCGGCGGCTTCGACCGCGAGCGCTCGCGGTACCTCTTCGAGGGCGTCGTCGAGGGCATCTCCCACTACGGCAACTGTATCGGCGTCCCCACGGTCGGCGGCAGCGTCGCGTTCCACGGCGGCTACGAGGGGAACCCCCTCGTCAACGTCGCCTGCGTCGGCGTCACCGACGCGGACCGACTGGTCACGGCGACCGCGAAGGAGCCGGGCAACAAGCTGGTCCTCGTCGGCAACGGCACCGGGCGCGACGGGCTGGGCGGCGCGTCCTTCGCCAGCGAGGACCTCGCCGAGGACGCCGAGACCGAGGACCGACCAGCGGTTCAGGTCGGCGACCCCTACGCGGAAAAGCGGCTGATCGAGTGTAACGAGGCCCTCGTCGACGAGGCCCTAATCTTGTCCGCCCGCGACCTCGGCGCGGCCGGGCTGGGCGGCGCGTCCTCCGAACTCGTCGCGAAGGGCGGGCTCGGCGCGCGGATCGACCTCGACGCGGTCCACCAGCGCGAGCCGAACATGAATCCGACCGAAATCCTGTTAGGCGAGAGTCAAGAGCGGATGTGCTACGAGGTCGCGCCCGAGGACGTCGACCGCGTCGCGGCGCTCGCGGAGCGGTTCGACCTCGGCTGCTCGGTCATCGGCGAGGTGACGGACGGCAACTACGTCTGCGAGTTCGCCGGTGACGCCGACGAGTCCGAGACGGTGGTCGACGCGCCCGCGGAGTTCCTCGCCGACGGCGCGCCGATGAACGACCTCGCGAGCGAGCCGCCGAGTCAACCCGACCGCGAGCTCCCGGACGACGAGCCGCCGCTCGACGAGGCGGTCGCGGCCGTCCTCTCGGCCCCCTCGACCGCGAGCAAGCGCTGGGTGTACCGGCAGTACGACCACGAGGTCGGCACGCGGACGGCGGTGAAGCCCGGCGACGACGCGGCGCTGCTCGCGATGCGGGAGACGGAAGGCGAGGGGAACGCCGTCGAGGGCGACGATTCCGCCGACGGCGTCGGTCTCGCGCTCTCCTCCGGCGCGAACCCGAAGTGGACCGCGGTCGCGCCGTACGAGGGCGCTCGCGCGGTCGCCGTAGAGAACGCGACGAACCTCGCCGCGACCGGCGCGCTCCCGCTGGCCGCGGTCGACTGCCTCAACGGCGGCAACCCCGAGAAGCCGGACGTGTACGGCGCGTTCAAGGGGATCGTCGACGGGCTGGCGGACGCCTGCGCGGCGCTCGACGCGCCCGTCGTCGGCGGCAACGTCTCGCTGTACAACGACAGCGTCGAGGGACCGATCCCGCCGACGCCGACGCTCGCGGTGCTGGGCACGACGCGCGGCTACTCGGCCCCGCCGACCGCCCTCGACGCCGACCGCGCGGCCGACTCCGAACTGCTGCTCGTCGGGGCCGGCGGCGACGCCCTCGGCGGCTCCGAGTACCTCGCGCACGCCGGCGGGAGCGACCGGTTCCCGACGCTGCCCGACGACTCCGGTGCCGCTGACGACCTCGGCGACCTCGTCGCGTCGCTCGCGGCGGCCGCCCGCCACGAGTCGACGCTCGCGGCCCACGACGTGAGCGAGGGCGGGCTCGCGGTCGCGCTCGCCGAACTGGTGACCGACGAGGCGGGCGTCGACGCGACCCTCCCCGACCGCGTCGCGGCCTTCGACGAGACGCCGGGGCGACTGCTGATCCAGACGACCGACCCCGAGGCGGTCGCGGCCGTGACGGGCGAGCTCCCCGTCTTCCGGATCGGCGACGTGACGACGGACGGGACGCTCTCGCTCGCGGTGGGCGACGAGTCGGTCGCGCTCTCGGCCGACGCGGTCCGCGATCACCGCGACGTGATCGACCGAGAGCTGGCCTAAGCGGTCGCGGCGCGGTCGAGCGCCGTCGTCTCCGAGAAAGACGCGGCATCGAATCTACCGATTTCGACGGCGCGAGAGCGAGCGATACGCTTTTAGGTACTCCTAAAGTATGTGACGGCAACCGCGGGACGCCGGTCGCCCGGTGCCCGCCCCTCATCGATGGCATCCACTGAATCAGTCGGGACGACGCGCTCGGCCGAGTCGGACGACGCGGCGACCGAGGGATCGGACGATCGGTCGGTCGATCATCGGGCGGACTCCGCTTCCGACGACGCGAACGCCGCCTCCGCGGATCCGGTGTTGTCGCTGTCGGGTGTCACGAAGGCGTTCGGCCCGGAGACCGCCGTCGACGACGTCTCGCTCGACGTTCAGTCCGGCGAGCTGCTGACGTTCCTCGGACCCTCCGGCTGCGGCAAGACGACGACGCTCCGCACCATCGCGGGACTCGAGGAGCCGACCGAGGGCCGAATCTCGCTCGACGGCGACGTGGTCGCCGGCGACGGCTCGTTCGTCCCGCCGGAGCGGCGCGACGTCGGTATCGTCTTCCAGAACTTCGCGCTCTTCCCGCACCTCTCCGTCCGCGAGAACATCGCGTTCGGGCTGACCGACGCCGACGCTCCAGAGAGCGAGGCGCGCGTCGACGAACTGCTCGAACTCGTCGAGATGACCGATCACGGCGAGAAGACGCCCGACCAGCTCTCGGGCGGCCAGAAACAGCGCGTCGCGCTCGCGCGTTCGCTCGCTCCCGAACCGGAGGTGCTGCTCTTAGACGAGCCGTTCTCGAACCTCGATGTCCGCCTTCGGGTGGAGATGCGAGAGGAGGTCCGCCGCATACTGAAGGCGGCCGGCGTCACCGCCATCTCGGTGACTCACGACCAGGAAGAGGCGCTGTCCATCTCCGACCGCGTCGCCGTCATGAACGGCGGAAAAATCGAGCAGGTCGGCCGTCCCGAGTCCGTCTTCGAGCGCCCGGAGTCGAAGTTCGTCGCCTCCTTCCTCGGCCGGGCGTCGTTCCTCGAAGGCGAACTCCGCGACGGGAAGGTCAAGACCGGGATCGGTCGTTTCGACGCCGTGACGCTGGAGGGGTACGACACCGTCTACGACGGCGCGCCCGTCGACGTGCTCGTGCGTCCCGACGACCTCCGCGCGACGCCCGCGAGCCCCGAACTCGCCGACGGCGTCGTCACCTCGCGGCAGTACGTCGGCCCCTCGTTCGTCTATCGCGTCGAACTCGACTCCGGTGAGGCGGTCCACTGCCTCCACAACCACGTCGAGGAGTTCGACCTCGACGAGTCAGTCACCCTCGAACTCACCGCCGACCACCCGCTCGCGTGGTACCCGCGGTAGGGCCCCCCAAGCGTCCTCTTTCCGGTCGAAACCCCGAAGTACGAACCTCACCCGGTCCGCACGACGAGCACGGACAGGTCGGAGAACGGGGTCGAATCGCGGCCCGTTCCGCCCGCCGACTCGCGCAACTCGCCGAGCGTCGTCCGGGTCACCGCCTCGTCCGGATGAGTGAGCCGTTCGAAGACGAGCGCGTCGAGTCCGGGGTCACCGCCGGCGTCGACCAGGTGCGCGGCGATATCTCCCGGCATCCAGTCGAACGGGCGCGGCAGGACGAGCAGGTGTCTGTCCCCGACCGCGTCGCCGAGTCGGTCGAGGTCGGCGTCGATCGCTCCCCGCTTGTGGAGGGTGACGAACGCGGCGTCCTCCATCGGCGTCCGTGCGCGACTCGCGGCGACCTGTAGCGACGAGACGCCCGGGATCACCCGCACCGGCTCGTCGATCGCGCGTTCCACCTTCCCGACGAACTGGTAGCCGGAGTGGTTCGGGTCGCCCATCAACACGGCGATGCCGCGGGCTCCGGCCCGGACCCGGTCGGCGAACCGGTCGAGCGTCGCCGCCTCGTCGTCGTATCCGCAGGTCAGCAGGTCGGCGTCGGTTTCGTCGCTCACGTACTCGACGACGGTCTCGAAGCCGACGACGACGTCGGCCTCGCGCAGCGCTCTCGCTCCGCGTCGGGTGAGATACTCCGGGTCGCCCGGCCCGATGCCGACGGCGCACACAGGGTCATTGACCGCGTCGCGGGGCGGTTCGGGTGCTGTCGCGGCGTCGGGTCGGTCGTCGGTCATCGGTCGCCTCCGGCTCAGAACGTGGCGAGGAACGGAACGGCGTACGCGAGCAGCAGTCCGACGAGCGTGACGGCCGCGCCGATGCCGACCTCTCGGCCCCCGAACGCCTGCATCGGGGCAGTCACGCGCTTGTCCGGGTCCGGCTCGTGGGAGTGGTCGTCCATACGGCTGCGTGCGGTCGCCGAGTACAAAAGACCATCTGAACGGCGAGCGCTACAGCGGACCGAGGGGCTCGACCGCCTCCACCAACACGGCGGCGTTGCGGACCGCGACGGCGGCGAACAGCAGCGACGGCAGCCCGTAGCCGACGGCGCGGACCACCGGTGCGAGATGGCCGTCCCGCCGCCATCGCGCGACCGCGAGCGCGCCGATTTCGGTCACCGCGACGATCGCGACGACGACCGCGAACGAGCCGAAGAGGAGTCCGTCGGTGATCCCGAGCCCCTCGAAGACGGGTCGCGCGATCGGGTTCGCCTCGTAGACGGCCGGCGCGTACGCGAGGCCGACCCCAGTCGTGAGCGCGTCCGCGAACTTGGTCGCGAGGAGGAGACACATGCCCGACACCGAGAGGGTGATGCGGTCGTGGCCGCCGGTCTCAGTCGCGCACTCCGGGGGCCGACGCGGCCGTGTTGAACTCCGAGCGGAATCTCGGTCCCGGTCGGCAGACTGGCGAGTCGACGGGGGTCGCGGGCCACCCGGCTTTGTCCCGAGCGAGCGACGGGCTCCCTCCCCCTCCGACTGCCCCGGTCGCCGGTCCCGCTGAGACCGTGCCATCCTCTGTCATATCAGAAGTTCATTTCAGGATAAATAAATTTATGGCAATAACAGAGTCACTCGTGGGACCGTCAGGATAAGACGGGCGACCGTACTGAGCCGGGACTCAGGTCGATTCGAACGACTCCGGCGTTCGGACGATTCCGTGAGTGCGTCCGGTCGTTAACGGAGTTGTAATGTCGACGTGGGATGGTAGCGGGAGTCTGCCAGCGATCGGACGGACATCGACCGACCGAGGGCTCGAACTCTCCGAACGTCGCCGCTCGGTGCGGGTGCACATCGTCGTTTTCGATCAGGGGGATGAAAATCAGTGTCGGCGTCAATCATCGCGTCTCCGATTCGATCACATTCTCACGGGCAGCGTGACCCGCACAGACGACGTCAGGCTTCGGAGAATCGGTCCATCTGCTCCAGTAGGTCCGCCTTGGAGAACGGCTTGATAAGATACGCGTCGGCACCGGCGGACATCGCCGCCTCCCTCGTCTCGTCGTCGACGTGGGCGGTGCTGACGACGATGCCAACGTCGATATCGAAGGCATCGATTTCCTCGATGGCCTCCACGCCACCCTTGACCGGCATGTTGATGTCCATGATGATGACATCCGGCTCGTGTGTGGTCGTATACTGAATCGCCTCGTCACCGTTCGTGGCGGTCGCAACGACGGTGTGCTCCTCGCCGGTAAAGTACTCGATCAGTCTGCTTTGGAGGGGCTCATCCTCGGCGATGACGACATCCATTACCAGCACGTTATCTTGTTCCGCATTAAAACATCTTTTTAGCTCTTAGTCTCACATTCAAATAACATTTTAGTGATCGAAAGTCGGTTCACAAATATCTCGACGACCCAGTTGGCCACGCAGCTGCTCGACTCGTACCCGTGACATTGGTTATTAGGTCGTATCGCGATTTTAAGATATATACAGTTATGTAGCGACAACTCGTTAACTGATAGCCGACAGTCCTGTGGTTGTCTCGCCGGCCGTGTTCCGTTACGTGGTGGTCCAGTCACTCGATCAACCAGATCCGTTTCGCCGAGTCACGTAACGAAAAATCGCGGGTTTCAGTCGCTGTTCTCCGACTAACTCGATGGCTCGCCGGTCAGCGTACCGACGGTGATCCCGTCCAGCAGGTCGACCGTCGCGCGTTCGCTCCCAAAGCCGTCGAGCGAGATCCCGGCGGCGTTTCGGATACTCTCTTTTACGGTATCGCCGTAATCGATGTCTACTTCCAGGTCGATCGTCACCGCCTCTCCGGGTTCGAGGATAATGGCGTCGGCGGGCTTGTCGCGGTCATCACTGATCCCCTCGTCTCCGCCGACGAAGTTGGCATTTGTTTCATCTGTTATCTCGCCGTTGGTGAAATCTCCGTTCACGGCTGGCGAAATCAGCCCGTCCGTGTCGCCGTCGAGGTAATCGTTGCCCGTCGGATCGCTGTTATCGGTGAAAGTGTTCACCCTGAACCGATACGAGTTCCGCGGGATCGTCGGGGTGAGTCCACCCTCTCCGTTGACGTCGATGTCGCCACCGTACTGGCCCGTGCCGGCCGCGCTCGTGTCGAAGTCGGAGTTCCCCCGGTCATACGCGATACCAACCGCAACCGAATCCGTCGAATCGTTTTCGAGAATGAACAGCTCCTCGAACGTGTCCGACGCGCCGAGGCCCGCGACGGCGAACAGTTCGAGGTCGCCGTTCGCTTCGCCGTTCGTGGCCGCGAGCGGCGGCTCGACGTCTTCCCCGCCGAACGCTCCGTCCTCACTGTCGTCGATATCTTCCCCGTCGAAGAACCCTCCCTCGAAATCGTCGGTGCTTACCACGTTATCCGCACTCGTTGCGGCCGGATTCGGTCTGAAGTTGAGCGCTTCCTCGACGACGACGCGGAGGTCCGCGCTCGGCGTCGTCGACGAGTTGAACGCGGCACCCGTGAACGCCGCGCCGCTTCCCATCGCCAGTGCGCCCATTCCGATCAACATGCTGCGTCGCTTTGGCATCAAATATCCACCTACGCGAGAGAACGGGGAGGATCCACTTAATAGTAGGGAGCTTGAAACGACGCAGATTCGGCCTGAATCCGGAGAAAGCCCGGCTTGAAGCCGATCGACGGCCGATTTTATGCGTGATGTTATCAAATAAACACGCGAATGTACTCACGCCGCGCGACGCTCGCTGCCGCCGTCGCCGCGACTGCCGGGCTCGCCGGCTGTCAGGGCGTCGGGATCGAGGTCCCCGGCGTCGGCGGTGGCGACGAACTGGCACAATAGGACCGACGGCGCGAGGTCCTCGACCGATACGAAGCCGGTATTGAGGGGCGCAACGACGGGATCTCGACGCGCAACCGAGCGATCTCCCTCTTCAACGAGGAGCAGTACCAGACGGCGGTCGACGAGTTCGAGACGGCCCGGACGGGCTTCCGGAGCGCGGCGACCGATCTCGAAGCCGCCGTGGAGGCCGCCGCCGAGCTTGATCCCGCCGCCGACTCCGACGGCTCCGGTACGAACACGTCCGATGGCGACGACGGCAACGGCGATGATGGCGACAGCGATGACTCTCCTGATCCTGCCGCGATCTGTGAGCGGACGCTCGCGGAGGTCCAGACCCAGATCGAGGCGACGGACGTGGGACAGGCCGCCGCGGTCGCGGCCGTTGAGGAGGCTGACGGCACGACGATAAACGATCATATTGAGGAGTACCGGTCACTCGTCGAGGAGGCGTCCGCGACCTCGATCACCGAACCGGAGGGGCTCTCGGAGATTCTCGGCTTCTGACGTCGAACAGCGGAATCGCGCCCGATGGCCGTGAAGAAGTTACGATTATCTTAAATATCACCGACCCGAGTGACTGGGTTGTATGATACGTCGTCGGTGCGGGGTCCCGGAGCGCTCGACTACCGGACCGGCGCGTCGGACACGGCTCGGCGTCGCCGTCGGACCGCCGCGGCGACGGGTCGAATGATGTCGCTCACGGGCCAAGAGAAGTACGACGCTCCCGAAAAAGACGAACTCTACGACCTCCTGAGCAGCCACCGCCGGCGGTACGTCCTCCACTACTGTAAACAGACCGAGGAGCCGGTCACCCTCTCGGAGCTCGCCGAACAGGTCACCGCGTGGGAACACGATAAGACGGTTCCGGAGATCACGTCCTCGGAACGCAAGCGCGTGTACACCTCGCTCCAGCAGACGCACCTCGATCGCCTCGAAAACGCTGGACTCGTCGAGTACGACGGCGACGAGGTGTCGCTTACGAGCGACGCGAAGGGGCTCGACGTCTACCTCGATATCGTCCCCCCGCAGTCGATCTCGTGGGGCGTCTACTACCTCGGGCTGTCGCTGCTGGCGGGCGTCGTCCTCGGCGGCGTCTGGGTGGGTTTTGTCCCCACAGAGACGGTTCCCGAACTCGGCTGGGCGGGGCTCGTACTCGTCGCGTTCCTCGTCTCCTCGGTCGCGCACGTGGTACAGATCCGCCGGAACCGACTCGACCAGTTCGAGCGCCCGCCATGATCCGGCTCCGGGGACGCGGACGACTCGTTCGGGTAGAATCTCGACGTTCAAGGGCACCAATACGAAGTGCGTGGAACTCGAAGTCCTACGTAGAGCGACTATTCCACCCTGTCCGCCGGCTGGCGTTCCGATCGTCACGCGTGCGGTCCGGAGGACGCCGAGGCGATCGGTGACGCGACGAACGACGTCGGTCCGAGGATTCAACTTATGGCACGAAAACGTAGCCGGAGCCGAAGCCGGTCGGGCGGTGGGATAAGCCGCCGCTCCGTTCTGCTGCTTCTGGGTGTCGGGACCGCCAGCGCGACCGGCGCGTACACGACCGGCGCGTTTGACTCAGTTTCTGGCGACCGTTCGATCGGCGTCGACACCGCGGGCGACGATACGGCGCTGCTCGGCGTCGACACCGAGGACCGCTCCGGGACCGACGGCGAGACGATCACGCTGTTGGAACTGACGAACCAGTTCGGTCAACCGATCGAGTCGATCGACGCCGAGGTGGTCGGCGGGTCCGACGGGCCGGTCGACCCGAACTCGCTGCGGACGCCGATCGGGTTGGCTCCGGGTGAGTCCGGCGTCGTCGAGGCTGACCTGTCGTGTGAGACCAGCCGCGACACGACCGTCGAGGTCGCGGTCACCGTGACCGGAGCGGACCAGTCGGTCGATCTCACCCGGTCCGTCGACGTGAGCTGTACGGTCCCGGATCGGGGCGTGTGCGCGCCGCGCACGCCGTCGGGTTGTACGGACGCGGAGTTCCCGCCGTGGGGCGGCACCGACTGTAGCGTCGTGATCGACACCACCGGAGAAGTCTCCGAGCGGATCGGCGGCGGGATCGAGGTCGGCGGTGCCGTCGACATCCGGACGGACAGTGCGGTCGATATCACCCATCGCGGGAGCGTCGGTGACTACTTCGGTATCGACACCGACGGCGAGATCGCCTTCTCCATGGGCGGCGGCGCGACGGTCGGCGGTCCACTTCAGCTGTCGACGCCGGACGAGGTGACCGCCGACATCAGCGGAAGCGTTGCCGGCGGATTCTGTGCCGACGAGGCGGGCAACCTCACCGTGACCGTCGGCCGCGGGGGGAGCGTCGGCGGACCGATGTCCCTGACGTCGAACGATGAAGTGACCGTCGATCTGAACGGTAACGCGTCGGTGGGACCGCTTTCTATCGAGGCGTCCAGTGAGGTCGACGTGAGCCTCGGCGGCGGCTCGGAGATCGACGGAGACATCGACATCGAGACGCCCGACGGCGTGAATTTGACGCTGGATGGTAACGAGCGGATCCGTGGCGACGTGTTGATCACGAGCGAAGACGAGGTGGGAATCGAACTCTCCGGTAGCTCGACGATCGAGGGCGACGTGACGATCGACACGCCCGGCGAAGTGGAGATCGAACTCGGCGGTCGCTCGTCGATCGGCGGCGACGTGACAGTCACGAACGAGGACGAGGTGGGGATCGAGCTCGGCGGCAGCTCGTCGATCGGCGGCGGCGCGACGGTCACGAGCGAAGGCGAGGTAGCGATCGAGCTCGGCGGCCGCTCGTCGGTCGGCGGTGATGTCGCGATCGACACCTCGGACGAGGCGTCCGTCTCCGACTGTACCGCGGTGGTCGGGAGCGTCACCCCGCAGAGTGCGTGCGGCGGGTAGTCTCTCGACGACGCCGGTCTACTCGTCCCCCTCGTGTGCGGCCGTGATGAATAACTGGAGCTCCGCGGCCGACTCCGGGAAGTCGGAGATACCCGACTCGGAGCTCGGGAGGAGGTCGACGGAGATCCCGAACCCGACCCCGTCGCCCGGTCCCAGCCCGCCGTCCGGCGTCAGGGTGAACGTCCCGTTCTCCTCGTCGAGGTCGCCGTCGGCGGTGATCCCGAGCGCGGCCGCGACCTCGTCCGCCTCGTCGCCGTCTCCGGCGTCGAACTCGAACCGCAGCTCGTCGTAGCCGATGTTGCCGTCGTTCACGACGCGGACGAGGTCGCCGAACTCCGTCAGCGCGTGTCGGTTCAGGCGCTCGACCGCGATCACGACCTCCCCGTCCTCGGTAGTCACGTACGGCCCGTCGTCGTTGGCGGGTTCGAGCCGGAGGTCCGAGACGACCACGACCCGCATGTCCGCGCCGGCCGACACGCTCGACGTGAACGTCCCGGCAGAGGCGGCAGCGCCGCCGCCGACGGCCGCCGAGGCGAGTCCAATGATCGTCTGTCTGCGTGTCACCATGTGTAGATTTGCGAGGAGTCGTCGGTTGGATCTCCCTAGTGGCCCGGCGGGTTTTGTATTGGCGGTCCTGTCGGGCAGCAAGGCCGGCTTGAACGCCGCGAACGACCCTTTCAAGCCGGGCCAGACGCCGCCGCCGCCGCGTCAAGGGACGCAATACAAAGTGGGTAGGGGGACATTGTGTAGATATGCCCAACAGACGCAACGTCCTGATCGGACTCGGCGGACTGGTCGCCGGCGGCGGCGCGCTCATCGGTACGGGCGCGTTCACGACGGTGGAAGCAGAGCGGACCGTGACGGTGAACACTGCCGGCGACAGTTCCGCGCTCCTCGCATTTGCAGAAGCCGGTGATGGTACAGGCTCGGATGTCGTAAATATCGTCGACGGTCTTCTAACGATCAACTTCGACAACGCCAGCGGTGAGAACGGATCGGGGGATGATCTCGCAGGGGGCGTCAATCTCAACGCGCGGACGACTATCGGTGCCGTGAGCGGCGGTGATCCTCCGGATACAGTGGACACGGCAGCGTTCACAATCACGAATAACGGCTCTCAAACTGTCGACATCAGCTTCGATATCGGGTTTAACGGAAATCAGAACTCACTTCCGAGTGGTACTAATCCAGAAGACATTCTCAAGCTCTGGACTGATGCGAGCGGGACTGAAGACATCGGAGGTGACATCGGGAACCTCGTCGCAACCGATTTGACTGGTTTAGAATCTGGAAACTCCGTTGACGTGGCACTTCAAATCGACACGGTCGGATTCGACAGTACCGATCTCAACACAGATGCCCCGTTGTTCGAGACGGAAGCGACCATCACCGCCACCAACCCACCGTAGAATAACTCTCATTTTCGTCGCTGGTCCTTTGGATATCGAGCGCACCTGATTTTTCAGTACATCCATTTAACAAGCGGCCAAGTATACCCGTACACGAATGCCGCGCCCCCCCGTCGTCCTCATCGTCGAGGACGAACCCAACCTCGCCGACCAGTACGCGGCGTGGCTCGACGACGACTACGAGGTCCGGACCACAATCGACGCCGAGACGGCCCTCGAAGAGTTCGACGAATCGGTCGACGTCGTCCTCCTCGACCGCCAGCTTCCGGACGCCTCCGGGGCCGGACTGCTCGGCCGACTCAGGGCGCGGGACGGCGACTTCGCGGCCGCGATGATAACCGGGATCAAGCCCGACTTCAGAGTCTTACAGCTCGATGTCGACGAGTACGTCACGAAACCCGTCAAGCGCGACGAACTCCGCGCGCTCGTCGAGCGGCTCACGGACCGGCGGGCGGTCGAGGAGGCGGTCGACGGCTACCTCTCACTTCTGGCGAAAAAACGGGCGAGCGAGGCGGACTCTTCCCACGGGGAGCCGGCGTCCGATTCACGGTCCGACTCGTCGTCCGGGGAACTGCTCGCGCGCCGCCGACAGATCGAGTCGCTGCTCGTCCGGCTGGGAACGCCCGCCGACGAGTCCTCGGCCATGTTTCCGGACGACGAAGGGCGCGTCGACGGCACCGGCGAGACCGGGGCGGGAGAGCCGCCGCTCTACCGCTCTCGACCGACCGAGTTCTACGGACTCTGGTTGCTCGCGGCGCTGACGTACGGCGTCGGCGACGTGGTCTCGACGCTGTACGCGGTCCTCGGAGTCACCGGAATCGACGAGGTCAACCCGGTGGTGGGGTCGCTCCTGACGACCTTCGGCATACCGGGCTTTCTCCTCCTGAAGTTCCTTGTCTTTCTTGTGTTGATCTCCGTGAGCGTTCAGGGCGCTCGGACCGCCGACCGGTTCTCGTACTACTGGCCGCCGGTGGTGATGGCGCTGCTCGGCGTGGGTCTCACCGCGTGGAACCTCGCGACGATCGCGGGTGCCGGGTGAGGACGCCGGACTCACAGCCACTTGCGGACCGTCCGGCGAACGGTGTCGACGACGGAGGTGTCGCGGCCGGTGTCGCGGAACCGGAGCGGCTGGAACCCGACGGCGAGCGCGAAGACGACGGTGACGACGACGGCGATCACGAGGTCGATCGCCGCGATCGCGACGACAGGATGGACGGCGTGAAGGGCCACGATAACCGACAGCGGAAGGAGTCCGAGGTACTGGCGCTCGGAGATCGACCGGTAGTAGACGCCGGTCTCGTCGGGCGCGTGGATGGTCGCGGTGGTGCCCGCGCTCTGCCCGCGCCAGATCCAGTGGGTCGTCTCCGCCACCTCGACGCCCGTGCTGGCGGGCTCGATGATCGCCACCTGCGGGAAGACGCCGCTGTTCGAGATGTTGTACGTCACGGTCTGGGATCCCCCTCGTTCGATGGTCGTCGGGTTCGAACTCGGCGACTCCGAGCTCACGACCGTGATCTCGTTGACGCCCGAGGGAATCACCATGCTCGCGGTCGCCGGCACCAAGATTAGCAACAGGATGACGGCGAGCACGAGACCGGCCCGCGTCGCCCCCTTCCGCGACCGCGATCGGTCTCTGCCGCCGCGGTCGCTCCCCAGCAGATCGGCGGCGAAGCTGTACAGCAACAGCAGGACGCCGCCGCCGACCATGAGCGTCTCCACGTTCCCGTCCGCGACCGCGTCGCCGCCCGGGAGGCCGGATAGGACGCCTATCACCGCGCCGAACGCGCCTTGGAGTGCGAGCGCGACGGTCCCGATCGACGGGATGACGACCAACTCGCCGTCGAACTGGAGCGCTACCGAGACGATCTGCGACTCCTGTACCGGTGGCTCATCGCCGTCCTGATCGGTGAACGGATTGGCGTCGCCGCGGGTGACGTATCCCTCGTCGGTCTCGCCGACCACGCGGTGGGTGGTGAGCCCGCCGCCCTGGAGTTCCCGTGCGTCGAAGGTCACGACGTCTCCCTCCTCGATGTCGTCAGCCAGCACCGGGGGGACCGCGACGAACCCGTCGCCCGGTTCGAGCGTCGGCGACATGCTCCCGGTGACGACGAACCCGAGGAGGATCGGCTGGCCAAGCTGCTGACCGACGAGCATGGCGACGATAACGGCCACGAGCGCGAGCGTCGCGACCGAGCCGAGAGACGATCGAAGTTCCATCCCCTATTCGTCGGTGCGTTCGTCGGTCATACGTATATACGCCGCGGCCAAGCCACGTGTGCTGGGCGCGTTCGCTGTCGTCCGATCATCCGCCAAACCGTTCGAACTCCTCCATCGTCGTGTCCGCGTAGTTGATGAGCCAGTCCTCAGCCGGCGAGTCGGGTCGGACGTACACGTAGATGTAGTCGCCGTCGAGGACGGTGCTCACGCCCAGCTGTTCGTCTTTGATCACGCGTTTGTTCGTGTCGATGGCGACGTCGACGAGCCCCTCTAGGTCGTCGACGAGGATGGTCTGCTCGTAGTCGCGTTCGGACGGGAACGTGCCGCGGGTGATCCACTCGGAGAACTCCTGTTCCTGTTGGTGGAGTTCGAGGAGTTCCCGCTCGTCGGCGGAGAGGCCGACACGTCCCGTGCGTCTCGCGTGGACAAGCCCGCCGAGCCCGGCCAGCGCGAGCAGCGACAGGACCACCGGTGCGGTCGACTCGACTGCTCCCGATCTGACGGGCCGTTCGACCGTTCGCGTCTGCGTTTCGGTCTCGTCGACGGTCTCCATCTCGAGAACGCGGAACGTCGTCGGCGTCACCGTGATCGGCATCTCGCTCTCGTAGGTGTGCTCGACCGAGTCACCGTCGATCGTTCCCTCGATATTCGATGTCGAGACGATCCGGATCTCGATGGTTCCTACGGTACCGAGCTGTTGTTCAACCGTGTTGATCGTCTCGTATACGTCCGTAATGACTAGCGTCGCGTTGACCGTGTGTGGTGTCCCCGGATCGAGCCCCGTCGCGGTGCCTGTCGCGAGCGGCTCCGAGTACTCCCAGAGAGTCGTTTCGCCCTCGATCCCACGGTACTGAACCCGCGTCTCCGTGTTTACCTGTACCGCACCGTCGTTGGCCGCGTACTCGTACCGATAGCTGACGTCGACCTCCTCGGACAGCCTCGTGTAGTACACCGGGCGGTTCGTGACGCGCTCGCCCTCGTCGAAGGGGATCGACTCGTTCACGATGACCGAGCTGTGTTCGTAGCTCGTGGTCTCGGACCACCGCTCGGTCGTCACCTGATCGGTCTCGACGGTCTCGGTGGCGTGAACCTGATACGCCCACGTGCCGCCCGCGACCGCGACGACGAGGAGTGCGACGGCGACGACGAGGAACCACCGATCGAGCAGCGCCCGTATCCGGACTGAGCGGTCGATCTCGCCCATCCGATCACTCCAGTCGGACGCCGACCGAGTCGATCGAGACGACCTCGTCGAACAGCGGCTTGAGCGTGTTGACGTTCTGCGGGTCGCCCGCACGCGGGTCGACGTGGAAGTGCGCGATCACGCCCGCTCCCTGAAGCGTCCCGAGGAAGACGTGGAGGAACCGGAACGCGCTCTGGACGTCCTTGTACTTGAGGAGGACGTTCACCGAGTCGTAACACACGACGATCCCGTTGTCGTCTTCCGCCCAGCTCTCGACGGTTCCCGAGATGAGGATCCCGAGCCGGGTGATGTCGTTCGGATTGTTGATCGAGGCGACTTCCACCTCGTCGCGCACGTCGTCCGGAACGGACTGTGAGTAACCGATCGCGACGAGTTTCGTTCGGTGTGCCGCGCTCGCGATCGCTTCGAGCTGCTCGGGATCCATTCGGCGGTATCTGACGAGGAGTACGTCGCGCGCGGTCGCCGCCGTTTCGAGGCCGAGCAGGTCCCGACAGGCGGCGTGTTTTCGCTCGTCCTGTGACCCGCACTCGACGAGGGCGCTCGTTCCCGGCTCCAGATCGAGTCCGGCCGGCCGTTGGTAGCTCTCCTCGGGCCCAGCGGCAAGGTCACCGCCGCTCGTCGACGCGGTCCCGCCGCGCAACAGCGGCTCCGACTGACCCTCCTCCGTCGTACCAGACTCCGGAGACGCCCTCGAAGTGCCCTCGCGACTGTCCTCACGGTTCCACAGTCGACGACGCTCGGAGCGTTCTTCCCCCTCATCGTCCCCACGCGAGTCGTCGTCCCCACGCGAGTCGTCGTCCCCACGCGAGTCGTCGTCCCCACGCGAGTCGTCGTCCCCACGCGAGTCGTCGTCTCCACGAGAGTCGTTTTGCCCGGCCGCGTCGGCAGTCGACTCGGTCTCGGCGTCTCCGTTCCGCTCGGACGCGTCGGCGGGAACGGCGTCGTCCGGGTCGTCGTCCGCCGTCGCGTCCGGTTCGCTGAGAGACGCCTCGTCGTCCGCTCTGTCGTCATCCCAGACCCGGCGACCGGCCGACGCATCGTCGATCTGCGCCTGCTCGTCTCTCCGCCCCTCGTCGTCGGCCTCGCCGTCGGACGCCTCGGCGGGCCCTCCGTCGCGTCCGGACTCCGTCGACTCGCGCGTGTCGCGCTCGTTGTCATCCCCGATCCACTCCCACGAGTCTGCCGGACCGTTCCCGGACCGCTCTTCCGTGTCTTCCGGTCCGGCTGAGTCCGTTCCGTCGACGTCGTTCTCGCCGCCGTCGCTCCCGTCGGCGTCAGCCTCGGTCGACCCGTCCGAGCCGGACGAGGTCGATCCCTCAAGCCGCTCTCTGAACTCGCCGAACCGCGACGATCGGTCGTCCGTCCCGGTCACTTCCGTGTCGGGCTCGTCGGCTTGTCGCTTACCGTCGTCGCGCTCGTCGCTCATCGTCGACACCGGTCCGCTCTCCGGGCGATCACAGAGTCGTTCGGAGCGTGTCCGCTCGGTCGCACGACGGGTTCCGGCGGTCGCGACGGGACGCGTCCGGTCATGGGCCGGCTCTCGGCCCGCAGGGTGGACGTGGACGCCGCTGCGGGTACTCCGCTCGGTGTCTGTCCGTCGATCGACGCGGCCGGTTCCCTCATTCCAGCGGTCTGATACCAACTATGGTGACGCAAATGATAAATATATCGTCCGAGCGCGAGCGGCGTCCCCTCCGCGTTTCTGTTCGGATCGGGCGCGGAGTCCCCACCGAGACGCTCCCGTCACGCCCTGAGTCACGCGGTACAAGGCCGGAAGCTCACGACTTCAGTCGTGGGGTAGCCGACGCTCGCGTTATGCTTCGGAACAATTAACACCTGTACGGCCGTATAACGGCATCATATGGCCGACTCCACGGGCCGAGACAGCGGTCCGCCGATAGACGCCGACGCCTTCCAGGAGTGGGTCGAACACACCGCGGAGACCCGAGATATCGACGAACAGGAGCTGTTGAACCAGCTGGTCTCCGCGTTCTGGATCCTCGACGAGATGAACGGCGTCACCGAGGAGCGCGACCCGGTCGGCGGTGGGACGTCCCCTTATCCGCCGGAGCTGTCCGACCCCGACCGGCGGTCAGTCGGCGACGCCGAGGCCGCGTCCGGCGTCGCAGCCGACCGATCCGGTAGTAGCAGTGCCGGACGAGACGGCGACGAGGATGAGACCGCGTCCGACGACGAAGCCGCTGACGACCGGTCTCAGGAGGAAACCGAACCGGCCGACGGTCCCGAGAAGCCGGAGTCCGGAGCGGTCGCCGACGAGGTCCGGTCGCTCCGGGAGTCGATGTACGGGCAACTCGAGGTGACCCAGACGGTCACCGAGCTCCGGCGGCAGGTCTCGGACCTGTCGCTCGATGTCGAACAGCAGCGCTCGCGGCAAGAGGAATTCGCCGACCGGTACTCCGACAACCTGACGCGGCTCCACAGTCGGGTCGAAACACTCGACGATCGGCTTGACGAGGGCGCGGTCGACGAGACGGAGCTCGATCGGATCGCCGAGGAGTTCTCCGCCGAGATCGACCGGCTCGACTCAACACAGCGCGAGTTTGAGACGTGGATCGACGAGGAGTTCGACGAGATCGAGGGGCTGTTCAAACAGCTCCTCGACACGACCGGCACGCTCGAAGAGCGGCTCGATACGCTCGACACCGCGGTGAGCACGCTCCGCGACGACGAGGAGACCGACCGGCTCGCCGCGCTCCGGCGAGACGCCCTCGATCTCGGAACCGACACCGGTCGCTGCGAACGCTGTGAGACGACGATCGACATCTCGATGCTCGACGAACCGAGGTGTCCCGACTGCGACGCGACGTTCGTCGCCGCGGAACCGGCCGAAAGCTGGAACCCCTTCGCGAAACCGGTGCTTCGGACCGCCGAGCGTGTGAACTGAGGACTCTTCTTCCCCCTCGTGGGGGAATCTCACGGCTGTAGCCGTGGGTGGATGTCAAGTTGCGCTAGACCGGAGTTGCTCGTTGATGTCCCGATAGAGGTAGTACACGGTGATCGCTAGTACGACCGCGGAGAACAGCGTCCACAGCCGGACATTGATCGACGCTTCGCCGGCCCAGTAGGGAACGTCCGGCCGCGGGGTCGCCGGCCGAAACGGCCACAGCATGTCGTCAGACAGCGTCGGGTTCGGTAGTGACAGTACCCGACGGTTGTCCGCGACGATATGCGAGAGGTACGCGAACGCGAACGCGCCGCCCGCTCGGAGCCGGTCGGTTCGCCACGCGTACCATCCTGCGAGACAGAGGATCGGAACCGCGACCGGCAGCGAGTGGACGAAGACGCGGCCGCTCGGGATCAGACCGAACTGGTGGGCGAGCGGCTTGTCGACGAGGTCCGGCAGCTGGCTCCCGACGAACACGATCGCGAGAAATCCTCCCGTCGGAACGTCTCGGTCGCGAACGAGGACGTACGCGATGATCGGGATGACCGCAACGATACAATGCTCGATCGGAAACATTCAGTGTCGATACCGACCGCGAGCGGTGGGTCCGCAGTTCACATGTAGCCGAGGTCGCGAAGCCGTTCCATCAGGTCTTCTTTGTCCTGGGCGCGGCCGGCGCGTTCGGTCGTTCCTTCGAGGTCTTGGAGCCACGCGGGCTCTTCGGTCGTCTTATCAGTACTCACTTCGCTGCCGAGCGAGCGGAAGCCGGCGAAGTACTTCGGCGAGATGGGCACGTCCGCTTGGGTGACGCCCTCGGGGAGGTCGTCGTCGGCTTGCGGGACGTAGCCCTCGTCGGGGAACGCCTCGACCGTGTCGGGTACCACGAAGTTCCAGAACGCGTCCCACACGTCGGCCTCGGCGAACTGGAGGATGGGCTGGATGCGGTCGTGCGGCGGGAACAGGTCGGGGTCGTGGCGCGGCGAAAAGAACGTCTCGTCGGCGCGGGCCTCCTGTTCGTCCCAGCGGACCCCCGAGATGACGCCGTCGATGTCGTACTCTTCTAACGCGTCGTTGAGCGCGACCGTCTTCAGCAGGTGGTTGCCCACGTACGTGTCCAACAGGAACGGGAACGTGTCCTCCTCGAACTCTAAGATGTCGCGGATGTGATGCTGGTTGTGCTCGGAGAGTTCCGAAACAGGAATGTCGTCGCCCGGCTCTAAGCCGTGTTCGTCGACGTACGCGCCCACGTCGTCGTTGCGGGCGTACACCAGGTCGATGTTCCACTCGTCGGCCCAGTGTTCGACGAAGTCGGTGATCGAATCGAAGTGCTGGAAGTGGTCGATGAAGACGGCGGTCGGCTTCTCGTAGCCGTACTCCTCGGCGACCTGATTGATGAAGTACAGCGTTAGCGTGGAGTCTTTGCCGCCGGTCCACATCACCGCCGGATTGTCGTACTGTTCGAGTCCGCGGCGGGTGACCTCGACCGCCTTCTCGATTTTGTGCTGGATCGACGGGTAGTCCTCGGGGTCCTCGCCCTCGCCGTCGGCGTAATCGACGTCGACGCTCGCCGGGAAGTCCTCGCTCATACGAGTTGACCTGTCGTTATGATAAAAAGAATCTTTCCGTCTCTCTCGGCCTGTCAGAACCGCGTCTGTGCCCGTCCGTGACCGACTGTCCGGTCGCGGCCGCCGATCAGGGACTGGCCGACTCTTCGATGCCGTCCCCATCGGCGGCCGGATGCGAACTCCCGGTCACGTCGACGTCTGACGTTCGGCCCGGAGCTGGATCCGATCTGGAGACCAGCCCGACGGCCCGCCGAGAGGCTGCCCGCCCAACTCTGATAACGCCCATCGCGGTCAGCGCCGTAACGTAGACGACGAAGAGCGCGAGGAATCGCACCGCCCCGATCACCGTCTTGACGCCTGTCATCAACATATGTCTTCTCGCGAGCCATTATGTATAAATCTACGCGGGATATTATCAATTCTGATATCAAGATGGGGTGGCGTGTACTTCCAAACACATTTACAGGTCTCCCGTGAGGGGAGGGTATGAACCTCGCTGATTCACGCGTCCTCGTGACCGGGGGTGCCGGCCTCGTCGGGAGTCACCTCGCCGCGAGCCTACTCGACCGCGGCGCGACCGTCCGCGTCGCCGACGACCTCTCGAAGGGGACCCGCGACCGCGTGCCCGACGGTGCCGCGTTCGTCGAGGCGGACCTGACCGACCCTGCGGATGTCGCCCGCGCGGTGACCGACGACCTCGATATCGTCTTCCACTTCGCGGCGTACACCGACACGAACTACGACGACGACCGCGCGCTGTTCGAGGACAACACCGCGATGACGTACAACGTGTTAGAGCGGATGCGCGAGGTCGGTATCGACCGCTTCGCGTTCACCTCCTCGTCGACGGTGTACGGCGAGGCCCCCCGGCCGACGCCCGAGGACTACGCGCCGATGGAACCCATCTCCGTGTACGGCTCCGCGAAGCTCGCGGACGAGGCGTTGATCTCGACGTTCGCGCACTCGTACGGCGTCCAGTCGTGGGTGTTCCGCTTCGCGAACATCGTCGGCCCGCGCCAGCGCGGGAACGTGATCCCCGACTTCATCGAGAAGCTTGACGCCGACCCGACCGAACTGGAGATCCTCGGCGACGGCCGACAAGAGAAGTCGTACATGCACGTCTCCGAGTGCGTCGATGCGATCCAGCACGTCGTCGAGACCGCGGACGACGACCTGAACACGTACAACCTCGGGACGCGGACGACCACCTCGGTGACCCGGATCGCGGACATCGTCAGCGAGGAGCTGGGCGTCGACCCCGAGTACAGCTACACCGGCGGCGACCGCGGCTGGACCGGCGACGTGCCGAAGATGCGGCTGTCGATCGAGAAGCTGGCCGCGCTCGGTTGGGAGCCCTCGATCGAGAGCGACACGGCCGTCCGACGTGCGGCGCGGCAGCTGATCGACGAGATCGTGGACTGAAGCCGAACCGTCGTCGGTCTGTCGTTCTCTCGTTGAACCCAGCGCCGCCGGTGGCTCGGTCGTCGTCGGGAAGCGGTGCGGGTCGCCGACGACCCCGTCACTCCCAAGCGAAGGTGTGTAAATTGGACTCGCGATCGAGCAGCGTACAGAGTACGCGGACGATGTCACCGACACACGGTCGTTACACGGCTCACTCTCTCCTCGGTCTTGTACCCGACCGGTTCGGTGTATCCGACAAGTGGTGTGCTGTCGCTCCGTGCGATCGCTTTTGACTGCTCGTCAGTGACCCACGACTGAAGTCGTGGGCTTCCGCTTCGTGCCTCTGTGAGTCCGCCACCCTCGCCGCGTTTGTGTTGCCCCCTCGGGTGCGGGCTTCCCCTGAGGAACACGTTAATATACTACTGATCTGAAACAAGACGTATGACTGACACACCGCTCCGAGCGACGGTCACCCAGCGTGGCGTCGTCGTCACGCCGGACGAGCACGTCCTCGTCGTCCAACGGGCGTCAGACGGCGGGTGGGAGCTTCCGGGTGGTCGAGTCGATCGCCGGGAGGATGCCACTGCGGGGCTCGTGCGCGAACTGCGCGAGGAGACGTCACTCGACCCGGAGGTCGTCGCGCCGGTGGACACCGTCACGTGGGTGAACGACGACGATAACGGCCGGTTTGCGGTGTACTACTACTGTCGCGGCTCCCGGCAGCCGGTGTCGCTGTCGCCCGAACACGACACCGCCGCGTGGCGGCCGGCCGCGGCGGCCACGGAGCGGCTGAGCGACCCCCAGACCGCGGCCGTCGAGGCGGCGGTCACACGGCACCGACGCGCGGTCGACCGGGGGTCGGCCGCCGCTCCGTCCTCGGGGCGAGAGCGCGGTGAGCGCTCGTGAGCCGACCGGGGGTCAGCCGGCGTGATAGCCCCTCTCCCGTGGTCGACACGTTGGCGTCGCAACTCCGCAACTCGAGACACGAGACGCTTCTGTAGGAAAACCCAGCCGGTCACTACCAAGACGCGCTGTGACGCCGCCTCCGGGGACGATACCTGTCGATCGACCCCGTCGAGTTTGCTGCCGGTATCCCGGTTCTAGACCGGATCATCAGGCCGAGTAGACGATCGGCGTCTCGTGTCGGCGGGCCGCGTCACGACGACGAGTCGTCGGCCGGCGTCGTTCCGGGGGTCTCCCGGGGCGCGACGGTGGCCGTGACCTCCGTGAGCGTTCCCTCGCGGATCCCGTCGCCCCCGGTGAGGTCCCACGCGAACCGCGCGGGAAACGCCTCGGCGTGGTCGAGGCGAACGACCGTCTCGGACGGCACCGTTTCGAGTACGGCCGCGAGCGCGTCGACCCCGAACGCCGACCGCGCTGGCCCGGCCGTGACCGGGCCGGGGAGGTCGGCCCGCGGGCGGCGGTATCGGGTGTCGGCGGTCGCCGTCTGCGAGGCGGTCGTGGCCGGCTCGACGTAGAACGCGTCCGTGACCTCGTCGTAGCCGAGCGCGACGACCTCCGTCCGGTCCTCGAAGTAGTCGAGGGCGTCGGCGAGCGCGTCGCCGTGGTGGTACGTCGTCGCCCCCTGCGGCGGGTCACCGACATCGGGCAGCTCCACGGACGCGTCCGTCTCGACTGCCTGCGTGTGAACGAACGCTGATTGTTCGAGGGTGAGCGTCTCCTCGTCGGGGTCACAGCCGAGCGTCGCGGGCCCGTCAGCGCCCTCGGCCGCGAGGACGTCCGCGAGCGCGGTTGCGTCGACGCCGACCGTGCCGGGGGTGGCGTCGTATCGGTCACACAGCGTCCGGTGGAGGTTCGCCTGGACGGCTGTCACCATGGCATCGTCGACGCTCGCGGCGACGAGTCCGTCGTCCGCCACCGCGAGTTCGGTGGGGCCGTCGACGGCCGCGACCGGTGCGAACAGTCGCCGGAGGTGACGCCGGTCGATTGTGGCTTCGAGCCGCGGCGGGGGCGCGGACGTAGCCGGGAACCACGAGCGCATTACACCCAGCACGTCATTCCAGTAACAGGTATTTTTCGGTCTCCGTCGGGACCCTCGCTGATCCGTTGGCGTCACCGACGACCCGGTTTGCCATCATGTCGACCTCCCCGCTGAGGGCGGTGAACTCGTTTCAGTCGGTGACCCTGTCGGCGTCGACATCGACGTTGCCTATGTGTTTGCGGTCTGTGACGCACGCCGCGACGGTCGCCCAACGTCGCCGCTCCCGATGATCGATAGACGCATCTTGCGTGGTCGTCCACGGGTGGGTGACAAGAAACGTCTCGTTAGCGGCTCGACCAGTTTTCAGATGCTTAGTTTCGACGAATGATAGCGATCGTAGCTCGTCAGTATTCAAATCTAATGATAAAAAATATCTATCGGGGGTGTGGACATCAGAGTAATTCATGGAGGTCACCAAAGCAGTCATCCCTGCGGCCGGGTTCGGGACGCGATTCCTGCCCGTCACGAAGGCCCAGCCGAAGGAGATGATGCCCGTTCTCGACAAGCCGACGATCCAGTACGTCGTCGAAGAGGCCGTCGAGGCCGGCATCGACGACATCCTCATCATCACCGGGCGGGGCAAACAGGCGATCGAGCGTCACTTCGACAAGTCCTACGAACTCGAAGAGGCGCTCGAAGCCGACGGCAAACTCGATCGGCTCGACCGCGTTCAGGAGATCGCCGACCTGGCGGACATCCATTACGTCCGACAGAAGGAACGCGACGGACTGGGTGATGCGGTCCGATACGCGCGCAAGCACGTCGGTGACGAACCGTTCGCGCTCTTGCTCGGGGACACTATCATCGAGAACGACACGCCGTGTACGGAGACGCTCATCGACGAGGCGGAGGCTCACGAGACCTCGGTGCTCTCCTTGGAACGCGTGCCCTGGGAGCAGGTCCCGTCGTACGGCGTTGCGGACACCGGTGACGTGGAGTCAAGTGCCGGAAGCTTCCCGGTCAACGACTTCGTCGAGAAACCGCCACAGGACGAGGCCCCGTCGAACCTCGCGATCACCGGTCGATACGTGCTCACGTCGGAGATCTTCGAGCTGCTCGAATCGACGGAGAAGGGCGTGGGCGGCGAACTCCAGCTGACGGACGCGCTCCGAGAGCTCGACGACGTACGGGGTGTGGAACTCGACGGCGACCGCTACGACATCGGGAACATCCCGAGCTGGCTGCGGGCGAACATCGAGATGTCGCTCCACCATAACGACGGCGAGATCAACGAGGCCGTGGAGGCACTCCTCAGAGAGCAGTCGCTATGAGCCGGATCCTCGTCACTGGGGCTGCGGGCTTTCTCGGGTCGTTCCTCTGTGACCGGCTGCTGGCGGACGGCCACGAGGTCATCGGCATGGACAATCAGGTGAGCGGACGGACGGAGAACCTCGACGACGCGTTCTATCACGACGATTTTTCGTATTACGAACACGACGTGACGGAGTTCATCCACGTCTCCGGCGAGTTGGACGCGGTGCTACACTTAGCGAGTCTCGCGTCGCCGGTGTTCTACCGGGATCACCCGATCAAGACGCTGAAGGTCGGCGCGCTCGGCACGCACAAGACGCTCGGGCTGGCGAAAGAGAAGGACGCGACGTACCTGTTCACCTCGACGAGCGAAGTGTACGGTGACCCCGAAGTGAACCCGCAGCCGGAGTCGTATCGCGGGAACGTGGATTCGTACGGGCCGCGGTCGTGTTACGACGAGTCGAAACGCTACGGGGAATCGCTGGTGCGGGCGTATCGGGATCAACACGACCTGGACGTGCGCGTCGCCCGGATTTTCAACACGTACGGGCCCCGGATGCGGTTGGATGACGGGCGTGTGATCCCGAACTTCATGAAACAGGCGCTAACTGGGGAGGATCTGACCGTGTACGGTGACGGAGAGCAGACGCGGAGCTTCTGTTACGTCTCGGATATGATCGACGGGCTGGTGGCGCTGTTGGAGTCCGACGTACAGGAGCCAGTGAATATCGGGAACCCCGACGAGCGAACGATCAACGAACTCGCGGAAGTCGTGCGTGAGGTGACCGAGAGCGAGAGCGGGATCACCCACAAGGAGTTGCCGCCACAGGATCCGCAGGTTCGCCGACCGGATATTACGAAAGCGCGTGAGGAGTTGGAGTGGGAACCGACGGTAGACCTTCGAGACGGGCTTCGACGTTCCGTTCCATACTTTACGGAATAGCTGTCCTCGCTTCCTGTGTCTTCGCCTCTCTCAGAACGGAACTAACTGCGTCCTTGCGTACCGGATTCTGCGCGTGTCGCGTCTGACTGGTTGACAGAGTGAAAAGACATATGCCGGCGTCACGACACCCTTCGACCATGCAAGCCGTCGTACTGGCCGCCGGCGAGGGGACACGGCTGCGCCCGCTCACGGAGGACAAACCGAAGGGGATGGTCGAGGTCGACGGGAAGCCCATCCTGACGCACTGTTTCGAGCAGCTCGCCGACCTCGGTGCCGACGAGTTCGTCGTCGTCGTGGGGTATCTCAAAGAGGCGATTATCGACCACTACGGCGACGAATTCGACGGCATTCCGATCACGTACGCCCACCAGCGCGACCAGCAGGGGTTGGCTCACGCGCTGTTGACCGTCGAAGAGCACGTCGACGACGACTTCATGCTCATGTTGGGCGACAACGTCTTCCAGGCGAACTTAGAGGACGTGGTGCGACGCCAGCGCGAGGACCGCGCGGACGCGGCGTTTCTCGTCGAGGAGGTCGACTGGGAGGACGCGTCGCGGTACGGGGTGTGTGACACGAACAAGTACGGCGAGATCACGGATGTGGTGGAGAAGCCCGACGACCCGCCGTCGAATCTGGTGATGACCGGCTTCTACACGTTCACGCCCGCGATCTTCCACGCGTGTCACCTCGTCCAACCGTCGAACCGTGGGGAGTACGAGATTTCGGAGGCGATCGACCTGTTGATTCAGAGCGGCCGAACGATCGACGCCATCGGACTGGAGGGCTGGCGGATCGACGTGGGGTATCCCGAGGACCGGGACGAGGCCGAGCGGCGGTTGCAGGACGAGGAGGTAGAGGCTTGACATCCTCTCCGCGCTGAAACGCGAGGCTTTCTCCTTGATTCTCCGTAAGACGGGGACAGACGGTTCTCTCGGAACGGCGTCGGGGAGTGGATCATACGCGGTCCATCGCATAATCTCGTAGTCCCGGGACGGAACGTCGAAGGGCTGCGAGGAACCCCCCACCCCATCGGTTCCGCTGTTAGCATAGGGGTGTCGGGAACGAAGACATGAACGAGACAGAGGTGACCGCTAACAGCGGAAGCAGTGGGGGCATTCGTCGCAAATGGTGAGTGATGAGACGCACAGTACCCCCACCCCACCACTTCCGCTGTTCCAGTCTCCCCTCGCGGAGAGATGTATCTGCCTATACCCCCATCGGTTCCGCTGTTATGACAGAGAGGTCGATCTCTCGACGAACCTAATTGTTAACAGCGGAACTGCCGGGGTTAGGGATATATAAAATATCGACAACAGCGGAAGCAACGGAAGTAATGGTTTTATATAGAAACGGGGATCGTACTATGAATATGGCCGACTTCTCGTTCACTCCGAACGACGCTATCTTCGAAAATCGGGAGGCGCTCCTCGAAGAGTGGACGCCGGACAGCCTTGTCGGGCGGGACGAGGAGCTCACCCGATACCACGCCGCTCTCCAACCCGTCATCAACAACGAGACTCCCTCGAACGTCTTTCTCTACGGAAAAAGCGGGGTGGGAAAGACTGCGGCCACGCGCTATCTTCTCCGCACGCTCGAAGGGGACGCAACCGACGTGCCGGAACTCGAACTCACGACGATCGAGGTCAACTGCGACGGCCTGAACACGTCCTATCAGGTGGCCGTAAAACTCGTTAATGAACTCCGGGAGCCGGGACGGCAGATCTCCAACACGGGGTATCCACAGGCGAGTGTGTATGAGTTCCTCTTCGACGAACTCGACACGTGTGGGGGAACGGTTCTCATCGTCCTCGACGAAGTCGATCACATTGGTGACGATTCGTTGCTGTACAAACTGCCGCGTGCTCGCTCGAACGGCGACATCAGCGACGCGAAGCTCGGCGTCATCGGCATCTCGAACGATCTGGACTTCCGGACGCAGCTGTCCTCGAAGGTTCGATCGTCGCTTTGTGAGAAGGAGGTGTCGTTCAGCGCGTACGACGCCGACGAGCTCCGACTCGTCCTCGAACAACGCGAGCGGGTCGCGTTTCAGGACGGCGTTCTCGAAGACGGAGTTATCGCGATGTGTGCAGCGTACGGCGCAAAGGACTCCGGTGACGCACGGAAGGCGTTGGATCTCCTCTTGGAGGCCGGAGACGTTGCACGCGAGAGCGGGTCGGACGTCGTGACCGAGGCGCACGTTCAGAAGGCCCGTGAGCGCGTGCAGATGGATCAAGTGGTAGAGGGCATCCAGAACTACTCCGAGCACGGGAAGCTCGTGTTGTACGCACTCACGCTACTCCACGAACGTGATGAGACGCCAGCACGGACGCGCGAAGTCGTTGAGACGTACCGGGAGGTGGCTCACTCGGAGGGGGTGAGTCCGGTGTCGGAGCGCTCGGTACGTGACTATCTCGGCGAGTTGGCGCAGCTGGGAATCACGAGTTCGACGGAACACAACCGCGGGAAAGGCGGCGGAAAGTACAACGAACACCGGTTGACACAGTCCGTTTCGGCAGTTCGGAGTGGGTTATCGACGTTGTTGGAGTCGGCTTAAGCAGGGTTCGATTGCGGTGGTGTCTGTTCCGTGCTAACAGCGGAAGCGGTGGGGTGGGTGTGGGGCGGCTCCACACAATCTTCCACGCGTGTCATCTCGTTCAGCCGTCGAATCGTGGTGAGTACGAGATCAGCGAGGCTATCGACTTACTGATTCAGAGCGGGCGGACGATCGACGCGATCGGACTAGAGGGCTGGCGGATCGACGCAGGGTATCCCGAAGATCGAGAGGAGGCTGAGCGGCGGTCACAGGGAGGGGAAGTGGAAGCCTGACAAAATCTGTTGACTCAATTAACTCAGCCTACTCTTGATTCGGTATCGATTGGACTTTTCGGTCGAATTAAGTCCACGCGTATAATGTAAACCGAACGTCATGGCCTCACTTCTTCGGTCGATACTCTCTATCTTTTCAGGGAAAGTCGTCGGCATACTGATTAGCTTGGTGTTCACTCCGATTCTTGTCCGAATTATCTCTCAAGCGCAGTACGGCTTGTATGCAAGTGTATTGGCTGGATTTGGTATTGTAACGCTGCTCTCTAAAGGGGGGCTGTTTGACGCGACCCGGAAAACGGTCGCTGAACACATCGACAACCCAACTGAGATTTCGTCGGTCATCTCTACGTCGTTGCTCCTTAGCGTGATTTACGGGTTGATCGCCACTGCTCTCGTATTTCTGAGTCTCCGCTTGGAGATTGTCCCCTCCCGATACACGCCGTATGTCTGGGTACTCACCGGTGCGATACTCTTCACGAACGTCTTCGCGATCGTCAAAGGAGCCTTCTACGGCCTCCAGAAAGAGTCAGTCGGTGAAGTCCTAAACATCGCACGCCGGCTGATATACACGGCTGGCGCGTTGTCACTCGCATACATTGGGTACGACGTGGTAGGTGTGTTCGCCGCGTACGCGTTCTCATTTTTGCTTCTTAGTATATCGGGAGCCGTCGTACTGACGAGATATTCCTCATTTGGATTACCGGGACGAGACGATCTTGTAACATATGGTCGGGGGATTTCGACTTTTGGTGGGTATCAATTGGTTGGCGGACTGAGTGCGATGTTGCTGTACCGAACTGACATCCTTCTCGTTGAGTTCTTCAAAGGGGGGACGTTTACCGCCCTCTATCAAAGTGCAATAACCCCCGCTGAGATGATCTGGTTCGTCCCGTCCGCGATACAGATGGCGTTCCTCCAGCACACGGCGAGCCTCTGGAGCTCCGATCAGATCGACGAAATCAATGAGAATATACAAACGGGAGTCAAATATGCCGTCCTCTCGTTGACACTCTTCGGTGTCGGCTTGGTGGTCCTCGCAGAGCCATTCCTAACTGCTTATTTCGGCCCGGAATACACGGATGCGACTACAACGCTCCAGGTACTTGTCTTCGGGACGTTCTTTTTCGGTATTACTAGAGTCATCGTTCCTGTGTTCCAAGCAGCAGGCTGGGTACGACATACGGAACTCATTACGTTTGGTGCGCTCATTCTTAACGTCCTCTTGAACGTTACCCTCATCCCTCGATACGGTATTATCGGGGCCGGAATCGCGACTGGACTGTCTTACGTCGCCATATTCGTCGGGAATGTCACGCTCTGGAAGTACTCTCCATTCGACATCGTTCCGCTGAGGTGGGCCGGCAAGCTCGCAATGACGCAAGGGATCTTCGCTGTTCTCTTTCTCGGTCTCGTCAGATTTATTGATCTCTCACCGTGGCCTTCGCTGCTCGTGTTCCCCCTGTTGGGATTGGTACTGTTCCTCGGTATCAATATCACGGCCGGGTACGTACCGACTCAGCCGGCACAGCCCTACCTAAAGCGTGCGAAGAGGTTCCTGTCCTAGTCGCCGTCGACGACTCTCGTCCCGTGACCATTGTGGGACTGTATACATGACTGGAAGACACTCACGAGTTCGTCGACCGCCTGTGAGATGTCGAATTTGGACTCCACAGTTTTACGACCGTTGGCTGCGATCTCCTTCCGGCGATTCTGGTCGTCGAGTAGAGAGGATAACGCGTCGACGAGAGCTTCCGAGTCATTCGGCTCAACCAGAATCCCGTCGTGTCCGTCCGTGATCAACTCCGGAATGGCCGAGATCGACGTGGAGACACACGCGGTTTGGGTGGCCATCGCCTCTTTCAACGCGACGGGTGCGACATCTCGATCGCCGTCCGAAGCGATGACGCATGGAAGCACGAACAGTTCCGCCTCATGTAGTTCGGTCTCCAGCCGCTCGTCTGAGACGTGCCCCAAGAACTTGACATAGTCTTCGATTCCGTGTTCACGAACCCGGCTGCGGAGAGTCTCCTCGCGTTCGCCAGTACCGACGATGTGGTACTCTACGTCGTAACCTCGGTCGATGAGCTCGGTGACTGCGTCGATTGCGTACTCGTACCCTTTCTTCTCGACGAGTCGCGCAACCGTGAGGAGGCGTCCGGAGACGCAGCCATCGGACGGCTCGAATTTGTCGACACTCGTAGTGGCCGGTACCACGGTCATGTCTGTTTCGACGCCGATTTCCTCGGAGAGATATCGTTTGTTGTACTCCGACGGGACGATTACATGGTCAAAGCGGGAACAGACGCGTTGTAATCGTTTGAGACTCGGGGGAGAGAAGATCTCGTAAGCGTGTGCGGTAACTGTACAAGGTATTTCGTAATATACAGCGGCGTAAGTACATGCGAGTCGATTCGGTGCTGCAAAGTGCGCGTGAATCAAATCTATCTCTTCTTCTTTGTTTATCACCTCTATTATCTGCTTTCCAAAGTGCAAGTAATATGCATGATGGAGAGGTCCCTCAAAGAAGGCTGCGTGGCGAAGAACCTTGGGATTTAAAACCGACTTAGAGAATAGCTCTGGTAGCGAAGTAAGAGATGGCTGCTTTGCATAATATACCGAAATATCCATTCCTGATATCTCTTCGTGTGTAACTTCTTCGTCTGGGCGAGTAAACGAGAAAACCACGATGTCGTGTCCTCGTTGTTTGAGCTCGTACAATTCGTTAATAACGAAGCTCTCAGAGAGTTTTGGGAACTCATTAACAGTATACAGAATTCGCATAATTGAACCTAGTCTATTTATCTATTTGATGTGACTTATACGCTGCTATCGAGGATATACATGTGTCTGTACCGCATTTACCTTGGAGTTATACTGGTTGATAATATTTCAACATCTAACCTGTGGATATAATATTGGCATTTATATATAATATACACTCCACACTCTCCTCTTTCTCCTCTCCCTCAGAACCAAATTGCTTAATAGCGCCGAGAATGTAAGAGTACCAATATGATGAACCGGTTTTCGAAACGTTTCATCTATTTCCCAGTCATCATATCGGTTTTGACATTAATGGGCTCAAGATTTGTAACAAGCCCCTTTATTAAATATCCGATATATACTGTAGCGATAGCTTCCATTATGTTTTCTATTTTCTACACTTTTCGTTCAGGGACGAATATAACATCAAGGAAGAGACTTAGCAAATTCGTTGATGTGTTGGCATTTTTATCAATATCTCTAACAGTATTTGTGGGTCACGCTAAACCCACTGGAATATACGACATCTACTATCCAATCGCTGTTTGTACTGCAATTCTATTGGCGTATCGGCTAACATCATTTTCTGTTAATACACCCATCGCTCTTTCCCAAATAATTCTATTGGCGATCACTCTCCGTTCAACTATTTGGTTTGCTTATCCCTATTTTGGGGCAGATAAGTTTCATATTGCCGCAGTTGGATGGATTGTTGCCAATGGCGAGATAGTTCCACCTTCTGTTACGTACTATCATAATTTTCCTCCTGCCCACGTACTTTCTGCCTCGTCAACATTAATCAGTAATCTCCCCTTATCAACTGGGTACTTTGTCCTCGGGGTATCACAGGCTATATCAATAATTGGGGTATTCATATTCTGTAGGAGTATACTTAATTCTAACCGTGGGGCCCTTCTAGGAAGCCTCTATACCGCAGTAGCAGGGTTCCATTTAAAATCTGGAGGTGAGCCCTTTGCACAGGCGCTCTTGATCGCACTTATTCCCATTATATTCTATCTGGTTTTCGAAACTAGATCGGTGACCTCAAAAAGACGATCCGGGATCCTTCTTGGACTAACTCTAGTAGCAGTGGTAACACAAAATATCGCCCCACTTGTTCTGGTATCTGCTGGTTTTATAATTATTGGATCTACCATATTCGTACGAATAATCAGAATTAGATTTAGTCACGCTGTTAAATATAAAATAAAACCTACACTCTTATCATTCTTCATCATCTCTGGGATCTACTGGCATATTTTGGCCAACTATTTCCACTACGACGTTGGGAGGGTTTTGAACATCTTGCTCTTTACAGAAAGTGGGAGTAATACGCAGACTGACACTGCCTCTGGAGTCCCGACTGTTGAGTTATTTAATTTAGAATTGCCAAGTATCCTAATGTGGGGTGCGCCTATACTAGCTAACGCACTAATATTGATCATCTTTGGGTATGTAATTTTATCTGAATTGATTACTGATGATCAGGCGAAGCCTCCTCTACAGTATGCGTTCTTTGCTAGCTTTATGTTTGCAGGTTTAGCAGGCGTATTTGCAGCTGGTAGTGAAAATGCCGTAAGAGCTCTCCCCGCTATTGTAATCTTTCTATCGCCTGTTCTGGGATATGTTGGTATAAAGTCAAGATGGAAAGGAAAGTTTGGCCGTCCTATATTAGCAATTATTCTGATAGCTCTTGTTGTCACCTCTGGTGTCCTCACACCGCTTGTAGCCAAAGCAGAATGGTCTGACGATGATTTTCATAAGTATCTGAATGATGATCAAGTAGCTGCTGCCGATTTCGCTATATTATATACAAAATCTACCGCTTCAGGTCCCTATGTTGCTGATTATAACTACTACACAGATGCCATGTCTGGTAAGGATCCTGACCCCGTGATTCATCGAGGTTTTAACCAAAATTCGCAGAGTTCAATTAATGAATTTCAGGAAGGACTCGATTCTGGGAAAATGTCATTATATCTGGACTACTATTCTACAGCTTTTGGTTTAGACAGCCCAGAAAGCAGGCACCAGATATACTCCTCTGGGAACACTACTGTTTACACCTGATATTAACACTCTTTATTATCACATCTAACAATCAAGCCCGGTTATATATGTCTTCTAAATCTGACAGAACACTACTTGGCGAGTACTTTTGGACAACTCGATTATGTTGTTGTCTCCCAATTCTTTTTCTGTTTTCAATCGCGTAATCGATCGCATTAGCAATGTTTTTTGGCTCTCCTGGCTCAGCAAGTAATCTGCTATCCTCTATAACTTCAGAAGGACCGCCGATATTTGTTGAAACTACTGTTAGTCCATATTGCATAGCTTCTAAGATTGTCCGACCAAAAGGTTCTGGCCACTTGCCGGGGTGAACAAATATATCTGACTCCGAATAATATTGAGCAACTTGACTATATTCAACATGACCAACTATACGTGTATCAATATCATTCATGCTTGAAGCCTCTTTTCTGACTTCATTGAGTTTGTTTCCGCCACCTACAATGATCAGCTCGACTTCTCGGTCAACATATTCAACCGCATTCAAAAGAGATCCGACACCTTTATGATTATTTACCGAGCCTACATAGAGAATTTTAGGTGTCTCTGACATCTTGGTATCTATTTTATCAGGGGTGAAAGAAGGATCAACCATATTGCTGACTGTTGATATATTAGTTCCCACATGGGGAGAGTAGATCTGGTTTATAGTATCACTAATTGCAACCAGTTCATCAATATATGAGATAAATTTAAAGATAATTGGTGATGAAACCGGCCGAAGTATGTTATTATATGCTTTTTCTTTCCCATGAAGGTCCATCCCAATATCTCGTTTATCAATATATGTATATGAGTTTAAGTGGGCGACAGTTGGTTTCGATGTCATCTTAGATAGAAAACCAACCAGAGGATGTAATTCCATATTATACCCATGGAGGATGTCATGATCCTCTATATCTGATATTTTCATAACTGACAAGATAGACGCTAGTTCCGGGATCTGAGGAAGATTCCCGTGACGTATCACATTTACGCCATTCACTGTCTCCCTGCTATTCCCATCAAATGAGTGTACTGTAGTCGTATAATCTAATTCTTCTAATAACTGTTCAGCAAGAAGTTTAGCACTCACTTCTCCACCTCCTCTGGTATTAGGCGGATATCTTGGGGTTATGATACCTACATCCATAGTACATATGTAGTGCGGGGTGCTAATGAAAGATCCGTTGTAAAGAATTTAAGAATATCTTAGGGAACTACTTTGAAGTACTTAGTGGAAACGTGTGAATAAGGATACCTACTCTCTACGAAGCTATTGATTAGTCTCATGGATGGCACCAACTAGTCTATCAGCTACATGACCCCAAGTAAACTTATTCTTACACCTCTCTAATCCTGCTTTACCCATTGATATAGCTTTTCTTTTGTTGGATAATAGCTCAACTACATTCCCTGCCAACTCGTCTTCATCTTCTGGCTCGACTAAGAGACCTGATTCGCCATTTTGAATCGCGTCTGTGATACCACCATGTCTTCCTCCAATGACTGGCTTTTCTGCTGCATTTGCTTCTAAGAAGACGATTCCAAAGCCTTCGACACTGTCCCCATCGCGCCGAGCTGGCATCACAAAAACATCAGATGAGTTATATAATTTGGGGAGGTCTTCTTGAGGGACGTATCCTAAGAAGAAAATATGATCATATACACCGATCTCTTTTGCTAGTTCCCTTAGGCTCTCTTTTTCACTACCGGTTCCAGCGATTAAATATGTCGTGTCCGGTTGATCTTTTAATATATTTGGCAATGCCCTAATTACGGTGTCATGCCCTTTTCTCGATTCCAGTCGGGAGACTGTTAGCAAGATATTGTCTGAACTAAGACCTTCTCTCTCAATAACTGGGTGAATCTCATCCGTTTCGAAGTCAGATGGCTTGACTCCATTATAAATGATATGTATTTTCTCTGCTGGAACTCCAATTTCTACTAACTTGTTCTTCGTATACGAGCTCACCGTAACTACTATTGAGGCTGATCGAAGTATTAATGATTGAACTGAATTCAAACGCTGGATCAACTTTTTTCGAAGATTTTCATCTGAATAAACTACTTCTCGACCATGAACTGCAATTATACTTTCTGCCACAGTAATTTTGGATATCATAATTGAATATAATCCGGTAGGGAACCATGTTGGACAATATATGTAATCTATTTTTTGTTTTCGGGACAGCCAGAGAGGAAACAAGAGAAGCGATAAGTGAAGGATGAGTGGATAGTTGGGCATTCGGTATATCGTAAAAGGACGGTTGGTATCTATATCTTCATCCCCTACCATGCTTGGAGCAATCAGGGTTACTGTGTGCCCCTTGGCATACAGCTCTCTTGCTATTTGGTCAGTATGTTCTGATATTCCACCGGTGTTTGGTTTATAATCAGTTGAGTAAAATAGAAAGTTCACTGTAGTGTTGTATTACGGATGTTTTGATAAATCTTTCTCCATCTATCCAACTGACGTATCCAAGATTAACGAAGCCAAATCACTTGGTCATAATTTCATGTATATATCCCTTATAAATGAAAATAGGCGCCCCTCTCTGTCAAGGCCAATTATATTGATCGTGAACAAGGCCCAAGGGAGTGGGTGAATAGGATATCTAAGTATAGCACGTAATAAGTGATTTAATGACTTCGTCCGATTACCTTTTAAACCATAATCTCGCCCAATCACATAATGATGATGTGAAAGAATCCGATTACGGGTTAGAAAGCCCAGATTATTTGTCCGTTTCAAGACTTTCCTATATACACCCAAATCCCCTTTAATCCGACTTTCAAAGTTTTTAGATATGCTATCCTCTTGTTCTCTTTTTTCAACTAGAATTTCATCAACGTAGTCTACTTCAAATCTTTCTGTTATGCGGATCCAAAGGTCATAGTCCTGCCTACTCGGAAGGGACGAATCAAATCCACCAACCTGTTCTAAGCACTCCCGTTTCAGCATAACTGTTGAGGTAGGGTGGAGTTGATCCCGCTCTAATTGACTAATATAGATTTCACCAGAAGCTTCTGGAAGTACTCTCTTATTTGTTTCATCTATATTTTGTTGGACATAGCCCGTATAGACTAGTCCAAGTTTTTCACTCCCTCTCTGAAAAACCGAAAGTTGTTTTGCTAGCTTTGTTGGTCGCCATAGATCATCAGCATCTAGGAAAGCGAGGAAATCTGACTTTGCAGCGTCAATACCCGTATTTCGCGCTTCTGCTGCCCCCTTATTTTCATCATGTACAACCAGAGTTACCCGACTATCGTATGAGTCAATTATGGGTCCATAATCTACATCCGAATTATCATCAATAACAATGACTTCATAATTGTCTATTGTCTGTCTGTATATACTATCTAACGCGTCAGCGAGTAAGTCTGGCTGATTGTACACTGGAATAATAATACTCACCTGTATGTTTTCTTGATTTCTGCTCTGATTTTCTTTTTCCATATTTATGATATTAGTGGTGGATCCTCTTTCTGAAGTACTCTAACAGACCCGGAATGTTGCCTTACTGGTCATATCATCCGAAACGGTATTATTCTTACCCGTTAAGTCATGAGCAAATGCGCGTGGCCTTCGTGACCAACGTTGTGTACCCGTTTATTACCGGCGGTGCCGAAAAGCGCATCCACGAGATCGGCACCCGCCTCGCCGAGCGCGGCCACGAGGTCACCGTGTACGGCCGGCATTTCTGGGACGGTCCTGAAGAGATCACCCACGAGGGAATCACCCTCCGCGCGGTCGCGCCCGAGGCGGACCTGTACGCAGACGACCGCCGCTCGATCACGGAGGCGCTCGACTTCGCGGCGCGCGCGCTGCCGCCCCTCCGTCGCCGCCTCAGCAACGACGAACACGACGTGGTCGTCGCGAGCGTCTTTCCCTATTTCCCTGTCCTCAGCACCAAACTCGCAAGCCTCGGCACGGACACGCCGCTCGTCACGACTTGGCACGAGGTGTGGGGCGACTACTGGGAGGAGTATCTCGGGCGGCTCGCCCCGTTCGGGAAAGTCACCGAACACGTCACCGCCCGGACGCCCCAGCATCCCACCGCGATCTCCGGGGTCACCGCGGACCGCCTCGCCGCCATCGGCCCCGATCGCGGTCGAATCGAGATCGTCCCGAACGGGATCGATGTCAAGCAGATCCATAACGCCCCACTCCCCGAACAGGGCTACGACGTACTCTTCGCCGGCCGACTGATCGAACACAAGAACGTCGACCTCCTCTTAGAAGCATTTGACCGAGTGGCCGTCGACACCGACGCCACCCTCGGGATCGTCGGCGACGGGCCGGAACGCGACGCACTGGAAGCGCAAGCAAACGAGCTGATCCACGCCGACCGCGTCGAGTTCCTCGGCTTCCTCGACGACTACGAAGACGTCCTCGGCCACATGCGCGCCGCCGACATGTTCTGCTCGCCGAGCACCCGCGAGGGGTTCGGCCTCACCTTCGCGGAGGCGATGGCCGCCGACTGTACGGTGATCGCCGCCGACCACCCGGATTCGGCCGCAGACGAAGTCATCGGCGACGCGGGCTTTCTCGTCGACCCGACTGTCGACGCCGTGACGGACACACTCCACGGCACACTCCGTGGCGACCGACCCGCCACGAATCCTGTCGAACGCGCCCAGCGATACGATTGGGACGCCGTCGCCGACCAAGCCGAACGGGCGTACCGGCGCGCCGTCAACGGCGAGTGGTGAACGGGAGCTGTTCGCCGACCTTCACTGGAAGCCACACACGCCCCGTCCGCAGCCCGAGACCCCACCATGTCCGGATAATTCGCTACGCAGTACTGCGGTCCCTCACAGCACTCAGCCGCTCGTTCTCCCGAAGACGTCGATGGTCGTCCCGAGATCCGGGGTTCAAACAGGGAGTGCTGTCCGCCCTGATGCCCGTGTTGCGTTCCATCGCGTTCACGACACCTGCTGAGGACTCTCCCCACCTATCGTGTTCTCCAGCAAAGCGAGTTGTATACGTCGCCACGTACCCACCACCATGACCACCGGCGATCCCCGGGAGAACCTCTGGGGGGGCGACGTGAGAACGGTGCTGGCGGTCGTTCGTCAGGTGAGAGACGCTCTGGTAGTTTTCGGAGTAGACGAACAGCTCGAAGTAATGAGTGCCTACCCGCGTAATTCGGACGGTTACAATGAAGATAGAGATAGTCGGCTCTCGCATGGCGATCCCCTCAGTGTGTCCCGAGTGCGAGAACCCGGTCGATGTCGTTTCGATCCCACCGAACAAAAACGACTCTCAGGGATGGCAGACGGCGATCGAGTGCGACACGTGCGACGACCGCATGTTCGTCCGGGAACTCGATGAGTAGACGCCGAGTCTGTGGGCAAGCGATCTTCCATTGTTACTGACAACAGCTATTTGTCCGGACCTGACACGGACTCCGCTATCGTGCCGAACGGCTGATAAAGCGACAGAGATGGCTGATCTCAGCTCTGCGGATCCGCGATGAACTCGGACGGTTCTCTCTCGTTCAGTCGGTCGATCCGGCCGGCGACCGGAGGTGGAGACAGCGAGTCATCGATATCCGAATGGCGTGAACCGAGGACGGCTCTCGAAAAACGCCGTGTTCAAGATCCTCCTTGAGGACCGACCAGCAACGATCCCGTCGAACGCGCCCAGCGATACGACTGGGGCGCTTCGCCGTACAGAGCCGACGGAACGTCAACGAGACGGGGGGTGAAAGACAAGCGCATCAACCATCATCAAGAGACACACAACCGATGCGATCCCGATTGCCAGCAGCTGCGTATTAAGCACGACAACACCAACGCCGTACGTGGTGGCAAACGCCAGTGGAAGCCCACCTAAGACGAGATCGGCACGGGTGACGGTGTCGCCAGGTGGAAACTGGACTCTATCGCTCATTGCTGGGTCCCCGTCGAGTCGAGTGCGGTGAGTTGGAGACCGCTCTGATGCGCCCAGCCCCCAGACGCGTGTCGACCACACCCGGTGTGTTTACCTTCATATGCTCGGGTGGGTCTGTGAGTGCGGGACGCAGATCGATTGTGGAGATCACCCCGGTCCCCCCAGCAAACGTGGACTGGAGAATGTACACAGCGGTATCGATCATTGGGATGACACGATGTCGCCAGCCAAATAAAGCTAATTACATGTAATTATGATACTATCCCGCACGGCTCCGGTCTCCAGTGACCACTCGCCAACTGACGTGTGAGATGCGTATGTGCGACTAGCTCGTCGTCGTCGAGGGCTCTGCTGAGTCGGTGCCGTCGGACGCGTCGATGAGGCGACGAATCACGTCCTGTTCGTCGGGTGCGGTGCTCCCCCCGGTGATACGTCCCGTGACGAGGTCGATCAGCCCACAGCGTTTCAGCAGCGTCCGCGTCTCCCGGTCGTCGAGCCCGAGGTGTTTCCGCACTTCGTACACCGTTCGCGAGCCGGCGACGGCAGCGACGAGCTGGTCGGGTTCGACGTCGGCCGGAAGGTTGAGCGGCCCTGTCCGGTCGCGAACGGCCGCGACCGTGAGCGGCTCGGCCGACTCGTTGCCGACCGATGCGGCAGGCTCCGCGCGGCTGTGATCCGGTGACGCGTCAGCCGCCGAGCTGTTGGCAGCTGTCGCCTCGGTGGCCGTCCCTTCCTGCTCGTCGGGAGACGCGTCCTCTGTGGCGGTGGCTGCCGACGCCGCCCCGGCCGGCGTGTCGGCGCTGTCGGCCGTCGAAGCGCCCGCCGCCTCGGATTCCGGATCGGACTCGGTGTCGGCATCCCTCGCGCGGGCCGCAGTAGCGATGCCGCTCGCTGCTGTGTCGTCGCCGTCATCGTGCGTGGAGTCGGCGATCCCGCGTGGTGACGGTTCGTGGAGCCCGTACTCGATCATGTAGTTCCGGACCGTCTGCGGGGTCACGTCAGCGCCGAGCGCCTCGGTCATCTCCGTGAACGTCGCGTCCGGGTCGTACACCGCTGCGAGCTGATCGGGGTCACGATGGACGGGACCGTCGGCCGTGACCTCGGCGTCACCACCGTCACTCACAGCGGTCGCGTCTGTCCCGGTCGCCTCGCCGACGGAATCGGCTGTCTCGCCCGGTGTCGGCTCGTTCGGTGCTCCCGACGCAGTCTCGGTCCCGCGCTCGGCCTCGCCGCTGGCCGGCGGGGCGGTATCAGGCCCCGATCCGGATGGTGACGGGGCGTCCTCGGCGGTGGCTCGATCGCTGGCCTGGGCTCCGGCACCGTCCGTCTCCGTCGCTGGCGTGTCGACGGCGGCCGCGTGATCGGGCGATGGTGCGTCAGTGCTGTCGCGTGACGGAGCGGGGTCGTCGCTGGCGTCTGCGTTGTCGTCGGTGGGCCGGCCGGCCGTAACACTCTCCGTGGGTTCGGTCTCCGCGTCGCGATCGGTCTCGGACGCGTCCGTGGTAGCATCCCCAACCGCAGCGGTGAGCTCTAAGGTGTCTCCGACGAGCCGTGCGTCGTCGATGCGGAGTGCCGTCTCATCGAGTGCTGCCGTGCCACCGAGCGCAATCTCGACGGTGACTGTGCTCTCGGTCGCCGGTGCCACCGACACGTCAAGATCTGTAACAGCGTGGCCAGCAGCCTCGAGGCCACTGACGAGCGTGGTCACCCGCTCAAGTTCACCGCGAGCACTTTCGGTCATATGATGGCTTGTCAACAACTCCCATGATATAACTCTGTCTCACACGATTGTTCATGGATATAGGATCCGCGAGCGGTCTCCCTCGCTGTCGAGAGGTACGTTCCTACTCTCCTACAACCGCCGCTCTACCTCCTCCACTCCTCGAGATATTCCACGTCGAACCGCCAGCACTCTACCCCTATCGCGTCGATCGTTGCCCACTGTACTTGGACCAGTTCACTAGCAGAGTTTTGCTATTGTTTCCTAATCGGAAAGTGTCGGTCTCGATAGAGTTGTGGGACCCGTTTCCGGAGGAGCGGGTATTCCGATACCAAGCGATACAGGACGTTCTTGCTGTTCTCATCGACCGGCCGTATGCGAAATATACGATGAGGGAACTCGTAAGCCTCACCGGGGCGAATAAGGGAACGATCTCAAAGGCGGTCAAACTGCTTTCCGAGCTTGATCTCGTAGAGACCGCACCGGACGGGCGGACCCAGCAGATCCAGATCAACCGTCAGTGACCTACGACTGAAGTCGTGGGCTTCCGGGCTTGTACCGCTGTGAATTAACCACCAGCACCACGCTATTGGTCCGACATGTTAGTACTTACTGCCACTGAATTCGGTGACGACGCGTGCCTGCGTCCCGGGTCCAACGACCGGACCGGCGACACACATAGTATCAAACTGAAACCACTTGGATTCCTAATACGGACCATTAATATGTGATGACGTGACAGGGCGGCGTATGCCCCTCCCCGCCGAGTGCCCCGAGTGTGGCGACACGGACATCGATGTCGTCAGCGTGCCGCCAAGCGACCACGCCTACGAGGGGTGGCAGACCGCGCTTGAATGCGACACGTGCGACGAGCGCGTGTTCGCCCGCGAGCTCGACGGGTAGTTTCGACCTGTCGCTCGCAGTCTCGGCGAGTCGTCTGGGCTGTTCGCTCTTCGTCGATTTCTCTCGCGCTCGTCAACTACTACGTTCCATCGGCTCACGGTTCGCGTCTCGGCCACTGGCCGCGTCGAGCCGCCCACAGCCGCAGCCCGACGAACGTGACGAGCGCGGCCGCGACGATCTCGATCTGGACCGCCGCGGCCGGGTCGCGGTAGATCTCGAGGACGCGAACCCACGGGGCGATGTCGTCGCTCGGGCTTCGGGGGACGCTGACCAACGGGTACGCGAGGAACCGCATCGACGCGAGGTCGCCGGCGAGCAGTCCACCCCAGGCGTCGCCGAGCAGGTGCGCGACGTACCCGACCGCGAACGCGGCCGGCGCGACTTCACGCAGCCGGTCGGGAATCCGATCGCCGACCGGGGTCGACTCGGACCGCATGACCCACCAGAGACCGCCGCACACGCCGAACAGCACGAACACCGAATGCGCGAGCGAGCGACCGTAGACTAACACGCCCCAGTAGGCGAGCGGTTTGTCGATCAGGTCCGGGAACTGGCTGCCGACCGCCAGCGGCACGAGCGCCCAGCGGACCGGCAGCCGGCGGGTGGTTGCCGCCGCGTACGCGACGTACAGCAGATACGCGACCGCGCCGTGTGTCACCGGATCCATATCGTCTCCGTCGCTCGGACGCGGCTAACCGTTGACGATCGCAAGCGGGCGGATCACCGGCTGCCGCGTACTCACCCGGCGACCACCGCTTATCTGTAACATTTATATTGTCTGGTTGATGTGTTGGTGACGAATGGCGGCGTCTGCGATCACGCGTTCGGAGACGATTCACGTGCTCTACGTGGACGACGACCCGGAGCTCGTCGAGACGGCGGCGGCCCTGCTCGAAGCCGAGAGCGGACGCCTGACGGTCGAGACGGCGACGGATGCGGACACGGGGCTCGATCGTCTCGCTGCCACCGCTATCGACTGTGTGGTCTCCGACTACGAGCTGCCGGGCCGAGACGGGGTCGCGTTCCTCGAAGCCATCCGCGACGAGTATCCCGACCTCCCCGTGATCCTGTTCACGGGAAGCGGGTCCGAGGCCGTCGCCAGCGACGCGATCGCGGCCGGCGTCACGGACTATCTCCAGAAGGGAGGCGATTCGAGCCAGTACGCCGTGCTCGCGAACCGGATCCACAACGCCGTCGACAGCGTCGTCGCTCAGCGCGAACGACGACGCCACATCGACGCGATCCAAACCGCACAGGAGGGGATCGCCATCTTGGACGACGAGCGATTCGCCTTCGTGAACGAGGCGTACGCCGCGCTGTACGGCTACGACGCCGAGGACCTGATCGGCGACCACTGGGAGCGTGTCTTTCCCGACGAGGTGAGCCCCGACCTCCGCACCGAGATCCGATCGACCGTACGGGAAGCCGGGAGCTGGCACGGTCAGACGGTCGGTCGCCGGGCGGACGGCAGCACGTTCACCGCGGATCGGGCCGTCTCGCTGACCGACGGCGGCGAACTCGTCTGTACCGTTCGGGACGTCACCGACCGCGAGGATCAGGCGTCGCGGCTCGAACGCACGACGACTCGCCTCGAACTCGCCATCGAGGGAGCCAACCTCGGCGTCTGGGACTGGGACATGCGGACCGACGCCGTGCGGTTCAACGACAAGTGGGCCGAGATGCTCGGCTACTCGCTGTCAGCGCTTGAGCCGCGGCTCGAAACGTGGGAGAATCGCGTCCACCCGGACGACCTCGCCGCCGTCGAGGCGGCGTTGGCGGAGCACGTCGACGGCGAGACCGAGTACTACGACACGGAACACCGGATGCGCACCGCGGACGGCGACTGGAAGTGGATCCGCGATATCGGAACGATCGTCGAGCGCGACGACGGCGAGCCGGTCCGGGCGGTGGGGATCCACCTCGATGTCGACGACCAGAAGCGACGCGAGCGGGAGCTCGAACGGGAGAAACGCCGGCTTGAGGAGTTCACCAGTATCGTCTCACACGACCTCCGGAACCCGCTTCAGGTCGCGGCGGGGAACGTGGAGCTGGCGTCCGACGAGCGTGACAGCGCGTACCTCGACGACACGATGAACGCGCTCGACCGGATGGAGGAACTGATCGACGACCTCCTGCGGCTCGCGCGGCTCGGCGACCAGGTCACCGAGACGGAGGTGCTCGACCTCGCGCCGCTCGTCGACGACTGTTGGGGGACCGTCGAGACCGCCGATGCCGCGCTCGTGAACGAGACCGACCTGACGCTCCGCGCTGACCCGAGTCGACTCCGGCAGCTGTTCGAGAACTGCTTCCGGAACAGCGTTGAACACGCCGGAACGGGCGTCACCGTCACCGTCGGGGACCTGCCCGACGGCTTCTACGTCGCGGACGACGGACCGGGGATCCCCGCGGACGACCGGGGCGACGTGTTCACGGCCGGATACTCGACCGCCGCGGCGGGAACCGGCTTCGGACTGTCGATCGTGAACCGAGTCGTCCAGGCGCACGGCTGGACGATCCGCGTGACCGACGGGACCGCGGGCGGCGCACGGTTCGAACTCACCAACGTCGATTCCGATCCGTCGGCCGACTGATCGTCACGGAGACGGACTCTTCCGTCTTCGGAGCCCGCTCCGAGCGGGCTGCCCTAGTTCACGGCGCTGAAGAAGAACGACGAGAACACGAGCTGGACGCCGACCACGATCGCGGTGAACGCCACGAGCCCGCTCGTCGTGAACGGGACGGCGGCGAAGCCGTTCAGCGCCCAGTCGACGATCAGCCAGGTCGCGTAGCTGCCCCCGGCGGCGAACACGATCAGGCCGGCCGTCGCGCCGCGTTCGAGCGTTCCGTACGTCGACACCCACGAGGTCACCGCGTCGCCGGGTTTCTGGATCGGGTCGCTGGCGACGGTCGCGAACACGCCGAGGGTCCCGACCTGAATCCCGAGGATCGTGAAGAGACTCCCGGCGATCATCGAGTTCACGCCGAGCGTCACCTCGCCGAGCGCGACGCCCGTGTGCGCGACCGCCATCACGGCCGCGCCGAACAGCGCCAGCAACACCCCGGGCACGGAGAACAGGTAGCCGGGCGCGTTCACGAGCATGAACCGGACGTGTCGCCAGCCGTCACGGAAGCTGTCGAGCGTCTCCTCGCCCTCCCGCTCGTGATACACGATCGGTACCTCGGCGATCCGGAGGTCCTTCGCGCCGGCGTCCATGATCATCTCCGAGGCGAACTCCATGCCGTCGGTCTCTAACTCCATCCGCTCGTACGCCTCGCGGGTGAAGATCCGGAAGCCGCTGTGGGCGTCGCTCACGCCGGCCTCGTAGAACGCGTTCAGGAACTGGGTCAGGAGTGGGTTTCCGACGTACTGGTGGAGCGTAGGCATCGACCCGTCTTTGATCTCTCCGTCGAGACGGCTCCCCATCACCATGTCAGCGCCCGTCTTCTCGAGATGGTCGAGCAGCCGCGGGATCTGCGTGAAGTCGTACGTGGTGTCGGCGTCGCCCATGACGATGTACTGGCCACGCGTCCGCTCGAAGGCGTACCGATAGGCGTAGCCGTACCCTTTCCCGTCGGGTTCGACGACGATCGCGCCCATCTCTCGGGCGATCTCCGGCGTGCGGTCCGTCGAGCTGTCACTGATGATGATCTCCGTCGGGAGCTGGAGCTCCTCGACGGCACTCTTGATCCAGTTGAGACACGTCTCGATTCCTTCTTCCTCGTTCAGCGTCGGCATGACGACCGACAGCTCCGGTGTCGTCGCCGACTCTCGGTCGACGAGGAGTTCGTCGGCGCTAAGCGGGTCGTCACGGGCAAGTTCTGACTCCGACTCCGATGGAGCGGTAGTAGTGGACGCCATGAGCTACAAAGATCGTATACGTGTCGTACATCAGTACAACTATATGAAATTTTCTTTCTGAGTGAATAATCTTACAGACATCCACTCGCTGTCGTGAGACCTTCGACGCGTTCGATCGCTACGCGTCTAGATACGGCTCACACACCCGTGCGACGCCGTCCTCGAAGTCGATCTCCGGTTCCCACCCGGTGGCCTCGCGGATCCTCGAGATGTCCGCGCACGTGTCGTGGACGTAGTTCTCCAAGGGAATCGGCTCGTACTCGGGTTCGACGTCCGTCCCCAGCGCGTCGTTGATCAGGTCGATCATCTCGTTGAACGAGTACGGATCGCCGGTGCCGAGGTTGTACACGCCGGTCAGTCCGTGGTCGGCCGTCGCGATCAGCCCGCGGACGATGTCGTCGACGTGCGTGAAATCGCGCGTCTGGCTCCCGTCGCCCCAGAGGACGGGCGACTCGCCGTTCGCGATCTTGTCGGCGAACTGCGAGACGGTGTTGGCGTACTCGCCTTTGTGCGCCTCGTTGCCGGCGTAGCCCTGATACACCGAGAAGAAGCGCATCCCCGCACACGTCAGGTCGTCGTAGAAGTTGTTGTAGTACTCGGCGTAGCGCTCCCGCCCGAGCATCGACGCGTCGTATCCCGTCGCGGCCTCCAAGTCCATGTCCTCGGGGCTCGGCTCGGTTCGACTGCCGTACGCCGACGAGGTCGAGGCGTACACGACCGTGTCACAGCCGTCCGCGTACGCCTGCTCGACGACGTTCACGAACCCTTCGATGTTCACGCGCGCGCCCTCTCGCGGGTTCTCTTCGAGCATCTGCCGGCTCGACAGCGCGGCGAGGTGGAACACGACGTCGACGTCCGTCGGGAGATCCTCGTCGAGGACGTCCGCGTCGACGTACTCGACCGCCTCGTCGAGGTTCCCCTCGGTGCCGAGGTAGCCGTTGTCCAGCGCCAACACGTCGTTGCCGGCGTCGGCGAGGTGGTTCGCGAGGTTCGACCCGATGAAGCCCGCGCCGCCGGTCACCAGAATTCGAGCGTCCTGCATGTCTACTCCCCGTACTGTCATCAATATAACCGTACTGGAATCGCTGTCGGTCTGGTCCGGGTGAGGTACCCGATCGATCACCGGAACTCCAGTGAAGTGGGAACGATCCACAATCTCGACCGCTCTTTGATCCACGACCGTCCGGATGGCACTGGGCTTCTGCGCGCGGCCGACGACCACGGCGCGGCCCGACGACCACGGACCCGCCCCCGGCATGAACCCGTTCGCCGGACAATGGTTTAGGAATTAATATGTTTCACCAGACGATGTTTATATACGCGCGGTAGCGACGGTGACGCATGGGTGGATCGTCATCTCGACCGCGGTGTGACTGCGGCCGACCGATCGTGCGCGGGCTCTCCGCGGCCGCGCGCTGTGCGAAGTGTCGCCGCCGCCGGGAGCGGTCGTCTCGGTCGGGCTCTCCGTAGAACCGAAAGAGCGCGGAGGCTGCCCGCGAGACGGCCTCGTTCAGTCGTCGCTTCGGCTCACTGACGACCGAGTATCGGCGACGTCGTCGCTCGCGTCGACGGCGCTGTCGGCCGTCTCCGAAGGAACGCTGTGCGGGGCGAACGCCGCCTGCTCGTACGCCTCCGTGACCGCCTTGAGCCCGTCCGAATCCACTCCGTCGTCGTCGCGCCGCCGCCGGTAGAACTCCCAGTGGGTCGCCGCGGTGTCGTCCGTCGACCGACTGAGTCGAGCCCGGACCGCCGCGTAGGCGATCCGGGCGGCCTCGTCCGGCCGGCCGGCGGCCAGTTCGGCTCGTGCGCGCTCGACCAGCGATGTGACGGGGTCAGTCGCGGCGGTCTGCGTTTTCGTCTCGTCGCCTGCGGTCGCCGTGCCGGCTCTCGTCGCGTCCGTGCCCGGTCTCGCGCCTTCGAGCGCATCTCCCGTCCGTCGCCGGAGAAGAACGACGGCCCCCAGCGCGACGAGTGCTGCTCCGAATCCGGCGACGACGAGGGGGTCGATCTCCGGCCAATCCGTCTCGCTGCCGGTCGCCGGCACGGTGACTTGGCCCTCCGCGACGCTCTCGGCGAGGTTCGTTCCGGTCCCGTCGAAGCTCGCGGTGAGCGACACCTGATCGCCGCCGGTGACCGTCTCCGGCACCGCGACCGTGGTCCGGTACGTCCCGTCCGTGTCCGTCTCGACGGAACCGATGTCGGTCCCGTCGACCGCGAGCGCGACGCTCCGGCCCGCGAGTCCGCGCCCGGGGTCGTCCCCGCCGTCGGTGGTCAGACGCCCGGACACGGTCAGGGTGTCCGCCTCTCCGTCGTCGGGGCCGTCACTTCCTTCCTCACTCCCACCGTCAGCCGCGTCGATCGACGCGTCGACCGAGAGCGCCGTCGCCGTCTCTCGGACAGAAAGCGTTGTCACGGCCGTGGATCGAGCGATCGCCGCGTTTCGCCGGTCGATCGCCACCCGGAACTCGTTTTCCCCCGTCGGGATGGTTGCCGAAACCGTCCCCTGGAGGTCGACGCGTCCGTTCGGACCGGTCTCACCGGTCGCAAGTCGCCGCCCGTCGAGACTGAGCGTCACCGGGATCCCGCCGGTTGCGCCCGGATCGACGCCGGCGACATCGACGGCCCCGGTCGCGCGAACGGTGTCGTCGAACCCGGCCGTCGCGCTCGCGTTCTCCAGTTCGATCGACGTTTCCGCCTGTTCGGTGATCGAGACGGCGACCGTGTCGGTCGCAGGCAGGTACGGGTCGCTCGGCTCGGGAGCGTACCCAACGGTGACCGCCGACGCGTTCAACGGTGCCAAGATCGGTCGGTACGTCGCGGTGTACGTCCCGTTTGGTCCGGTCTCGGTCGTCACGGTGTCATTGCCGAGTCGCACGCGCACGGTGCCGTTTTCGATGGGCGTTCCGTTCGCCGTCGTCAGTCGGCCCGAGATCCTCGCCGGTTCGTCGGCCGCGATCCGGGTCCGGTTCGTCTCGGCGACGAGGCGCGTCTCGGTGAACTCTCGGGCTTGGATCGCCGCCACCGCCTCGCCGGTCATTTGACGAACCTCCTCGATCGCGGTCTGTGCTCCGTCGAGTTCGACGCCGGTCCCGTTTTCGAGGACGCCGTATCGGTCTTCGAGTCCGGCTGTCGTCTGATTGATCTCCTCGGCTTGCGCTACCAGCTCCCGCGCCAGTTCCCGAGCGCGCTCGTCGTCGTTCCCGGCCGCGCGCTGGTACTCCGTGGCGAGCTCCTCCGACTCCCGGAGCGATTCCGCCAGCGACGCCTGCTCCTCGCGGGTCAGGTTGAACTGCGTCGCGAGCTCTTCCTCGTCGATGTCGCTGGCGACGGTCGCGTACTTCGCGAGGTCCTCGTCGTACCCCTCGTCGAGGAGCGCTTGCGCCTGCTCGAACTCCCTGTCGCTGATCGCGACCGCACTCTCGTTCAACCGCGCGCCGAGCCGCGCCGAGAGGTAGTCCGCGACGCGTCCCGGATCGCCGTCTTCCCGGACCTCATCGGGGTCCTGGTGCGGGGCGAGCGTCCCGTTGTCGGCCGTCTCGTTGCCGGAGTCCGCCCCCGGACCGGGCGTGGGAGCGGCACCGACTCCCCCGACGACGGCGACGACGATGACGATCGCCGCGGCGAACACTGCGAGCCCCTGATAGCGTGCCGACACATTCGCATTCCGACCCCGACCGATATAAAGCGTACGAGACCCCGGATCGGACGACTCGCCGGCACGTCGAACCCGACGCGGCGATCGGCGGCGTCTCGTCGCCGTCCGGAAGCCAACTTTCAAGAGATCACGCCCTGAGTCACAGCCAATGGAGGTCACGAGCCGCTGGTGGGCGTCCGTCGGGGCCGGACTCGTGCTCGCCGCGCTCGGCGTCGTCGCCGAGCGGCCGATCTTTCTGGTCGCGGCGGCGGGGGTCGGCGCGTGGCTCGTCGGCGTCGCCGCCGCGTCGAGCCGCGCCTTTGCCCGCCTCGGCGACCGAATCACGGTCGAGTACACCATCTCCGCCGCGGACGCGTTCGTCGACGCCCCCGTGTCCGTCGCCCTCGCGGCTCGTCGCCCGCCCGAAACGGCGACGGTTCCGCTGTCGGTTCGCGCCGACGCTCCGGTGGGAGTCGAACGCAGCGCCGGGGAGCAAACGGTCGCACTCGATCCGGATGAGGTGGCGGGCGAGGCCGCGTTCGACGTGTCGTTTCCCGTCGCCGGTCGGTTCGCGTTTCCCGTGCCGAGGATACACATGCGCGATCCGACGGGGCTGTATCGCACGACGGTCGATCGCGGGCCGACGCCGACCGTAACGGTGCGACCGCAGCCGCTCGATGTCCACGTCGGCCAAGGCGGGGAAGCAATCCGCAACGCGTACGGGGAACACCAGTCCGAACGGCCCGGCCCGGGGGTGACGACACAGGAGATCAGACAGTACGTCCCCGGCGACAGCGTTCGGCGGATCGACTGGAAGGCGACCGCCCGGCTGGCCGACGTCTACGTCCGTGAGACGCAGGGAGAGACGGACCGTCGCACCGCGCTCGTCGTGGACCACCGCGGCCGGATGGCGGTCGGACCGCCCGGCGAGACGATGCTGGACTACGCTCGCGAGGTCGCGGTCGGCATCGTCCGAACCGCTGCGGACCGGAACGATCCGATCGACTTCGACGCGGTCGGCCGCGAGGGGGTCACCGAGTCCGTTCGCTCGAACACGACCACGGAGCCGCACGCGCAGACAGAGGCGGCGCTGTACGACCTCGTTCCGACGGCCGACGAGGCGGCGTACGGCGCGCAATCTGCGTCCCGTGTCCGAGCGATCGCCGACCGGATCGAGGGTGACGACAGCGCCTTCGCCCGCGTGCTCGGCGCGTACGTCGGCGATCCGACCCGGTACGTCAGGCGCGCCCGCGCTGACCCGCTCGTCGGGAGCGTCCGGCGGATCCGCAACCGGATCGAGACGGGCGGACTGGTCGTGATCGCCACGAGCGACGACGAGCCCGCCGCGCTCCGAGAGGCGGTCAAGACGGCGATCGCCGGCGGCGGGCGGGCGATGGTCTTTTTGACGCCGCGCTGTCTGTTCGAGTCGACCGACGTGACCGACCTCGACGGCGCGTACGACCGGTACCTCGCGTTCGAACAACTGCGTCGCGACCTGGACGCACACCCCCGCGTCACCGCGCTCGAAGTCGCTCCCGAAACGCGCGTCGACGCGGTCCTCGCACACCGTCGGGAACGACCGGCGGCGGTCCGCTGATGGCGTCCTCGCCGAGCGACGCGCCGGGAGATCTGACGGGATCGGTCGGATCTCGCGTCGCCCGCGATCCGCTCGGCGTCGCCGGACTCCTCGTCGTTTTCGGCGCGGTGCTGGCGACCGGGACGGTCCGCGACGCCGTCCTCGCCGGCGTCCTGCTCTGTGTGGCGCTCCTGCTCCCGGCTTCGCTCGCATTCGTCGTCGGCCAGCTCGCGCTGTCGGTGGCGGTGACGGTCGAGGACCGGATCGCCGTCGGCGTTGCGCAGCTCGCGCTCCTCGTCGTCCTCACCCAGCCCGCGCGAGACCGATCGCTTCCGAACGCGGTCGTCGGGACGCTCGCCGCGTACGCCGTTCTGCTGGGCGTCGTCGCGGTCGGTCTGCGAGAGAGTCACTTCGCGGCGGCCGGGCTCCTCTGTCTGGCGGTCGCGCTCGGGACCTACCTCGCCCGCCGGCTGACGCTGGTCAGGCTCGGACTGGTCGGTGCGGAGCCAAAAGAGTAAACCCGCGACCCCCGAAATCCAGAGCAGACAGTATGGACGTTCCTGGAGGCGCGGCGACGGCAGAAGAATCCGACTCCGGGGAGTCGGACGCGCCGGACCCGAGAGAGTTCCCCGACCGACAGGTCCGCCTCGCCGCGCTCGAAGCGGAGAACCGGCAGCTCCGCGAGGAGTACGCCCGAGCGCGACAGGCGGCCTACCGCCGGACCGCCCTCGGGCTGTTCGCCGTCGGACTCGTCGGCCTCGTCGGCGGGCTCGCGTTACCCGACGCCCGGACGGTGCTGTTCGCGCTCGGCGGGACCGGCGTCTTCGCCGGCGTGCTCACGTACGTCCTCACCCCCGAGCGGTTCGTCTCGGCCCGGGTCGGCGCTCGCGTGGTTCAGGCGCTGCGCGCCGACCGAGACGCCGCGATCGACGAGCTCGGACTCCGCGGGGACCCGGCCTACGTGCCTACCGACGGGTCCGACCGATCGGACGGCGTCCGGCTGTTCGTCCCGCGACGCGCGGACGAGCCTCTTCCCGATCCGACCGACCTGACGGACCTGTTCGTCGTTCCGGAGGCGGACGAGCGGGGCGGCGTGGCGTTTCACCCCACCGGGGAACCGCTGTTCGAGGATCTGGACGCGGCTCACGACCGGTCGGTCGACGCGACGCCCGAGACGACCGCCGCGGTGGCGGCCGACGCGCTCGTCGAGCTCTTCGAACTCGCCGACAGCGTCGCTCACGACGTCGACCTTGAGACGAACCGCGTCACGTTCGAGATCGAGGGGGCCGGCCTCGGCGACCCCACCGGTTTCGATCACCCGATCCCGTCCGTACTCGCCGTGGCGCTGGTCCGCACCGTCGATGCGCCCGTCCGGGTCGACGTGACCGACGACGACCCGTTGACGGTCACCTGTCGGTACGAGCCACACGCGGACGCGGCGGACGAGCGTTCGACGGCGACGGCGGAGCAGGAAGAAACGCAGCGGCGGACGGAGTCGACGGCGTCGTAGTTCAGGTTCGCACCCGGATCCGACTCGGCGTGATCGGTGGGGAAACCGAATCGCGTTGCTCCTCGATCATGTCATTTGCGGAGACATCCCCGACGCTTCGCCCGGATGTCTGGTGTCTGTTCAGTCCGTCTCGGATTCCGCTTCGTCCGTTTCCACTTCCGCACCGTCGGTCAACGGCTTCGGGTCCTGTTTCCCCTCGTCGCTCTCCTTGATCGGTTCCGTTCCGTCGTTCGCTGTCTCCGTCTCGGCGAACGACGCGTCAGCGCCCGGCGGCGCGACGCTTTCGACGACCTCCTCGACGATCGCGGCCACCGAGCGCTCGGCCAGTTCCGCGTCGGTCGTCCGGATCACGCGGTGGACGAGCACCGGCGGCGCGAGCGCCTTGACGTCGTCGGGGATGACGTACGACCGGCCGCGGATCGCCGCCCGCGCCTTCGCGCCGGCGAGGAACGCGAGCGTCGCGCGCGGCGAGCCGCCGTACCGCAGCGCGGGCGACTCGCGGGTCGCGGCGACGATGTCGAGGATGTACTCCTTGACGGGATCCGCGACGAACACGTCGGTGACGGCCTCGCTTGCGGTCCGCACGTCCTCCGGCTCGATCACCTGCGGGACCGCGTCGGCGTCGAGGCCCGGCGCGTCGTCGAACCGATCCAGCACCTCCCGCTCGTCGGCGCGACCGGGCACCTCGACGGTGTACTTGAGCTGGAAGCGGTCCCGCTGGGCCTCGGGTAGCTCGAAGACCCCCTCCATCTCGATCGGGTTCTGCGTGGCGACGACCATGAACGGCTGCGGCAGCCGGAGCGTCTCCCCCTCGATGGTGACCGTCGACTCCTCCATCGCCTCCAAGAGCGCGCTCTGGGTCTTCGGCGTGGCGCGGTTGATCTCGTCGGCGACCACCACGTTCGAGAACACCGGCCCCTTGCGGAGCTGGAACTCCCCCGTCGCCTGCTGGTAGACGTTTGTCCCCGAGACGTCGGCGGGGACCATGTCCGGGGTCATCTGGATCCGACCGTACGAGAGGCCGAGCGCCCGGGCGAACGCGTTCGCGATCGTCGTCTTCGCGACGCCGGGGACCCCTTCCAAGAGCACGTGGCCGTCCGTGAGCAGCGCGATCGTGAGTCCCTCGAGTACGTCGTCGTTGCCGACGACGACGTCGCTCGTCGCCTCCCGGATCGCGTCGTACACCGCCTCGGGGCTACTCATCTTCTCTCCCTGCGTCCCGCTCGGACAAAACGTCTGTCATCGCGTTGCGAAGTCGCGTCTCGTCCCACTCTGGGTAGCGATTCCGGAGCGCGTCGAGGACGGCCGCCTCGTCGACCGCGGGCCCTCCCCGCTCTCCCGAGCCGAGGAGCCACGGCGGAAGCCGTGCCTGAAAGCGTCGCGACAGCAGGGCGTCGAGCCGCTGGCCGACCGCGCGGCCGAGGCCGCCGCCACGGTGTCCGTATCCCCACACGACGCCGACGCCGAGCAGACCGACCAGCACCTGGAGGAGCGACGACGACCGGAACGCCAAGAGGGCGACGGCCACCGGCGGCTGGTCGCCCGCGTGCGAGTAGTCGAGCAGGACGCGGTCGCCGGCGGTCACGAGCCCGCTCGCGAACGCCTCGTTGTCCGGCTGGTCGAGCATGGCGTTGATGAAGAGGCTCGGGTCGCCGGCGGCGATCACCCGCCCGTCGCCGACCGACTCGACGGTGACGACCGGGTACGCCCCCAGTTCGTCGTCGGCCGACAGGTTCCCGGTCGCGTTGCGGTCGAGGTAGCCGAACGGCGACGTGGTGACGATCGCTGTCGCGTTCGCGGGTCCGGTCGCGTTTCCGGTTCTCGTCGCGTTCGCGGGTCCGGTCGCGTTCCTCGTCGTTCCGTTCGCGGGCCCGGTCCCGTTTCCGGTCGTCGCGGTCCCGATCGCCACCGCGGTCGCCCCGTTTAGCGTCAACTGGTCGACGCCCGCGGTGTACCGCGTCTCGGTGACGTTCGTCGCGATCGGCAGCGACGGCGCTCGGTAGTAGCTGCGCTCGTCGCGCAGCTGCGCCCCGTCGAACCGCGCGGTCGCGCCGACGTCGCCGAGGAGCCGGTTGCCGTGCGGGCCGACGTCGTCCGCGACGACCAGCGTGCCGCCGGCCGCGACGAACTCGCGGACGCGCCGCGAGTCGTTTTCGCCGTACTCCCTCGCGGGTGCGAGCGCGACCGCGACGGTTCCGTTCGGGTCGGCCGTCTCGTACGCACCCGTCCCGAGCGCGACACGGCTCTCTGACTCCTGATCGGCGAGTTCGCGGAAGTCGCTCGTCCCGTCCCACTCGACGTTGTACGCGCCGAAGGCGGCCGTGGTCGTGCTCGCGGCGACGACCAGCGCGACGGCGAGGACGAGCGCCAGCGCGTACAGGACCAGCCGCGGGATCGGTGGTGTGTCCATCTACACGAGCCCCTCCGGGAGAATCTCGAGGATCCGGCGCACGACGATGTAGCCGAACCCGGCGAGCCCGACCGCGATCACCGGGAGCAGCCGACGCCGCCAGCGCGGCGTCACGTTGAACGGCGCAGTCAGCTCGACGACGACGAGCAGGCCGATGAGCGACACCACGAAGAACAGCTCCAGCGACAGCGATCCCAGCGCGGCCAGCAGGAGGATCGCCGCGAGCATCCAGGCGACGACCCCGTACACGAACCGCTGCCGCCTCCCGAGTGCCATTGTGTCCCGACTTCGCGCGAGAAGATATCAATCCTGTGGTACGATACCCCGTTTCCTCCCGGCGGTGACCGGACTCGATCGCCGCGGTGACCGAGTCGCTTTTGTCCGCCGTGTCGTTTGCGTGATGTATGGTCGACCGACGCGACGCGTGGCTGCTGCTCCCCGGGCCGGTCCGCCGGCTCCCGGCCGACCTCGCCGCGACGGTCGTGTTCACGCTGGCAACGCTCGCGACGGTGTTCGTCCCCGTCGTCAACGAGACCCCGCTCCGCGCGGCCTTCGGGCTCGCGTTCGTGTTGTTCCTCCCCGGCTACGCCTTCATCGCCGCGCTCTTCCCCGAGGCCGGGACGGGGGCGTCCGACGGGGAGTCGTCGACTTCCGAGAACGCGTTGGACGCGGAGGCGTCGACCGCGGACGCGTCTGACGCGGCGGGATCGACCGTGGAGGCCGGTGACGAGCCCAGTCCCGTACCCGGCACCGCGGCGGCCGAACGCGCGTCGGAGGCCGACTCGACGAGTGCGACGGCCGGCCTCAGGTCGTCCGACCGGTCGGGGATCGACGGGATCGAACGCGTTGCGCTGTCGTTCGGGCTCTCAATCGCGGTCGTCCCGCTGATCGGGCTCGTGTTGAACTTCACCCCGTGGGGAATTCGGCTCGTTCCCGTCGCGACCGCGGTCGCCGGCTTCACGCTCGGCTGCGTCGCCGTCGCCGCGCGGCGTCGGTGGGACCTCCCCGAGGCCGAGCGGTTCGCGGTCCCGTACCGCGAGTGGCTCGCCGCCGGCCGGCGGGAGCTGTTCGAGCCCGACGACCGGACGGACGCGGCGCTCAACGCCCTCCTCGCCGTCTCCGTGCTCCTCGCGGTCGGTAGCGTCGGCTACGCGGTCGCGGTCCCGCCGCAGGGCGAGCAGTTTACGGAGTTTTATCTCCTCACCGAGAACTCGGACGGCGAGCTCGTCGCAGACGGCTATCCGGAGACGATGGAGCGGGGGGAGGCCGCCGAACTGACCGTCGGCATCGGGAACAACGAGTACGAGGCAACGAGCTACACCGTCGTCGTCCAGCTTCAGGACGCCGAGACGGCGAACAACTCGACGACGGTGCTCGACCGGACCGAACTCGACCGGTTCTCGGCGACCGTCGCGCACAACGAGACCCACCACGAGCGGCACGCGCTCCGCCCGACGCGGACCGGCGAGGACCTCCGCGTCCAGTACCTCCTCTATCGGGGGGAGCCACCGGCCGAGCCGACCGGCGACAACGCGTACCGCGAGCTTCACCTCTGGGTCGACGTCGAGTGAGTCCGTTGCCGACGAACCGCACGCACCGACCCACTGAGACCGCGGGTTTTTATTCGATCGCTCCGAGGTCACCACCGTCCGAATGAGCGAGCCTTCCACGCCGACGTCGTCGGATTCCGCGGCCTCCCGGGCGATCGTCTGTACCGACGTCACCCAGCGATACGACGGCGACAGTGGGCTTTTCGCGTCCGGCGGCCGGACGGTCACGGCCCTCGACGGCGTCTCGCTCGCCGTCGACGACGGCGAGGTGGTGGGGATCGCGGGCCCGAGCGGGAGCGGCAAGTCGACGCTGTTGCACGTGCTGGCGGGGCTCGCGACGCCGACGGAGGGATCCGTCGAGATACGCGGGACGGATCTGGCGACGCTGTCGCGACGCCGACGGACCGCGTTCCGGAGCGCGAACCTCGGCATGGTGTTCCAGCGGTTCCACCTCCTCCCGGCGCTGACGGCGCGCGAGAACGTCGCCCTGCCGCTCGTCCAGCGGGGCGTTCCACGCGGTCGCCGCCGGGATCGAGCAAGCGAGCTGCTCGACGCGGTCGGACTCGCCGACAGGGAAGCCCATCGACCGGGGACGCTCAGCGGCGGCGAACAGCAGCGCGTCGCCATCGCCCGCGCGCTGGCGGCGGACCCGGCGGTCGTGATCGCCGACGAGCCGACGGGCGAACTCGATCACGACACCGGCGAACGGGTGCTCGACCTGCTCACGGAGATCAGCGACGACCGTGCGGTCGTGATCGCCTCTCACGACGCGCACGCGCTCGACCGCACGGACCGCGTCGTCCGACTACTGGACGGGAGCCGGGAGTCATGACCGCGAGACTCCGTCGCCTCCTCGCGGCCTGCGGGCTCGGCGTCCGCCGCGTGATCGGGCGACTGCGCGGGGCGGCTCCCGGCCGCACGGCCGTGTGTATCGCCGGCGTCGCCGTCGCGGTCGGCCTGCTGTTCGTCGTCACGGGGATCTCGCTCGGGCTCGCCGCGGGCGCGACCGTCGAGAGCGAGGACATCGACTACTGGATCGTCCCGGACGAGAGCGGGTCCGGGAGCGTCCCGCTCGAAGCGGAGGGCGCTCGGCTGAGCGAAGTCCACACCGTCACCGAGCGCCTCCGTAACGACGACCGGATCGACTACGCCTCGCCGGTGGCGCTACGTCCCCTGCGGCTGGAGAACCCCGAGACGGGGAACCGGACCTACGTGATCGCGGTCGGGGTGATCCCGCCCGACCGTCCCCGTCGCGTCGCCGACCTGAACGTGAGCGCGCTCGACGCCGCGTACGCTCACTACGCCAACGGGACGTACGGCGGCGAGCGGTCGGACGAGTTCGTGGTCTCGCCGGGCGTCGCCGCGGATCTGGGGCTCGAACGCGGCGACACCGCTCGCGTCGCTCGCTCGGACCGGTCGCTCACGGTCGCGGCGGTCAACGACCGCGAGATGGCGGCCGGATTCGGCGAGGTCCCCGCTATCGCCGTACCGCTGGCCGAGCTTCAGTCGATGACGGGCCTCGCCGAGAGCGACGAGGCGGACCAGATCCTCGTCGGCACGACCAATCCGTCGGTGGAGTCCGACCTCGCGGACATCTACCCGGGCACCGAAGTCGTCTCGCGGACCGGTATCGCCGGTGCCGAGGCGACGCCGACGAATCTCCCGCTGGCGATGGCGCTGGCCGCGGCGCTGGTCGCCGGCGGGATCGGGGTCGCGTTCGTCGCGACGATGATGGGGCTCGAACTGACAGCCGGTCGCCGCGAACTCGCTGTCCTCGACGCGGTCGGGTTCTCCGGTCGCATGCGCGCCGCGGTCGTCGTCTCCGAGACGATCACCGTCGCCGTCCTCGGCGGGATCGCGGGCGTCGCGCTCGGACTGGTCGCGACCGCCGGCGTGAACGCGGGCGTCGCCTCCGCGATCGGCGTCGGATCGCTCGCCGAGAGACCGCCGTGGTTGGCCGCGTACACCCTCGCCGCGGCGGTCGTCGTCGGTCTCTGTGCGGCCCCGTACCCGCTGTATCTGGCCGCGAGCACCGACACGCTGGAGGAGTTGACGGGATGAAACGGCTCCGTCGCCTCTGGGGGACCGGCTGGATCGCGCTCCGCCAACTCCGCTCGGATCGAGCCCGCACGCTGCTGGCCGTCCTCGGCGTGACCCTCGCCGTGCTTTCGGTCACGCTGCTCGTCGGCGTCGGTGCCGGCGTCGTCGAGACGGGCAGCGAGACCTTCGACCAGTCCGGCCGCGACCTGTGGGTCTCCGGCGGGCCGATCGATATCGCGCCGGGAACGGTCGGCGGCTTCCAGAACCCGATCCCGAACGCCCACCCGCTCGCCGACGAGATCGCCGCCCACGAGGACGTTCGCACGGCCACCCCGCTGGCGTTTCAGGTCGTGTACGTCAGCCCCGACGGCGAGGCGTTCGACACCACGATGGGCAGCGGCACCCCCGGGGCGGGCGGCTCCGTGTCGATCGCCGAGGGGGAGGGGTTCACCGGACCGGACACCCACTACGCCGGCGGGAACTACACCGGCAAGATGACGTATCAGGCGCTCATCTCGCCCGCGTTAGCGGAGAAGTACAACCTCAGCGTCGGCGACACGATCCACGTCGGCGGGACGGTCCAGACCGCGCGCGAAAACGAGTTCGAGGTCGTCGGGATCTCGCCCACGTTCGCGAACTTCCTCGGCACCGGCACCGTCACGCTCCGCCTGAGCGAGCTCCAGACGCTCACCGGCAACGCCTACGACGACCGGGCCACGATCGTCACCATCGAGACGGTCGACGGCGCGGACCCGGCGGCCGTCCGCGAGGAGCTCGCGGCGCAACATCCTGCGTACACGTTCCGGACGAATCAGGAACAGCTCGTTGAGGTCCTCGAACGGCAGGCGGTGGTGTTGGCGGCCGGCGCGAGCCTCGCGGTACTCGGCGTTGTCGCCGGCGGAGCGCTCGCGTTGAACCTCCTCCTGTCCATCGTCTACGTCCAACGCGAGACGCTGTCGGTGTTGCGCGCGGTCGGCGCGACGCGGCTCGGCGTCGTCGGCGTGGCCGTCGCACAGGCGCTCGCGATCGCGATCGTCGGGTTCCTCCTCGGTGCCGTCACGACGCCCCCGCTCGCCGCGGGGCTCAACCGCGTCGCATTCGAAGTCACCGGGTTCGAGGGTCTCGTTCGCGTCCCCGCGTACGCCTACGGCACCGGTGCGGCCGTCGCCGTCGGGTTCGCGCTCGTCGGCGGCGTCGTCGGTGCGGTGCGCGTCACGCGGCTGGCCTCCGCGAACGAGCTGCTTCAGTGAGAGACCCTGCGAACACTCTCCCGGCGATGTCTCCTGTCGCGCCCAATAAGCGAGATCGCCTTCCGCTCGAATGGAACAACCCAGCGAGGAGTTCGTCAGTCGGCGAACCGGTCACCGGCCCCGGCGCAGTCGTCGCAGTGTTCCCCCGGCTATCAGTGCCAGAAGGACGCCCTGAATCGCGTACAGCGGCGTACTGTCTGCCGTTTCGTCCGACGAATCGGTCTCATTGTTCGGTTCGATCGGTCCGTCGTCGTCGTTCGTCGAGTCGGTGGAGTCGCTGGTATCTGTCGTCGACCCGTCGGAATCCGTACCACCACCGGACGAGTCGTCCGCTGAATCATCGGTCGCCCCCGACGCCGTGTCCGTGCCGTTCGTGGTATCGGTCCCGTTTGCGGAGTCAGTGCCGTTCATGGTATCGGTCCCGTTCGCGGAGTCAGTGCCGTTCGTGGTATCGGTCCCGTTCGCGGAATCCGTAGTGTCTGTCCCCGTGTCAGGCGCTGAACCACCGTCGGTTCCGTCTTCTCCCCCTGTCGATCCACCGGTGTTTCCGGTTCCCCCGGTCCCGCCGTCCGACGCGGACACAGTGACATCCCGATTCTCACTTAGCCCGATCAGTTCCTTCTCCCCTTCGGCGGACTCCTCACCGCGGACCCTGACGTGTGCTCGGTACTCTCCTTCCTCTGGGGGGTCTATCGAAGTCTCGTAGGTGTGATCGTCGACCCGTTCAAGCTCGTGTACCTCGTCTGAGTCGTCGGTCCACAGAACTAGCTCGACACCGCTGATCGAGGTGTCAGAAAGCTCCGTGAGTTCGACGCGTACGTCGACCTCCTCGTCAGCAGCAATATCGCTGCCGTCGGCGGGGTCTCCATTGAGAGTGAAACTGTCAACTTGATGAGCTTCGATAACTACAGGGAGGAATGCGTCAACGATCGACTGGTCGTTGATGATGACGGCGTAACTCCCCGGCGGTTCACTCGCCGCCGAGAACTCCACCTCGGCGTCTCCCTGTACGGAGTCATTATTACCGATCTCGTCCTGTTGCGCGTTGAGAAATATCACGTTGTACGAGTTCTCTCGCGGACTGGTGGTCTCGACGACGAGATCCTCGTCAGGTCCGATAACAGCGATTTTGGCGCTCTCGACGGTTACGCTGAATCCTCCCTGACTGATCGTTTCACTCTCTTCAGGAACGGCGATGGTTGACTCGGTCTCGATATCATACCCCGAATCGGCGGCTGTTACCAGTCCCACCGTCGTGACTATCCCTAACAGCAGTAAAAAAATGAACAGCACTGATCGTGTTCTCATATGTCACTCAATACTTAGTGTCGTAATGGGCCTTTTGGTCCAAAATGTAAGATCCACACGGACAAACGTCGTACTGTCTGATATCGCAAAAACGGACGTCCAGTGATCCGAAACCCAACCGCGCTTGGTAATCATACCGGAGCAAAAAATCTTTGTATGCGGAATAGAATTAGGAAATATGACACGTCGGGCCCCACAGCGGACTTTAGCAGTAATTCTCAGCGTCTTGATGGTGATCTCGATGATCGGGCCGGCCGCGGGAGCGGCTCTCGCGAGTGGGAGCCAGCACCATGACGCGTTGTCCGACGCTTCCGTCTCAAACGGACACTCAAACACCGACGCCGTGATCAACATCACGGATAACTTGGAAATTTGGGAGGGTGTAGCACTGCGTCCCGCCGTGATCGATCGGTCCGCCGCGAGTACAACCGTGGGGAGTCCGACTGTGAGGGTGCGTTCGGAAGTAGCTCCCTTTGAGCCTTCAATAAACACGGAACAGGAGGGAGTGTTTACTGTGGATGATTCAGAGACTGTTGAGTTCTCTTTCAGCGGTCGCAACGGCGCAGCGACCTCTGACTTTGATGGCGATAATCTCCGGGTTCTCGTCGCACACATCGACCCGGATGCTGACGAAACGAGAGCGTTCTTAGACGCGGAAAACGTCACCGTCGACGAGGTTCGAGAGACGTTCAGCGAGGTCGACGGATTTGAAGCCTTCGAGGATGAGGTCAACAACCGCGAGGAGGTGAGCTTCGGGCTGGTACGCGAGTACTTCGAAGGAACCGACCAGTTCGAGCAGTTCGGCGAAAAAGTAGCCGAGGACCGAGAGATCAGCGTCGACAATACGATCGAGACGTTGACCTCCGATGAGGTCAAGGAGTTCGTGACGTTCGAGACGGTGTCTCCTACTTCCATTGAAGGCGGCAGTGCCACGGCCGATGTCACGTTCGACGAACCGGGCTCGTACGTGGTCATCGGACACGTCGGCGGAGCAGTCCTCGACGACGGTGCGGACCAACCGGACTTCAACGACACGACGGTCGTCGGGGTCGACACCGCCGTGGCACAGGCGGCCGAATCGGAGATCTTCGTCGACGACGAGGTCGTCCGCGGTGAGAACGTGACGGTCGACGCGACGGCGAATCTCGACGCGGAACAGGTCTCTCACGCCGCTTTCGTGTTCGACGAGGGCGCGGTGAACGCCACGACGCACACCATTTCCGTTTCGGGCGATCTCTCGACGGATCTCCGTACCGAAGACGTGACGCTCGAAACAGACGTTGAATCGGTTCAGGGCGTCGCAAACGTTCAGCCCAACGCCGAGATCAGAGGGAACACACTCAGTGACGAACGCTTCAACGGAACGGTCGACATCCAGTCTGGCGCGGACACGTTCTTCAGCTTCCGTAACGCGTTCGTCAGTGGTCTCGACTTCCGTGAGCAGGCTGGCGACGCAGCCAGTCTTGATGTTACCGGTAACACGGTTATCCAGTCATCGATGACTGCGGTCGGAGACCAGTCGGATCAGGCAGTATTTGATGTCGAGACGCTCGAAGAGTGGGACACCGGCAACTACACCGTCGTCCACGTAGCCACTGATCAGGAGACGGGCGAGATCAGCACGACCCGCGAGGACATCACACTCGTTGATTCGGACGGCGGTGGCGGTGACGGAGATGGTGATGGTGACGGAGATGGTGATGGTGACGGAGATGGTGATGGTGACGGAGACGGTGACGGCGATGACGGTGGCGATGGCGGCGGTGGTGTCGGTGGCGACGGTGGCGGCGGTGCGACGCCGCCGGACGATGTCCAACCGCCGGAGCCACCGGCCGATGTCGACGTCGAGTTCGAGGAGACGGCGTCGCTCCAGTTCGATGAGGAGACTGGACAGACGACGGCTACGTTCGGCGAGCAAAGCAATATCGAGTCGATCCGGTTCAACTTCCAGACCTCCGGCTCGGTCAATGTCCGGTCGCTGAGCGGGACGTCCGACGAGACCGGTCCCACGCCCGGCGCGTCCGTGACCGTCTCGCAGATTACCGTCGACGAGGCGCTCGAAGACAGTTCCGCGACGATTCGCAAGCGGGTCTCACAGAGCCGACTCGACCAGACCAGTGCCGACGCCGAGGACCTCAGCGTCTTCCGGTTCTCGGACAGCGAGTGGCAGCCCCTCGACACCGAAATCGTGTCGGAGACGGGCTCCGGCGTCGTCATCGAGACGGAGACGCCCGGATTCTCGTACTTCGCCGTGAGCGCCACGAGCGCGCCTGAGGCAAGTGCCACGGTCACGCCGGACACCCTGGCCGCGGGCGACGAGATCGAACTCGACGGCAGTGAGTCGATGACCGAGTACGGCGAGATCACCGCGTACGACTGGACGCTGAACGGCGGGTCGCTCTCCGGCGAGACCGTCAGTGCGACGCTCGACGAGCCGGGCGAGTACACGGCGGAGCTGACCGTCACGAACGACGCCGGCGAGACCGACACCGCGACCGCGACCGTCACCGTCGAGGAGGCGGGTGATGGCACCGACGGAACGGGCGACGGCACCGACGGGCCCGCGGAGGAGCCCGCCGGACTCAACCCCGGCGTGATCGCGCTCCTTCTGGTGTTGGCGCTGCTCGCGGCCGCGGCCGTCGTCTGGATCCGCAGAGAGAACTAGCGACCGAGGTCGGACCGTACCGGTCCGCGCCTCTCGTTCGCACCGCAGCCGTCGACGGACGACTCGGTCGGATTTTTCTGCGTCATACCACAGGGACCGCGCGGGCCCTCTGATCACAACGAGACATCTCCTGTGCGATCTCCGCTTCGGACACTCGACGGACGAATTGCCGAGTCGCGAACGATCGCGTGAGCCCCACTATCATTTCGTTCAAAACACAAAACTCCCCGCGCTCAAGATTAATAATTTTGATACTACAGGCTACTCTGAAACCCTCTAAAACTCATCTAAAGCATTTCCAAAGGCCATATACGATACTCACTCTGAATTTCATTTTCAATAATTTGTGACAAACTGATATACCGATCTCCCGATAATCGGGATTCGTGACCGTTCCGAACAGCGAAGTCGAGGCTCGCGAACTGCCCGCCAGCGGCCGGGCCCAATCTCGCTCTCGATTCGGTGGGATCGACGGATCACGGGTCGCTACCGATGCGCTCGCCTTGCTCGTCGTGCCGCTCGTCATGGTCGGGGTGTTCTCGCTGCCGACCGAGATAAAGCGGGCGTACGCCTTCTCGTACACGGAGCCGACGGTGCTGACGGCGTTTACCGCTCACTACGTCCACCTCACGTTGGACCACCTCGTGGGGAATCTCACCGGATTCTTCCTTTTGGCATCGCTGGCCTACGGACTCAGCCTCGTCGGCGGGCGTCGCCGCCTCTTTTTCGCCTCGATGGCGACGTTCCTGATCGCCTTCCCGTTCGTCTTGTCCGGTCTGAACCTCGCAATCCCACGGAACGCGATCGGCTTCGGATTCTCCGGAATCAACATGGCGCTGTTCGGGTACGTCGCCGTCGCCCTCGTGACGGTCGTCGGCGACCGGTTCGAGGCCGATACGTGTCGATACCTGCCGGCGCTGTTTCTCGCTTCCGCGGGGTACGTCGCAGTACACGCGCTCCCCGTGTCTGCCGCCTCGGTCGGGCTCGCCTCGGTCGCTCTGGCCGTTGCAATCCCCTACGGACGCTTCGCGGAGCGCCACTCGACGCAATCGCTTCGACGGACGGTCGCGCAAGCCCTCGACACCCCCGTGTACGGGGAACTCTTCGCCGTCTCCGTCGTCGTACTGCTGGGATACCCCTTCGTGGGCTTCCCGACGCCGACGCCCGGGGGCCCACGAGTCAACATCTACATCCACTTTCTGGGCTACGCGCTGGCATACACCGTCGTCTACGTCTCGCTGCTCGCGGACCGATCTGACCGCCTCCTGTAACCGGCCGGTGGTCCGTGGGAGCGCCCTGTGGCGCTGAACCGCGATGGCTTACCAGCGACGCAGCGTGTGTCCTTACGCAAGGTGTTCGTTTCAGAACGCAAAAACAATCCTGTTCACCGAGAAATTATTAGTGGCTTATTTGTCAATAGGTGAGAACTATCGAGTATGGGCGACCCGTCGGGCGGAGATCCGGATGTAACGACGTGGCCGCCGAACGCGCTCTACCGGCCGCCGATCGAGCGGATCGGTGCCGCCCTCTGGGTGCTCGCGCTTGTCTCCGTTCTCGTCGTCGGGGCGTTTCTCGATCCGGCCGAGATCGGTTTCTCGTGGCGGACCGTTATTCTGACCGGTCTCCGCGTGTTTGCCGGCGTGTTCGCGTTCTTTGCGGTCTTTCCCGTCGTTCGGAACGTCCGGTTCCTCCCGACCGGGTGACGAACGGTCGGAACATCGCCGTCATCGGTCGGCGACCTTCGCCGAGGAACTGCGGACTCACGATTCGCACGCGCTTTTATGTCACCTCCCATTGTTTAACGGTGGATTTATTACAGATTAATTGAATAATTAGACTCACATGAGACAACTCGTGACACAGCTGTTCCGCACGTACGGCGTATTGGCGGTCATCGTCGCGGGATTCACCGCGCTGTGGGCACTCGGCGTCATCGACGTGGCCGTTCCGATCGTCGGATACGCCTGGTTCGCTGTCGCCGCGGTCGGAACGGTCGTCGCCGCGGGGATGGTCACACGGAAGCCGGAAGTCGTTGAGGAGGACGCGGACACGGAACGCGTCGAGGAGTTCGAGGAGAGCGCTCTCTCCGGGGGGCCGCTGAACCTCTACGTCGCGTCGCTGGGCGCGTGGGCAGCCGTCTCCTTCGGCTGGGTTCTCGGCGGGATGAGTGCGGCCGGACTTGAAGTGGTCGGCTACGGTTGGGTCGCGATCGCCGTCTACGGCGTCGTCGTCGGCGTCGGTCTCGCGCGGAACCACAGCGACGACATCGCCGTCGCCGTCGATCCCTCCGAAACGCTCGACGCGGACTCGTAACCGCCGGTCGCCGTCTCGCGTGCCGGCGTCGACTCTCACGATCCTCGGGTCCGTCTCGCTGACGTTCCAATTCTCGGCGTGAATAACTCGTGAGACGCGTTTATCCGTTCTAACGATACAGTGATGCGTATGAGCTATCAGACCGGAACGGCCGAAACGAGCGTCGGGTTCGGCGTCGTCGTCCTTCTTATCGGCGCTGCGCTCTGGGGACTCCAGTTCGCGTTCGGTGTCTTTGCCGGATGGGGATGGGCGCTCGCGGTGGGCAGCGCTTGGATGATACTCGGGGTGCTACTGCTCTTCCCCGACGTTCGACTGTACACGGGCACTCGGTCGCCCGCCGAGACGTATCACGAGTCCGTCGACGACTGACGGAGACGGGTTGAGCCTCGCTTCCCGTCGAGGCGATCTGGCTTCGACAGACACCACGCCCCCATCAGCCGAACTCAGTCATCCGTCGAGAGCCGTGTCTCATCGCTACAGACATCGTCGCGCCACGAGTGCTCCGGCGTCCAGCCGAGCAGTCGCTCCGCCTTCGCGCAGTCGAAGACGGACTCGTCGCCGTCGAGGTCACACTCCGCGGGCAGTTCGCCGCGGACCGCCTCGATCGTCGCCGCGGTGTCGCGGCCGAGGAAGTTCTCCGCGGCGACGATCAGCACCGCCTCGTGTCCCTCGATCGGCGTTTCGGGATCGATCGCGGTCTCGACCGCCGAGACGACGTCGCGAACGTCGACGTACGACCAGCAGTTCCCGCTCGGGTCGGCGGTCGCGGGGTCGAACGTCTCCCGCGCCTCGCGGCGTCGCTCGTCGCCGGGGAACGTGACCCACGAGAGGCGAAGCGAGACGGCGGGGACACCGTGTCGACGGGCGGCGGCCGCGGCGACCTCCTCGCCGACGACCTTCGAGAGCCCGTAGGGATCCTCCGGTCGCGTCGGCGTCTCCTCGTCGATCGGGAGCCGGTCTGGCAGCCAGTCCTCCGCGGCGAAGACGGTCCCGTAGAGGCTCTCGCTCGACGCCCAGACGATCCGCGCACCCGCGGTTCCGGCCGCGTCGAAGACGTTGTACGCGCTCTCGACGTTGTTCGCGAACACTCGCGAGCCGGCGTGGTCCTCGGGGTTCGGGATCGCGGCGAGGTGAACGACCGCGTCGGGCGCGGCCGCGTCCACCAGCTGTCGCGTCTCGCCGTAGTCGGTCAGATCCGCGGCCTTGTAGTCGACGCCGTCACGGCGCTCGCGCTCCGGGGGCGTTCGGCGGTCGACGGCGACCACCTCGTGACCCGCGTCCGCGAGCGCGTCGACGGTCCACCCGCCGACGCCGCCGTCGCTGCCGGTCACCAGTACGGTGTCCATGTCTCCGCGAACGCGATCGAAGTGAAAAGGGACGCGATCCGGGCGCGTGTGTTGTCTCGTCGCCGTCTACGCCGTCGCCTCGTAGCCGGCCTCCTCGATGGCGGCCACGACGGCGTCGACGTCCACGTCGCCCTCGACGGTCGCGGTGCCCGCCTCGTGGTCGGCGCTCGCCGACTCGACGCCCGGCAGTTCGCCGAGCGCGTCGGTCACGTTGTCCTCACAGCCCGTACACGACATGCCGTCGACGTCTACTGTCGTCATACCGCACCGTTGGCAGCGCGGACACAACTGCCTTTTCGTCGCCCCCGCGGGCGACCGGTTCCTCGGATCCGCCCCGGTCGGTCGTCCGCGGCTCGGACGCCCCCGCCCGGACGCCTTTTTGCCGCGCCGGCCGAACGGTCGGCCATGCGCACCCTCGACGAGACGGACCGGGAGATACTTCGGCTGCTGTTGGCCGACGCGAGGCGTCCGTACAGCGACATCGCCGAGCGCGTGGACCTGTCAGCGCCCGCGGTGTCGGACCGGGTGGACCGCCTCCGCGAGGTGGGCGTGATCGAGGGGTTCACGCTCCGGATCGACGGCGACGCGCTCTCGGACGGGCTGTCCGTCCTCGCGACGCTGTCCGTCGCGCCCGCGGACGCCGAACGGGTCCACGAGGCGGTCGCGGACCACGAGCGTGTCGAACACGCGTTCCTCACCGCCGACGGCGAGGTGACGGTCGCGGCGCGGATCGAGGAGGGGACCGCCCGCGACCTCGTCGACGACGCGGTCGGGTTGGACGCGGTCCGCGAGCTGTCGGTGCGACCGGTCGACGCCCACGAGTGGTCGCCGGCCGTCGGCGACGCGGATCTGGCGGTCGAGTGCGTCGAGTGCGGGAACACCGTCACCGCCGAGGGGGAGTCCGCCCGGATCGACGGGACGCTGTACCACTTCTGTTGCGGCTCCTGCCGGGAGAACTTCGAACAGCGGTTCGACCGGATCGAGGAAGGGGCGTAGTTGGCGAGCGACCGCGCTCAGCCGCCGGAGAGAGTAACCTACTTGAGTGCCCGCCGGTTAGCCGGAATTGTAGTCCCGTGGTGTAGTGGCCAATCATAATGGCCTTTGGAGGGAGTTCGACCGCGCCACGCGGTCGGATGCCCGAAGTCAGCCATTGACGGCGGTTCGAATCCGCCCGGGACTATTCTACGAACTCAGCTCTGTGAGCCGCGCCTCTCGGCCGCCGAACGCGGCCGGCGAGCAGCTGTTCCTCTCACTCCAACACGACGGAGAACCCCCACTCGGCCGACGATTGTGGCTCGGCGTCGTCGGAAACGATCGAGACGGTCGTCTCGAACCGGTACTCGCCGACCGGGAGGCAGGCGTCGGTGTCGGCGGGGGTCGCGTACAGGTCGATCGAGCGGCTCCGCGACTCGCCGGCTCCGAGTTCGAACGTTCGGTACTCCTCGGTCACGGCGATACTGTCGGTGAGCCGCCAGCAGTCCGGCTCGGCCGGTGCCTCCATGTCGACGGGGAGGAACGTGAGCGCCCCGGAGCCGTCGCTGACGTACTCGAAGTGGACCGCCCGCCCCTCGCCGACCCTGACGCGCCGGTCGCTCGCGTTCGTGAGCGTCGTCCGGAGCCGAGGCGGGTGGTCCGCCGTCGCCGCCTCCCTGACGACCTCCACGCCGAGGTCGACCGGGAGCCCGACGTCGCCGTCCGTCGAGACGATACTGACCCCCGGCCCGCCGGTGCCTTCCGGTCGAGTGCCGCCGGCGTCGCCCCCGCTGTCGTCGCTCTCGCCGTCACCGTCTCCGGGGCCGTCGGACGCACAGCCGGCGAGACAGGCGACTCCGCCGATCCCGCACACACCGCGAAGATAGCGTCGTCGCGTCGGATTCATGGGTCGTACAGGATTCGACGGGAGATATCCCTGTCGGGTAGTGGCACGACTCGCGGTCGGTCGTCCATGTGTGTCATTTTTTACCACCCGGGTCGTTAGGACGCTCATGGATCTGACCCAGTACGGGGACGCGGTCGCCGCGAACCGGCGTAAACACGGTTTCGACGCGATCGACGAGCCGACGGCGGGGTTCGACCGCCTGTGGGCGACCCGCGAGACGGACGACACCCTCGGCGCGGTCGCGGTGGTGGCGACCGCCGTCGCGGCCCCGGACATCGACGCCGAGACGCTCGTCGAGACCGCGGAGTCGTTCCGGGACGCGCTCGCCGAGCAGACGGGCCCGCGGCCGGAGCGCGCCGACGGCGGCGAGTCGCCGACGCCTATCGGCTACGTGACGTTCGCGGTCCCGGACCCGGACGCGTCGCTTCTGGACGCCATGTCCGGGTTCACGGTTGCGAAGCGGCGGACGAACGTGTTCCCGCTCGTGTACGACACGGAGGGGGAGCGACTTCACCGCCACGAGGTGCCGCGGCTGAAGGGACGGGGGATCTACCGGCGGCAGGCCGAAGACGCGGAGCGGCTATTCGAGGTGTAAGTTCGTACACCGCTACCGTTGAAAGCCCAGACCTTCGATATGACGTTGTAGGCCCACTACCGAGACCGCCGAAGCCCCAGCCGTGAAGCGGCCAGACGCTTGCTGCGCTCCTCGTCACTCGCGCTGCTCGTTCCTGCGGTGCTTGGTGTCGCCTCTGACCGCTTCACGGCTGCCCCTTCGAGTCCCACCCACACAGCACAGCCTCACGCCTCCCCAGCCTCGTCGCTGACGGCCTCCGCTTCGCTCCGGCCGCCAGCGACTCCCTCGCGCGGTGCTGCTCGGCCGCGAGGCGGCCTCGCAGGCACGCGCCACCGCACCGCTATTCGTAACTGATTGTCGCGACCGTTCACGCTGTCTACCGGTCGAAAAAGCCGAAACGCTCGTTCGCCGCTCAGACCAGTCGCGCCGCGATCCGCGCCGCGCCCTCCGCGGCCGCGGTCGCGGGGTCGTCGGGCGAGACGACCTCGACGTCGCGGTCGAGCTCCGCCGAGAGCCGCTTTTCGAACTCCTCGGTCAGCCCGGGGATGCACGCCATGCCGCCGGTTGCGGCGATGGGGCGACCGAGCGCGAGCTGGTAGGGCTTCATGTGGTCGTTCGCGAGTTCGGGGAGGAACTCGTTGGCGACGACGTCGACCGCCTCGTCGATGTACCGGTCGACGGGCTCGCGCACGCCGCGGTCGACGGTGAACTCGTGGCTCCCGCCGCCGGGCTGCTGGATCACGTCCGTGAACGGCTCGAAGTCGTACACGTCGGCGTGTTGCTCCTTGTACTCGCGGGCGGTCGTCCGGTCGATGTGGACCCGACCCTGGCTCTCCTCCTCGACGGCGGCGACGATCCGGCGGTCGACCTCGTTGCCCGTCACCGAGCCGGTCGAGAACGGCGAGAGCTGCTCGCCGCGTCGGTAGGCGCACGCCTCCATCGTCGTCGAACCGAGGTTGATGGAGACGAACACCTCGTCTATCGCGTCGAGGTCGTCGCCGTAGGCGGGGATCGCCCCGCACAGCGACTCGGGGTAGCTCCGCGTCTCGACCTGCCCGATGGAGGAGCCCTCGATCACCGACTTGAGGTTCTCGACGCCCGCCTCGTTGTCGATGGTGGGCACCGCGTAGACGACCGCGCTGTCTTCGGGCACGTCGTGGGCGTCCACGACCGCCTCGAAGAAGCGCTCGGCGTCCGCGACGCTGTCGTCGTCCTCGGGGAGTCCGGATCGGAGCATGAAGCGCACCCGGTCCGGGTACTCGACCGCGGCCTCCTCGCCGAACAGCACCTTCTCCTCGCCGGTGATGGCGTCCTCGTAGGTCGCCAGACAGGTCAGCACCGAGTGGCGCTCGCGGCCGCCCCGCCCGTCGGGGATGTCGAGCACCGTTCGGGTGCTGCCCAGTTTCACGCCGACCGCTGCCGATTCGTCCGTTTCGTTGATGTCCGTGGATTCGTCGTCGCTCATTGGTCACTCGCACACGAAGCGATCCGGACGATGGAGACGAGACTGATCCGGTGGTCCGCGGGGGTGAACGGTCGGTCCCGCCGAGGGGCGTCGAACCCCTCCAGCCGCCGCCGCAGCGCCGCGACCGCGTCGTCGCCGACCCAGTCGAGTTCGCCGTAGTAGGACAGCGCGTCCCGGGCCCGCAGGTGGCCGCCGACGTCGACGAGGTAGCCGAGCCACTCGCCGATCTCGCGTTCCGCCGCGGGCGACGCCGGGATCGCCGTCAGATACGGTCGGTCCGCGGAATCGCCGCCGTTCAGCCGCTTCCCACGCTGACGCTGAAGCAGCTCCGTGAACGCGGCCGAGCGCGCCGCCTGCTCGGCCCGGTTCCGGTTCGGCTGCCGGAGCGCCCGCTCCCGAGGCGCTCCCTCTCCGTCGGTTCGCGGCGCGTCCGCGATCCGGCGCAGTTCTCGTACGTCGTATCGTCGTGGATTCAGACTCATGTTCCGTCCGTCGTTCGCGTCCGTACTCGGAACCTCACGGCGAGATCATATGATAGTTGGCCCTCAGTTATCAGCGGTGAGAAACTACGGGGCGGTCGCTTCGCCGCCCACGGGGGGACTCACTCGACGATCCGGTTCGCGACCGCGACGCTGCCGGCGGCGAGGAGGACGCCGGCGACGACGTCGGTCGCCCAGTGGATGCCGAGGAACACCGTCGCGACGACGATACTCGCCGCCAGGAACGCGGCCACGGGGGTCCACCGCGGGAACTCGTCGCGCGTCGAGACGGCCGCGAGCAGGACCGTCACCGACAGCGCGGCGTGAAGCGAGGGGAAGACGTTCGTCGCGGCGTTCACCTGCGAGGTGAGCGCCGTCACGCCGCCGAACCAGTCGAGGAGCAGCGGCTCGACGGTCGCCGCGCTCGGGTCCGCGCCCGCGACCCGCGGGTAGTTCCGCGGCCCGTAGGCGACGATCCCGCCGTAACAGACGATCGCGACCGCGTAGTTGACCGCGTACGCCGCGACCAGCCGCTTCAGCGGCCGGAGGTCGTCGGCGAACGCGTACACCGCGACCGGCGCGGTCAACAGCACGACGTAGCCGACGACGTACGCCGGCCCGAAGTAGTACACCGCCCAGCGCGGGATCGCGTCCTGAACCGCGGCCACGAAGTCGCCCTCGACCGCGTAGATCGCCGTCGTCGCGCGGTAGCCGTACTCGAAGGAGAACGCCTCCAGCCGTCGCAGGAGGCCCTTATTGATCAGGAGGACGAGCGCGAGCGCGCCGACGTACGGCGCGATGCCGACCGCGCGGTCCCGGAGCAGTCCGCGGTCCCCGAGGACGGTCTCGATCCGGTCGCGGCCGGCGCAGCCCGGCACGAGGAGCGCGACCGCGACCAGCGCGGGACCGCCGACCGTCCCGGCGAGCGAGACGAATCCCATCGTTCAGCGGGTCTCTGACTCGGCCCACGGGAGCGGCTCGGTACACCAGTGACAGAAGTCGATGTCGGCGTCGGTCTCCTTGCCGCAGTTGGGACACGTCACTTCGAGCGTCTCGCCGTCCTCGCCGGTGACGGCCGCGCTCGGCGGGACCTGCCCGTCGCCGGGAGCGTCGTCGCCGTCCGCGCTCGCGGTGCGGCGTCGCATCGCCTCGGCCGCGGCGTCGGCCCGCTCGCGCTCCGCGACGTCGGCCCGTCCGACGAGGTACGCGTCGACGGCCGACAGCGCGAACAAAAGCGCGACGGGTAGCGCCACGTCGGTCGGGATCGCGGCCGACACCGCCGCGGGGTCGGCGAACGGATCGATCGGCTCGACGTCGTACAGCGCGAATAGCGCCACCCCGCCGCCGACGATGGTGAGGTGCCACAGCAGCGCCCGCCCCCACCGGCGCAGCGAGAGGTGGCCGAGTCCCGGGAGGACCAGCGCGAGCACGGCGGCGAGGACGGGACGCAACTGGCTTCGCATACGGTTCGAGTTCGCCCGGGCGGTATTTAGGCCTGCGGTGTCGGCCCGAACGAAATCGTCTCACCGCGCACGCATCGGGTCCTCGTCCGCTCCGTCCCGGATAACAACCGTTAATCGCGGCCCGCTCGTCCGCCGCCACATGAGCAGCCAGCGGGCGACCGCGTTCGTCCCGGGTCACGTCACCGCCTTCTTCAGCGCGCACCCCGACGACGACCCCGCCGTCGCCGGGTCGCGCGGTGCCGGGGTGACGCTCACCGACGGCGTGACGGTCCGGGTGTCGGCGGTGGACGGCGCGGTCGACGGCACCGGCTCCCGCACGATCGACGGCGAGCCCGGATCGATCGGCGCGGTCGAGGACGTCCTCACCGACCTGGATGCCGCGAGGGCTGACGTCGCGGTCGAGACCGACCTCCCGATCGGTGCCGGGTTCGGGGTCTCCGGTGCCGCGGCGCTCGGGGCCGCCCTCGCGGCGAACGCCGCGTTCGACCGCGGCCGCTCCGAGAACGACCTCGTTCGGACCGCTCACGCGGCGGAGGTTGGGCGCGGGACCGGGCTCGGCGACGTGGTCGCGCAGGCGCGCGGCGGGGTCCCGGTCCGGCTGGAGCCGGGCGCGCCGGGGGTCGGCGAACTCGACGGCGTCCCGGCGACCGCGCGCGTGGAGTACGTCACCTTCGGCGAGCTGTCGACGGAAGGCGTGTTGGGGGGCGACACGACGGTGCTCTCCGCGGCCGGCGAGGACGCGCTCGACCGGCTCCGGGCCGACCCGCGGCTCCCGACGCTGATGGCCGCCGCCCGCGAGTTCGCACGCGAGGCGGACCTCCTCGTCCCCGAGGTCGCCGAGGCGGTGGACGCGGTCGACGCGGCGGGGGGCGAAGCGGCGATGGCGATGCTCGGGCGCACCGCCTTCGCGCTCGGGACCGGCCTCTCCGACGCGGGGTACGAGCCGGAGGCGTGCCGGGTCGACGCCGCGGGCGCGCGGCTCGTCGGCGGGCGTGGCCGCGAGTAAGGTCCCGACGGGCGCGGCCGTGAGTAAGCTCTTTGTCGCGTTCGGCCGGAGTTGTTCGCATGGCTGAATCGCTTCGCTCGTTCTTCGACGAGCTCGAGTCGCCCGACCGGCACCTCGTTCTCCTGAACCGATCGTCTCCCGACCCGGTTCTCGGGCTGCTCGACTCGCTGCTCGACGGGCAGTCCGTCTCCATCGGCGAGGCGGCTTCCGACGGCGCGGGCGACGACGTGGTCGCGCTGATCGAGGACGGGACGGTGATCGCGCGGTCGTCGCTCGACGAACTGCTCGAATCGGTCCTGCTCATCAACTCCGACCTGTACAAGACCGGCGCGATCGAGCTCGACGACGTCGCGCTCCCGGACGTGTTCCGAGGGCTGGACGAGGTCCCGTTTCGGGTCCGCAGCTACCCCGCCTCGAACAAGGAGAAGCTCCTGTTGATCATCATCTCGCGGGTGATAGAGCGAATCGCGGCCGAACACGGCGACGGAACGCTGCGAGCCTCCTTCCAGCGGCTCTCGCGGATCGACGACGAGCGCGGCACCCGGTCGGTGTACGAGCGCGTCGCCGGAACCGACGTCGACGTCCACGTCTACGGCGTCGGCGACGTGGAGTCGCTGTCGACGCTTCCGGTGACCGTTCACTCCGGGACCTCCTACCCGTACCGACGCTCGTGGTTCGTCGTGTTCACGCCTCCCGACGGCGGCGACGGAGACCACGTCGCGCTGCTCGCGCTCGAAGACGAGCCGAACGTCTGGGACGGCTTCTGGACGTTTCGCCCGGAGCTCGTGGCCCGCATCGAGCGGTACATCGCCGAAGAGATCTGAGGCCAACGGGTCGCGGTCAGTCGTCCAGTCGGGACACGAGCGCGACTCGTAGAGGATGACTCCCCCAGCAGTGGCGCGTGCCGACGAGCACCCGAAGGGTGTGAGTCGCACGCGCGAGGGAGTCGCGAGCGACTGGGCGACCGAAGGGAGCCCGGAGCGAGCGACGAGGCTGGGGAGGTGTGAGGTGCGGGGTGGGACTCAAAGGGGCAGCCGGGAAGACGACTTAGGCGACACCGCGCGGAGCGAGTGAAACGAGCGACTGAGGAGCGTGGTTCGAGAGAGCGAAGCTCTCTCGTCATCACGAAAGGCGCGAAGCGCCTTTCGAACGACAGCGAGCGTAAGTCGTCTTCCCGGCTGGGGCTTTGTCGGTGTTCGCCGTCGGCCCGCGAGCAGTGACGTATTCCGCGCCCGCCGACGAACAAAGCTTTACCGCGTCGCCCGCCTATCTCCGGCAAATGGTACTCGACGACCTCGGTACGTCCCTGCGGAGCAGCCTCGACAAGCTCCAAGGGAAGTCCCGACTCTCCGAGAGCGACGTCGAGGAGATCGTCAAGGAGATCCAGCGCTCGTTGCTGTCCGCCGACGTCGACGTCTCCCTCGTGATGGAGCTGTCGGACTCGATCAAGTCCCGCGCGCTCGAAGAGGAGCCGCCGGGCGGCACGACCGCGAAAGACCACGTCCTCCGGATCGTCTACGAGGAGATGGTCGAGCTGGTCGGCGACTCCACCGAACTCCCCTTAAAAAACCAGACGATCCTGCTGGCCGGGCTTCAGGGGTCCGGGAAGACCACCTCCGCCGCGAAGATGGCGTGGTGGTTCTCGAAGAAGGGGCTCCGCCCCGCGGTCATCCAGACCGACACGTTCCGGCCGGGCGCGTACGATCAGGCGAAACAGATGTGCGAGCGCGCCGAGGTCGAGTTCTACGGGGACCCCGACAACGACGACCCGGTCGACATCGCGCGGACCGGACTGGAGGAGACCGCGGACGCCGACGTCCACATCGTCGACACGGCGGGTCGCCACGCGCTCGAAGACGACCTCATCGACGAGATCGAAGAGATCGAGGGCGTCGTCGACCCCGACCGCTCGCTGCTCGTCTTGGACGCCGCGATCGGGCAGGGCGCGAAAGAGCAGGCCCGCCAGTTCGAGGCGTCGATCGGCATCGAGGGCGTGATGATCACCAAACTCGACGGGACCGCGAAGGGTGGGGGCGCGCTGACCGCGGTCAACGAGACCGACTCCTCTATCGCCTTCCTCGGTACCGGCGAGACGGTTCAGGACATCGAGCGCTTCGAGCCGTCCGGGTTCATCTCCCGGCTGCTCGGGATGGGCGACCTGAAGCAGCTCTCCGAGCGCGTCGAGCGCGCGATGCAGGAGACCCAAGAGGAGGACGACGACTGGGACCCCGAGGACATGCTTCAGGGAGAGTTCACCCTGAAGGACATGAAACGCCAGATGGACGCGATGAACAAGATGGGGCCGCTCGATCAGGTGATGGACATGATCCCCGGACTCGGCGGCGGGATGATGGACGAGCTACCCGACGACGCGATGGACGTGACCCAAGACCGGATGCGCCGGTTCGAGCGCATCATGGACTCGATGACCGAGGAAGAGCTTGAGAACCCCCGCGTCATCGGCCAGTCCCGCGTCGAACGCATCGCCCGCGGCTCCGGCACCGACGAGGAGACGATCCAGCAGCTCTTAGAGCAGCACTCGATGATGGAGGAGACGATCGGCCAGTTCCAGGGGATGGGCGAGGGCGACATGCAGCGCATGATGAAGAAGATGGGCGGCGAGGGCGGCGGCGGTCTCGGCGACATGATGGGCGGCGGGAAAGGGCCGTTTTAAATAATCTGTTGTCCGAGGGCCGATCGTTCGTTTCTAATCTGTCGCAGTCGGGCGACGGTGAACTCTCTCAAAGCTCCAGCCGTTTGCGTATAAACGGTTGCTGGCAGATCGGTAGATAGCACCGCCGAAATTCCAGCCGCTCGGCGATACGTAGCTGTCTCTGATAAATCGCCGATCGACACGAACACCACCGAAGCCCCAGTCGCGAGGGGGCCGCACGCTCGCTGCGGTCCTCAGTCGCTCGCGTTGCTTGCTCCCTCCGGTCCTTACATCGCCTGCGGCCCCCTCGCGACTGCCCCTTCGATTCCCACCCCGCACCGCACAGCACCTCACGCCTCCCCAGCCTCGTCGGCGGTCCTCCGCTTCGCTTCGGACCGCCGACTCCCTCGCGCGGCGCTCCTCGCGGTCGCCGAGGGCGACCGCTCGGAGGCGCGCGCCACCGTGGAACACCGAGATGTCCAGACCGACCCCTACCGGCAGCCACCGAGCGCTTCAGGCCCTTTATACGGATGACCGGGCTACGGCTTGGCGATGAACCGCGACCGGATCGGCGAGTACGACGCCTTGGTCCTCGTCTCGCTCGTCTGGTTCCTCGGGAAGTTCGTCCGCTACCTCTTCCCGCCGCTGTTCGAGTCCATTCAGGGCGCGTACGGCGTGAGCAACGCCACCGTCGGGACCGCGTTCACCGGCTTCATGGTCGTGTACGCCCTGCTCCAGTTCCCGAGCGGCGCGGTGGCGGACCGGCTCGGTCCGGTGCGGGTGATCGTCGCCGGCGCGGTCGTCGCGGGCGCGGGATCGCTCGCCGTCGTCTTCGACGCCCCCTTCGCCGCGCTTGTCGCCGCGATGCTCGTCATCGGCGCAGGAACCGGCGTCCACAAGACCGTCTCGGTGCGGCTGATCGCCCGCGTCTACCCCGTCCGTACCGGGCGGATGCTCGGCGCGCACGACACGCTGGGCGCGATGGGCGGCGTCGCCGCGCCCGCGGTCGTCGTCGCGGTCCTCTCGGCACCCCCCGCGGTCGCGGCCGTCCTCGCGCGGCTTCCCGGAGCCGACTGGCGCGCCCCCTTCCTCCTCACCGGCGTCCTCGCCGTCTCGCTCGCGGTCGCGACGGGGCTCCGGCTCCGGGGCGACGAGCGTCTGGGGGCCGAGAACGACGCCGACGGCGACGACTCGCCCGGCGCGGGCGAGTACTTCCGACTGTTCCGCAATCCGCGGTTCTCGGCGTTCGTGCTGGTGACCGTCGGGTTCTCGTTCGCCCACAACGGGCTGGTCGCGTTCCTCCCGCTGTACCTCTCGCGGGCCGCCGAGCTCCCCTCGTCGACCGCGAACCTCCTGTATTCGCTGGTGTTCGCGGTGACGTTCGTCCAGCTCGCCACCGGCGACCTCTCCGACCGTGTCGGCCGCTTCCCGGTGATGGTTGCGACGCTCGGGCTGGCCGCGACGGCGCTCGTCGCGCTCGTCGCGCTCCCCGGATTCGGCGGCGGCGCGGTCGCGGCCGCGGTCGTCGTCGCCGCGTTCGGACTCGGTTCGCACGGCTTCCAGCCCGTCCGCAGCGCCTACCTGATGGAACTGCTCCCGGAGCGGCTCGCCGGCGGCGGGCTGGGCGTCGTTCGGACGCTGCTCATGGGTGCCGGCGCGCTCGCGCCCGGCGCGGTCGGCGTCGTCGCCGACGCGGTCGGGTTCCGGCCCGCGTTCGCGCTGCTCGCCGGGTCGATGGGGGTCGCGGCGGTCGTCGCCGCCGGGCTCTGGCTGACGGAGTGAACGCGTCGGCCGGCCCGGATCCGGCGGCGGTCGCGCGGGCCGATCAGCTGTCTCCCTCGCCCGATCCGGGCTCCGCGTCCGTCTCTCGGAGGATGAACGGTCCGATCGAGAGGGTCCGCTTCGTCACGGTCGCGATCCGGAGGATATACGCCAAGAGGATCGCGAACGGGACGAGCGAGACCGCGGTCGCGACGGCGACGGCGACGACCACGGTCTGCGCGCCGCCGACCGACCCGCCGTACGCGGTGGGGTCGAAGAACGCGACCATCGCGGCGGCCGCGAGGAGCGCCGGGACCGCCGACGCGAGCATCTGTCGCGAGAGGTCGATCAGCTCCCACTGGAAGTACAGCGTCTTGAAGTGTTCGCGGGCGGGGCCGAACAGCCGGAGCGCCTCGATCAGGTCGTCGAGCGCGGCGTCCGCGGTCTCGCCGAGGCCGTCCGCGTGCCGCTCGCGGATCCGCCGCGCGGCGACGAGCTTCCACGAGTAGTTGAATCCGAGCGCCGCGGAGATCACCTCGAACGAGCCGAACCGCGCGCCCTCCAGATCGGCCGTCGTCCGGTCCGCGTTCTCGGTGACGGCGTCGGTCAGCTCCGCGGTCGCCGCCGCCAGCTCGGACCCGCTCCGGTCGTCGACGGCGTCGCGGAACGCCTCGGCGCGCTCGCCCGTCGCCGCGACGAGTTCGCGGAGGAACGCCGCCGGCTCCGCGGGGCTTACGCCCGTCCCGAGGACGTCCGCCGCGTCCGCCCGGAACTCCGTCGCGCCGGCCATCCGCTCCCGCTGGTCGCCGACCGCCCCCAGCTCCTGTGACAGCACGAGCTGGTTCAGCGTGAGCACGAGCGTGACGCCGGTTATCGTCGCCGTGAGCAGCCCCTGAAACAGCGTGTCGACCGAGTCGCCGCCCCGCAGGCTCTCCGCAGCGCCGGGGAGCAGGTGGCCGACCGCGACGAGCCCCGAGACCACCGCCGCGAGGATGAGCCCCGCCACGAGCCGGCGGTCGGCGTCGAGCAGGAGCCACATGGTCGCTCGGCTGCGCCCGGCGCGCTCGCGGACGCTGTCGTCCGGCGTCTCGCCCGATCCGTTCGCCATGCCCGCACCTCCCGTTCCGGGGCGAAAAAGCCTCTGGGGCGGCGGGCCGTCCCGCCGCTCGCGCCGCTCACCCGAGCGCGCCCGGATCGAACGCCTCCGGGTCGAACTCGTGTTCTCGGAGCCGGTCGGCGTCGATCGCCCGCAGCACGGACTCGTCCGTCGCTTCGAGGACGACCGGTGGGGCGACGCCCGCCTCGGCCGCCTCGGCCCAGCGCCCGACGCAGAGACACCAGCGGTCGCCCGGTTCGAGACCGGGGAAGTCGAACTCGGGGCGCGGCGTGATCAGGTCGTTCCCCCGGTCTCGGCTGTACCGCAGGAAATCGGCCGTGACGACCGCACAGAGGGTGTGTTCGCCGACGTCGCCCTCGACGTCGCGGCAGTGCCCGTCCCGGAGGTAGCCGGTCGTCGGGTCGCCGCCGCACGGTTCGAGGTCGCCGCCGAGGACGTTGCGATCGGAGCGGTCGTCGGAACCGGAGTTCGGATCGTCGGTGGACACGTCGACCCCTCGGGTCGCGCGCGACTTGTCGCTGGCGGCGGGGTCCGTTCGCCCCCCGGGACGCCGCCGGACGATATAAGCGGCGGGCGGCCGAACTCCGCACAGATGAGCCGGAACGACGAGGTCGCGACCCGGTTGGAGGAGTTCGCCGACCTCCTGGAGGCGACGGGCGTCGAGTACAAGCCGACCGCCTACCGACGGGCGGCCGAGAACGTCCGCGACCACCCCGCGCCGATCGAGGGGCTCGCGGCCGAGGGCGAGGACGCGGTCGCGGAGATAGACCGCGTTGGCGACGCCATCGCCGCGAAGATCGTCGAGTACGTCGAGACCGGCGCGATCGAGGAGCTGACCGACCTCCGCGAGGAGCTCCCCGTCGACATGGCGGGTCTGACCGCGGTCGAGGGCGTCGGGCCGAAGACGGTCGGAACGCTGTACGACGCGCTCGGAATCTCCGATCTCGACGAGTTGGAGGCCGCCGCGGAGGCGGGCGAGATCCGGGAGGTCTCCGGGTTCGGCGCGAAGACGGAACAGAACATCCTCGACAACGTCCCGTTCGCCCGGGAGTCCCGCGAGCGCACCCGCCTCGGCGACGCGCGCCCCCTCGCGGACGACGCGCTCGCGCACCTCGCCCACCGCGACGACGTCGCCGCCGCCGAGGTGTGCGGCTCGATCCGTCGCTGGAAGCCGACCATCGGCGACGTCGACCTGCTCGTCGCGAGCGACGAGCGCGACCCGATCGTCGAGGCGTTCACCGACTGGCCGGCCGCGGACGCGACGATAGAGGCGGGCACCGGGAAGGCGAGCGTCCGCGCGGACGGCACCCGCGTCGACCTCCGGATCGTCGATCCCGACGAGTTCGGCGCGGCGCTCCAGTACTTCACCGGCTCGCGGGCGCACAACGTCGCCGTCCGCAACCGCGCGATCGACCGCGACCTGAAGCTGAACGAGTACGGCCTGTTCGACGTGAGCGACGTCGACGGCGAGGGGACCGATGTTGACGCCGATGCCGACACGGACGACGCCGATGCCGACACGGACGACGCCGACGCCGACACGCACGACGCCGACGCCGACGACGGAGCCGCCGAGGAGGCGGACGCGACGCGCGTCGGAGACCGCGTCGCGGGCGAGACGGAGGAGGGGGTCTACCGCGCGCTCGACATGGACCCGGTGCCGCCCGAACTTCGCGAGGACCGCGGAGAGGTCGCCGCCGCCGCCGAGGGGCGGCTCCCCCTCCTCGTCGACGAGGGCGACCTCCGCGGCGACCTCCACACCCACACCGACTGGTCCGACGGCGGCTTCTCGATCGTCGAGATGGCCGCGGCCGCCGCGGAGCGCGGCTACGACTACCACGTCGTCACCGACCACGCGACGGGTCCGGGGATGGTCGGCGGCGTCGGCCTCGACGAGTCCGACATCGAGGAGCAGGCGGCGGCGATCGAGGCGGCCCGCGAGGAGGTCGACATCCCGATCTTCCACGGGATCGAGGCGAATATCGACGATGAGGGCGGTCTCTCGACCGACGACGAGGTCCTCGACGCCCTCGATCTGGTCGTCGCGTCGCCCCACGCCGCGCTCGGACAGGACGCGGACGCGGCCACCGAGCGGCTAGTGACGGCCGTCGAACACCCGCACGTCGACGTTCTCGGTCACCCGACCGGCCGCCTCATCAACGAGCGTCCCGGCCTCGACCCCGACATCGAGGCGGTCGCCGAGGCGGCCGCGGCCAACGGCACCGCGATCGAGGTGAACGCGAACCCCGCCCGGCTCGACGCCGACGGCGAGTTCGTCCGGGCCGCGATCGAGGCGGGCGCGGCGATCGCCGTCGACACCGACGCGCACGCCCCCCGCGAACTCGACAACGCGCGGTACGGTGTCCACACCGCGCGGCGGGGGTGGGCCGAGACCTCGCAGGTACTCAACGCCCGGTCGCTCAACGGGCTTCGGACGTTCCTGCTGTAGATGGCAGGCCAGCCGAGCGATCCCGGAGACGCGGACGGCGGGGGCGTCGACCGCCCGCCCGTCCTCCTCGACGTGATGTGCGGGAAGCTCGCCACTTACCTCCGGATCTGCGGGTACGACGCCGCTTACGCGCTCGACCGCGGGATCGAGGCCGACGACCGGCTCCTGTCGCTCGCGGCCGCCGAGGACCGGGTCCTGATCACCCGCGACCGCGACCTCGCGGACCGAGCCCCCGACGCCGACCCCGCGGTCGACGCCGTTCTCCTCACCGAACGCGACGTGCTCGATCAGCTCCGCGAGCTCGCCGCCGTCGGCTTCCGGATCGAACTCGCCGCGGAGCCGAGCCGCTGCGGGTCGTGTAACGGTCCGGTCGAACGGGTCGCGTTGACCGAGGAGGAGACCGATGCCGGCGACGCCGTCGCCCCCGCCGACCGCCCCGACTACGTCCCGGACGACGTGGGGACGGACCGGCCGGGGTGGCGCTGTGCCGACTGCGGGCAGTGGTTCTGGAAGGGCGGCCACTGGGATGCCGTAGCGGCCCGGATCGACCGGATGTGACCGGCCGAGCGTAACCGGTTTGCCCGCCCGTCGCGTAGCAGTCGGCAATGGAACGCGAACGGGCCGTCGACCGCTTGGAGACGCTCGTCGACCGCGTCGCGAGCGAGCCGATGCCGGTGCCCGTCCGCGAGGTATGGGCGTTCGGCGACGTCGCGCTCGGACTCGATCCGGTCGACCGGCTCGACGTCTACCTCACGAAGGACGTGATCATGGGCGGCGACGCCGACGCGGCGGCCGAGTTCGAGGCCGAGTACGGCGTGAAAGGCGTCGGGACCACGGTCGACGCCGCGTGGGCCGAGGCGCACCCCGACCGCGTGCGGACGAGCGACAACGGGTACGCGGCCCCCGAGAAGTGCCTCGCGGCCGAACTCGTCGAGGATACGGAGCCGATTCACTTGGAGGTGTGTAACGCGGGCTTCGAGGACAACGTCCGCCAGCGGCTGAAGGGGGCGCTCGCCCGCGAAGCCTACGAGGAGGTGCTCGACCCCCGCGGGGTCTGCCTGTGGGTCGACGGCGAGCGCGACGGGGAGGCGTTCGAGCGGCTCCGGGAGGCCTCCCTCGCGATGCCGACGCTGCCCGCAGCGCTCGGGATGCTCGGTGCCGACGAGGAGGCCGCGAACGAGGCCGCCGACGTGTTGAAGCGGCGACGGGCCGAACAGGAGGGCGCGTCCGTCCGCGGCGACATGGTGTGACCGCCGCGTTCGACTCACCCGTCGTTCACCCGCCGTTCACTCGCCAATCAGGAATGACCCGTTCCGGTAGACGGTCTCGCCGTCGAGTTCGATCCGCGCGTCCTCGCTCGCGTCGCGGACGAGGTCCGCGTGGACCGCGCTCTCGTTCGCCGTCCTGCCGTCCGGCACGCACTCCGCCACCGCGTCGCCGAGCGCGACGTGGACGGTGCCCGCCGCCTTCTCGTCGAACAGGACGTTCCCGGTGACCGCGTCGATCCCCTCGTTGGTGCCGATCCCGAGTTCGCCGACGCGACGCGCGCCCGCGTCGGTGTCGAGCAGGTCGGCGAGGACGGTCTCGCCCCGCTCGGCCGCGTAGTCGACCACCCGCCCGTCGGCGAAGTCGAGCCGGATCCCGTCGACCTCCCGTCCGCCGCGTCGGAGCGGGCGATCGAACCGGACCGTTCCCTCGACGCCGTCGACCGCCGGAACGGTGGCGACCTCGCCGCCCGGCATGTTCTCCCGGCCGGCGTCGTTGTACGCGCCCATCCCCGCGACGTCGAACCGGAGATCGGTGTCGTCACCGACGACCAGTCGGAGGTCGTCGGCCGCCGCCAGTCGGTCCGCGACCCGCGCCTGCCGCTCCCGGACCGCGGCCCAGTCGCGGTCCACGGACTCGTACACGAGCGAGCGCCACGCCGGGGCGCTCAGGTCGGCGCGCTGCGCGTCGGCCGCGGTCGGGTGCTGCGTGATCACCCAGCGCGTCTCCAGTCGCTCGCGGAGCAGCGGTTCCTTCGCCCGGCTCGCGGCCGCGCCGGTCTCGCCGCCGACGTCGCTCGTCGCGGCGGCGTTGCGCGCGCCCTTGATCAGGATCACCGCGTCGGTCTCCGCGAGCGCGGCGACGCGGTGGCCCTTCGGCCGGAAGTCGTCCGGGTCCATCTCTCGGGCGTACGCCCGGGTCGCTCGGGGGTTCCGCCACACCGTCGTCGGGCGCGCGCCGCGCCGGCCGAGCGCCGCGTACAGCGCGACGACGAGGTCCTCGGCGGCGGTCGGGGCCCGGACCTCCACGTCGTCGTCGGGTCCGGCGTCGATGCAGTGGTCGACCAGTACCTCGGCGTGGCGTCGGACTCGTTCGTCCATGCGATCGGGAGGGGTGCCCGTCGGAAAACCGCGAGCCACGGACCCGGAGCGGAAGTGAACGTGGAGGGCCGGCCGTCAGTCCCCGTCCGGAACCCGCCCGACGGTCACGTCGAACGGGACGTACTCGACGCGCTCGTACTCCCCGTCGCGTATCGCCGCGACCACCTCGCGACCCATCTCGCGCCAGCGCCCGCGGAGGTCGTCGTAGGCCGCCTCGGAGGTCGCGGCCACCAGCTCCTCGCGGTTGTCCGCGAGTCCCGCGCCGGAGGCCTTCCGCGCCGCGGCGTTCAGCGCGGCCTCGGCGTAGGGCGGCTCGGTCCGCTTCTCGTGGACGTACCGGCGGGTCCGCACGTCCACCAGTCCGGCCTCGTCGAACGCGTCGCGCACGCGGTCGCCGAGGGCGACGTCGGTGTCGACGCCGGTGAGATACGCCTCGCGCGCCTCCCGCTCCAGTCGCTCCTCGGCGTCGACCGTCGACGCCACCCGGACGTCCGCGTTGTTCGGTTCCACCGCGGCGACGAGGTCGTCGGAGACGCGGGCGAGCTCCCGGACCGCGGCACTCGGGTCCGGAAGGTTGATCAGAAGGGCCTGACAGACGGCCAGATCGACCGCGTCGTCGCCCGCCGGGAGCCGCGTCGCGTCTCCTGCCACGTACTCGATCCGCCCGTCGCTCTCCTCGCGGGCGACCGACAGGAGGTCGCGGTCCGCGTCGACGCCGATCACGGTCGCACCGACGCCGTCCTCGGTCGCACCGACGCCGCTCCCGCTCTCGGTCGCCTCCGCGGCCAGCACGCGGGTCAGCTCGCCCGTCCCGCAGCCGGCGTCGAGGACGCGCTCGCGGCTCGACAGTTCGAGGTCGGTCAGCGCGTCGCGGCCGTCCTCCCACATCCCGCGACGGGTGTGTTCGAGGTACTCGGCGGAGAAACGTCGCACGGCCCCGCTTCGCGGCGGGCCGAAATAAACGTCAGGAGATCGTCGGCGTCTCGCTTCGCTCGTCTCACTCGTCGCCAGCGGTCGCGTCGTCGGCGTCTTCGTCGCCGACGCCCCCGTCGCCGTCGTCGATCCCGAACCCGAGGAGGTCGGCGGCGAGGACGGCGGTGACGCCGGCGCAGTAGCCGACGAACGCGCTCGTCACCCCGACCGCGGCGAAGCTCACCGTCACGTCGCCGATAGCGGGGGTCCCGCCGTTGACGCCGGGGACGCCGACGACCGTCCCGAGCAGGACGAACCCCCCGAGGACGGCCGCCGGCACGACGCCGACGGCCAGACAGGCGGGTCCACCGCAGCGCGCGTACGCCCCGGCGGCGGCCACCGGCCCCGGCGCGTAGAACACTAACAGCGGGAGGAGCCGGTCCGTGAGCGCGCTCGCCGCCGTCAGGTCGGTCGACCCAGCGACGAACGCGGCGACGAGCGCCAGCGTCACGACGCCCGCGAACCCGACCACCAGCCCGACCGCGCGGTCGCGGCGGCGTCCGAACAGCAGCGCCTTCGTGGTGGGCATGTCCGCCGATCCCGTTCGGGGAAACTTAAATCCGCGTCGGACGGACGGCGTCGCCCGGCGCGACGGACGGACGGCGTCGGTCGGCGCGACGGCCCGCCTCAGTCGCGGCGGAGTTCGCGCACTCGGTCGATGTTCCACGCGAAGCTCCTGCCGTCCTCGGTCGGCGTCTCCAGAGCGAGCGGCACGTCCGTCAGGTCGGGGTGGTTGAGGAACCGCTCCATCCCCGCCTCGCCGATGTGGCCCTCGCCGATGTGGGCGTGTTCGTCCTTGTTGGTGCCGCACTCGTGTTTCGAGTCGTTGAGGTGGACGTACTTCAGGTGCTCCAACCCGACCACGTCGTCGAACTCCGCGACCGTCTCGTCGACGGCCTCCGGCGTCGAGAGGTCGTAGCCCGCCGCGAACGCGTGGGCGGTGTCGACGCAGACGTCGATGTCGGTCTCCGTCCGGTCGATGACCCCCGCGAGGTGTTCGAACTCGCCGCCGAGCTTCGTGCCCGCGCCCGCGTCGCTCTCGATCAGGATCGTGACGCCGTCGGGGACGTCGAGGTCGTCGATCACCGAGGCGGCGTTGTCCAGCCCGCCCTCGACGCCCGCGCCGGTGTGCGCGCCGAGGTGGACATTCACGTACGGAATGTCCAGTTCGGCGGCCGCGTCGACCTCTTTTTGCATCGAGTCGAGCGACTTCTCGCGGAGCCCCTCCTTGGGCGTACAGAGGTTCACGAGGTAGGAAGTGTGGATCACCCACGGGCCCTCCAGGTCGCGTTCGGTCCCCTCGCGGAACCGCGCGGCCTCCTCGTCGCCGATGTCCGGGTCCTGCCACACCTGCGGCGAGTGGGTGAATATCTGTCCGCAGTTGCCGCCGACCTCCACCTGATTTTCCACGGCGTTGTCCACGCCGCCGGCGATGGAGACGTGCGCACCGACCTTGAGACTCATACCGGCCACACGGGACCGGTCGAAAAAGCCCCTTCGGAACCGGCCGCCCCCCGACTCGCGCCCCGAAGCCGCCTACCGCCCGCCGCTCCCGGGCCGCGTCCCGAAGTCGCCTACCGCCCGCCGCTCCCGGGTCGCGTCCGGACCCACTCCTCGTCGCGGTACTTCTCCGCGACGAGCTCCTCCGCCCGCTCCAGCTCCGCGTCGGTCCACGAGCCGTCCGTCTCGACGGTCGCTCCCGGCGTCGCGCCCGCCCAGTCGGCCAGCGCCGCCTCGACGGTCGCCACGGCGTCCGCGCGGTCGACGTCGACCAGATCCTCCATCCCGACGACGCGCTCGCGGAACGCCTCGGGCGTCACCGGCGGGTCGGCGAAGACGCCGAGGTGTCTCGCGGCGTCGACCGAAAACGACAGCGACCCGTGCTGGATCACCGCCTCCCGCTTGCGGTACTGGGCGTTGCCGGCGACCTTCCGGCGCTGCCCTCTGCCGGGTCCGGCGGCGACCACGTCGTGTGCCGGGTGAAGCTCCCGGAGGTAGCAGGCGGGGTGGTACAGCTCCGGGACCGCCTCGTCGACGTAGTCGGCGTCGATCCCGAGCCGGTCGAACGCGTCGAGGACGGGTTCACAGAGCAGGTGGTAACAGTCGAGCAGTTCGCCCGGGACCGTCTCCGCGGGGACCGCGATCGAGTACGCCACGTCGCCCCGCCCGTCGTGGTAGATCCCGCCGCCGCCGGTCTGTCGGCGCGTGGCGTCGATCCCCTCGCGCTCGCAGAACGCCCAGTCGACCGTCTCCGGGTCCTGATGGCGACCGAGGGTGAGACAGCTCGGCTCCCACCGGTAGGTGCGGAGCGTGGCGGGACCGCCCGCGGCGGCGGTCTCGGCGGCGACTTCGTCGAGCGCCATCTGGAGCGGGCCGGGGCGGGCCTCCTCGCGTATCAGCCGCCAGTCGACGGCGGGCGCGGTCATACCGTCACCCTCGGCCGCCGCTCCGAAAGCGGTTGCGCTCGCGGTTCACGGTCGTTCTGGGCGTTCACCGGTCGACACTGCGACTCACCGGTCGATCCCGCCCTCGCCCTCGATGACGTCTCGGACCTCCGCGCGGGTCGTCACGGCGAGGTCGCCGTCGGTGGTGCGTTTCAGCGCCGCCGTCGCCGAGCCCCACCGGAGGGCCGCGGGGAGGTTGCCGCCGTCGAGGCGTTCCGCGATGAACCCGGCGACGAACGCGTCGCCGGTCCCGATCGCGTCGAACGTCTCCGCCTCGAACACGTCCTGCTCGTACACCGACCCGTCGTGGAGCGCGACCGACCCGTCGAGGCCGCGGGTGACGACCACCGTATCGAACCCGAACTCCGTGGCGAGCCCGTGCGCGATCTCGACGGCGTTCCCCTCGCGATCGAGCACCTCGCGCGCGTCGCGCCGGGGGACGAACAGGGTGTCTATGTGTTCGAACAGGTCCTCGTACGCCGCCCGCGCCGCCTCCGGCTCCCAGAGCTTCGACCGGTAGTTCAGGTCGAACGAGCGCGTGGCCCCCGCGTCGCCCGCGGTCCGCAACAGCGAGGTCGTCGTCCTCGCGGCGGCCTCCGAGAGGGCGGGCGTGATCCCCGTCGTGTGGAACCACTCGGCCTCCCTCACGGCGTCCGTCGGGAGTTCGTCCGGCTCGACGGTCGTGATCGCGGCGTCCGCGCGGTCGTAGATCACGTTCGTCCCCCGCGGCTCGCCGCCGTGTTCGAGGTAGTAGGTCCCCGCCCGGCTCGCCTCCGAATCGTCCCACGCGACGCCCGGCCGAACGCCGTGGCTCCGCAGCTCGTTCACGATCCGCCGTCCGAGCGGCGAGTCGGGCAGCTTCGAGAGCCAGCGCGCGTCGGCCCCGAGCCGCGCGGCTCCGACCGCGACGTTGCTCTCCGCGCCGCCGGCCTGAACGGTCAGGTCGCGGGTCGTCTCCAGCCGCTCGCCGCGCGGCGGCGACAGTCGGAGCATCGTCTCGCCGAACGTCACGAGGTCGGTCATCGAGGCCACCCCACGGCGCGCGCCGCGAACGGATTCATACCTCGTGGTACGCTCGCCCGATTATAAGAGGGGGTGATCGGCGTCGACCGCCGACCGCGCGCGGCGTCACTCGGGACCGCGCGTCACTGGGAATCGAGCGCGAACGTCACGTCCTCCCCGTCGACGGTCGCCGCCAGCGTCCCGTCCCGGACGGTCGCTTCCGCGGTGCGGTCGGACCCGCCCGTGAGCGTCGCGGCGTCGCCGAGGAGGTCGCCGGTCTCGGCGGCGACGACGGCGAACACCGCGGCCCCGTGCGGCGGCAGCTCCCGCTCGACGACCGGCCCCTCGACGACTTCTCCCGCGAGTCCGTCCCAGACGACCCGATCCGCCTCCGACCCGTCTTCCCGGCCGTACTCGCGCGCGTCGAACCGAACGGTCGACGGCTCGTCCGCCCAGTTGAACAGCGCGACGGTCGCGGCCCCGTCGCCCGGGCGGTCGCAGACGACCCGCGAGGGGAACCGCTCCCCGTCGAGTCCCGCGACCTCGCCGTCGGTCGCGGGGGGGATGGAGCGTTCGAGGAGCCGGCGACCGGCCGGACCGATCTCCGCGAGTCGGTCCGAGAACACGTTCACGCCGCCGGTCGCGGCGACGAGCGCCGCGAACGCCTCGCGCTCGGCCGCGGTGAGGTCGCTCGTGTCGCGGACGAGCTGGCAGTCGGGGTCGTTGAGCCACCACCGCCGGTGGAGGACGTTCCGCGCGAGCGTGTTGCGAACGGCGTTCTTCAGCCCCGGCTGGCTCCCCGACTCCCCCGGCGTCTCCCACGTCGGGTCGGTGTCCGGGCCGACCCGCATCGCGTCGAAGAGACCGACGCTCGGGGCCATCGGCGCGCCGCAGCCGAGGAGGAACGTGTCGTCGCCGGCCGCCTCGGCGATCGCCTCGACGCCCCGGCGATACGCCTCGATACGCGTCGCCTCGGGGTCGTACCGCTCGCCGGGCAGCGCCGCCGCGAAGAGGAAGTCGAGCTTCAGGTAGGTGAACCCCCACTCGTCGACGACCGTCGACACGGTCTCCCGGAGCCACTCCAACACCGCCGGGTGGGTCGTGTCAAGTCCGTACAGCGCCGACCCCGCGCGGAAGCCGCCGTCGACGGGCGTCCCCGGCCCGTCGTCGTCGGCCGTTCCCGGCCCGTCGTCTCCCGCGTCGGTCGGTTCCGTCACGAACCACTCCGGGTGGTCGGCGTACAGGTCCGCGCCGGACTCCACGTAGAAGGGCGCGAGCCACAGCCCCGGGCGATACCCCGCGGTCGCGATGTCGTCCGCGACGGCGCTCATGTCCTCGAACCCGTCAGCGATCGACCGCCAGTCGCCGAACGCCTCCATGTACCCGTCGTCGATCTGGACGACGTCGACCGGAATCTCCCACTCGCGGAGCTCCGCGAGGTTCTCCCGCACGTCCGCCTCGGTGACGTCGGTGAAGTAGTGGTACCACGAACACCACCCGGTCGGCGCGGTCTCGGGCACCCGGGCGTCCATCCGCTCGCCGACGCGGTCGGCCAACGCGGCCACCCCCGCCCGGAGGTCGCGGTCGGCGTCGACCCACAGGGCCGGTAGCTCCAGTCGCTCCCCGGGCGTCAGGCGCGCCCCCTCCAGCGGGCACACCGCGCGGAGCGCCGCGACCCCGTCGGCGTCGTCGTCGACCTCGAACCGCGTGCAGTAGCGGTCGTGTTCGAGGAACCCGACCGTCAGGCTCCGGTCCCCCTCGACGAGTCCGGTCAGGTAGCTGCTCACCCGGTCGTCGGTCGACGCCGCGAGGTCGTTCATCATCGGGGCGTTGTCCGGGTCCTCGGCGGGGAACCGCTCCCCGACCGGGAGCGTCCCGGTCGACGACCACGACTGATAGCCGTGCCGGTAGATCCGCGCGTCAGCGCCGAAGGCGGTCTCGAACGCGAGCGTCACGTCGCCCGCCCGGACCGGCTCGTCGCCCGCGTTCTCGACGGTCGGGGTCACGGTCACGCCGCCCCCCTCGGTCGACAGCGACACCTCCGCGATCCGCACTCCGGCGTCGTTTCGATCTGTCGCCGTCGCGCGGACCGTCCCGGCGAGCACGTCGCCGGCGTCGTCCGCGACCGTGATCCCGTGCCCGTCGGGGTCGTACGCGACCGCGGTGGCACCCGCCCTGCGTTCGTTCATACCACTCCCTCTTGTCGATCCCACAAATACCCTGTCACGCGGCGGGACCGCAAGACGGCGGCCGGCGGTCGCCACCATCCGAACCATTAGGTGGCGCGGTCGTGAGTGTGAGCCATGCGTCTCGGAGTCTGCTACTTTCCCGAACACTGGCCGGACGAGGAGTGGGAGCGCGACGTCGCCGCGATGGCCGACGCCGGTCTCGAATACGTGCGCATGGCGGAGTTCTCGTGGGGGGTCCTCGAACCGGAGCGCGGCGAGTTCGACTTCGAGTGGCTCGACGAGGCGGTCGAACTCGTCGGCGAGTACGGCATGCAGGCGGTGTTGTGTACGCCGACGGCGACGCCGCCGAAGTGGCTGGTCGACGAGCGGCCGTCGATCCGGCAGGAGGACCCGGACGGCACCGTCCGGGAACACGGCAGCCGCCGGCACTACTGTTTCAACTCCGACGCCTACCGCGAGGAGACGGAGCGGATCGTCGAGCGGATCACCGAGCGGTACGCCGACTCGCCGCACGTCGCCGGCTGGCAGACGGACAACGAGTTCGGCTGTCACCGCACGGTCCGCTGTTACTGCGACGACTGCGCCGAGGCCTTCCGGTCGTGGCTGGCGGACCGGTACGGCGACGTCGACGGCCTCAACGAGGCGTGGGGGAACGCGTTCTGGAGCCAGCAGTACGGCTCCTTCGAGGAGGTCGACCCGCCCGGCCCGACCCCCGCGGAGCATCACCCCTCGCGGCTGTTGGCGTACGCGCGCTTCGCCAGCGACTCCGTCGTCGAGTACAACCGCCTCCACGCGGACCTGATACGCGAGGCGGACGCCGACTGGTTCGTCACCCACAACTTCATGGGGCGGTTCCCGACGCTGAACGCCTACGACGTGAGCGCCGACCTCGACCGCGTCGCGTGGGACTCGTACCCCACGGGGTTCGTTCAGGACCGCTTCGACGGGGAGGCGTCGCCGGACCAGCTTCGCGCCGGGGACCCGGATCAGGTCGGGATGGACCACGACCTCTACCGGAGCGCGCTCGACCGCCCGTTCTGGGTGATGGAACAGCAGCCCGGCGACGTCAACTGGCCGCCGCACTGCCCGCAGCCCGGCGAGGGCGCGATGCGGCTGTGGGCCCACCACGCCGCCGCCCACGGGGCCGACGCCGTCCTCTACTTCCGGTGGCGGCGCTGCCTCGAAGGCCAAGAGCAGTACCACGCCGGACTCCGGAAGGCGGACGGCTCGCCCGACCGCGGGTACGAGGACGCCCAGCGCGCGGCCGCGGAGTTCGCGGCGCTCGGCGGCGCGGGCCACGTCGACGCCCCGGTGGCGGTCGTGTTCGACTACGACTCGCTGTGGGCGCTCGACGCCCAGCCGCACGCCCCCGACTTCGACTACTGGGCGCTACAGGAGGCGTTCTACGGTGCCGTCCGTCGCCGCGGCGTTCAGGTGGACGTGGTCCCGCCGAGCGCCGACCTCTCCGGGTACGCGGCCGTCGTCGCGCCCGCGCTCCACCTCGTCACCGACGGGACCGCCGACCGCCTGACCGACTACGTCGACGGCGGCGGACAGCTCCTCTTGGGCCCGCGAACCGGCGTGAAGGACGCGGAGAACAAGCTCCGACCGGCGGCCCAACCCGGCCCGCTGGCCGACCTCGTCGGCGCGACCGTCGACCAGCACGAATCGCTCCCGCGACGCCTCGACACGGCCGTCCGCCCCGTCGACGGCTCCGCCGCGGACGCCGCCGACGGCGAGACCCCCGCCTTCCCGTTCCGGACTTGGGCCGAGTGGCTCGCCCCCGACGCCGCCGAACCCCGGTACGCGTACGACGTGGACGGCCCGGGCGACGGCCGACCGGCGGTCGTCGCCAACGAGGTCGGCGACGGCGCGGTCACCTACTGCGGAGTGTGGCCCGAGTCGGACCTCGCGGACGCGCTCGCGTCGGACCTGCTCGCGCGCGCCGGCGTCCGGCGCGCCGACCCGCTCCCGGACGGCGTCCGCGTCGGACACCGCGACGGCCGCACGTGGGTGACAAACTTCACGAGCGACCGGGTCCGGCTCCCCGACCTCGACCCGAACGCGCTCGCGGTCGACGACGCGGACCGAGACGCCGTGGAGGCGGAGTCGGGCGGCTCCGGAGACGGAGCGGTCGCGGACGGCGTCGTCGTCGGCCCGTACGGCGTCGCCGTCGTCGAGGGCGACCGCGTCGACGGGTTGCGGGCGACTCGGTCGTAGGCTGAAAAGCCCCGGCAAAAACACGGACAACTGCGTCCGGCGAAAGCGCCGACAGCTGCGCTAGCCGACAGCTGCGCCCGCTGACAGCTGCGCCCGCCGGCTACTCCGAGCGCTCTCGCGCCCGATAGTCGGGCAGGACGTCGTCTTGCATCACCGCGCCGCGGCCGCCGTCGACGAGCAGCGCCGCCCCCGTGACGAAGGCCGCGTCCTCGCTCGCGAGGAAAGAGACGGCTCCGGCGACGTCGGCCGGCGTGCCGATCCGCCCGGTCGGGTGGATCGACTCGACCTCCTCGAGTCGTCCCTCGGGAAGCTCCTCGCGGGTCCGCTCGACCTCGACCCAGCCGGGGACGACCGTGTTCACCCGGACGCGGGGACCGAAGTCCACCGCGAGCGACCGCGTCATGCCGTTGATCCCCGCCTTCACCGCGTTGTACGGGAAGTGCGCGGGCATCGTCGCGTACGCGTGGTTCGACGAGACGTTCACGATCGCCCCGCGGTCCATGTGTTCCAGGGCGGCCCGCGCGGCGAGCCAGTACGCCCTGAAGTCGGTCTCAACGACGAACTCCCAGTCGTCGAGCGTCGCCTCGTCCGCGGTCGTCTCCGTCTGGACGCCGGCGTTGTTCACCAGCACGTCGACCGACCCGTAGCGCTCGGCGGCCGCCTCCGCCAGCGCGGCCACGTCGTCGGGGTCGCGCATGTCCGCGCGGACGAACGTCGCCTCGCCGGTCGCCCGGTCGTCGTCCGCGTCCTCGCTCCGCTCCGAGATCCGCTCGGCGACGGCCTCGCCGGCCGCCTCCGAGCGGCCGCTGACCACGACGTTGGCCCCCTCGGCGGCGAGCCGCTCCGCGACGCCGGCACCGATCCCGCGGGTCGACCCCGTGACGATCGCGGTCTGCCCGGCGAACCGCCCGGGGGCCGCGTGTTCGGTCGGCGACTCGTGTCGGCGGGTCATCGACCCGCCCCGCGCCGGCGGACCATCGACTTGCGCCCGCGTCGCGTTCGCGTCGCCATCCGGATCACCACTCCGCGACGGAGCCGTCGTCGTGCCGCCAGACGGGGTTGTGCCAGTCGACGTTGCCGCGCTGCTCCCGGACGTACTCCTCGTCGATGTCGATCCCCAGTCCGTCGCCGTCTGGGATGTCGACGAAGCCGTCGCGGTACTCGAACACCGACGGGTCGGCGAGGTAGTCCAACACGTCGCTCGTCTCGTTGTAGTGGATGTCGAGCGACTGCTCCTGGATGAGCGCGTTCGGCGTACAGGCGTCGACCTGAATACAGGACGCGAGTGCGATCGGCCCCAGCGGGCAGTGCGGCGCGACCGACACGTCGTACGCCTCGGCCATCGACGCGATCTTCTTCAGCTCGGTGATCCCGCCCGCGTGCGAGACGTCCGGCTGGATCAGGTCGACGGCGTCGTCCTCGAACACCTCCTTGAAATCCCACCGGGAATACATCCGCTCGCCGGTCGCGATCGGGATCGTCGTCGACTCCCGGATCCCCGACAGCGAGTCGTTGTGTTCCGGCAACACCGGCTCCTCGATGAACATCGGGTCGTACGGCTCCAGCGCCGCCGCCAGCCGCCGCACCATCGGCTTCGACACGCGCCCGTGGAAGTCGACCCCGATGTCGACCTCGTCGCCGACCGCCTCCCGAACCGCGGCGATCCGGTCGGCCGCGTCGGCCACGGCGGCCGGGTTGTCGATCGAGCGCATCTCCGCCGTCGCGTTCATCTTCAGCGCCGTGAAACCTGCGTCGACCTTCTCGCGGGCGGCCTCGCCCACGTCCGCCGGTCGGTCGCCGCCGATCCACTGGTACACGCGGATCCGGTTGCGCGCGCGGCCGCCGAGCAGCTCGTGGACGGGCGCGCCGAACTGCTTGCCCTTGATGTCCCACAGCGCCTGATCGATGCCGGCGATCGCGCTCATCAGCACCGGCCCGCCGCGGTAGAACCCGCCGCGGTACATCGACTGCCAGTGGTCTTCGATCCGCGTCGGGTCCTCGCCGAGCAGGTAGCTGTCGAGCAGCTCCTCGACGGCCGCGAGGACCGTGTGCGACCGGCCCTCCACGATCGGCTCCCCCCAGCCGACGGTGCCGTCGCTCGTCGTCAGCTTCAAGAACAGCCAGCGGGGCGGTACCTCGAACAGCTCGTAGTCGGTGATGTACATCCTGTTAGTTCTCCGTGGCTCCGACGACGGCGCTGTCGACGGAGTCTGTTTTGGTTTTCAGCGCGTCGCCCGTCTCGACGTCGAACAGGTACACCGCCGTCTCGTCGAAGTCGAACGCGACGCGCGATCCCTCCGCCGGTCGGACCGTCGGATCGACGCGAGCGGTGAGCTCGTGGCCGTCTATCTCCATGTAGAGGAAGTTCTCGTTCCCCATCGGCTCGACGACCGTCACGTCGGCCGCGCTCCGGCCCGACTCGACGACCTCGATGTCCTCGGGCCGGACGCCGACGCTGACGCGGTCGCGCCCGGCGACCGGCTCGGGATCGTCGAGCTCGTACGCGAACTCGCCGGGACCCGAGAGAGTGTCCCCCTCGACGTCGGCCGTGAGCAGGTTGATGCTCGGCGACCCGATGAAGTCCGCGACGAACCGGTTCACCGGCGACCGGTACACCTCCTCCGGGGACCCGACCTGCTGGAGCACGCCGCCGTTCATCACGGCGATCCGGTCGCCCATCGCCATCGCCTCCGTCTGGTCGTGGGTGACGTACACCGTCGTCACGTCGAGGTCGGCCTGTAGCTCCTGTAGCTCGGTCCGCATCTCCGACCGGAGCTTCGCGTCGAGGTTGCTGAGCGGCTCGTCCATCAGGAACACGGACGGCTCCCGCACGATCGCCCGCCCGAGCGCCACGCGCTGCTGTTGGCCGCCGGAGAGCGCCTTCGGCTTCTCGTCGAGCAGTTCGCTTATTCCGAGCATCTCGGCGACGCCCTCGACTTTCCGTTCGATCTCGTCGCCGGACAGCTTCGTCGAGAGCTTCAGCCCGAAGCCGATGTTGCCCCGGACGGTCATGTGCGGGTACAGCGCGTAGTTCTGGAACACCATCGCCACGTCGCGCTCGCTGGCGCGACGGTCCGTGACGTCCTCGTCGCCGAACCGTATCGATCCGTCCGTCACGTCCTCTAACCCGGCGAGACAGCGGAGCGTCGTCGACTTTCCACAGCCGGACGGTCCCACCAGCACGAGGAACTCGCCGTGGTCGATGTCGACGGAGAGGCCCTCGACGGCGACCACGTTCTCGGTTCCGGAGTCGTACACCTTGTCCAGTTCAGTGATGTTGATTCCTGACATTGGTTACTCTTTGAGCGACCCCGCGAGGATGCCGCTGACGAACTGTTTCTGTAGCACTAAGAACAACACGACCATCGGCACGATGGCGAGCGTCGCCGCCACCATGATCTGGTCGTAGTAGATCCGCTGGAACCCGGTCAGCTGCGCCAGTCCGATGGGGATCGTGTACATGTCCGCCGACTCTAAGATCACGAGCGGGTACAGGAACAGGTCCCACTGGAACAGGAACAGGATGATCGCCAGCGCGGCCAGCGACGACCGCATGGTCGGTAAGGCGATCCGGTAGAAGATCTGGAACTCGGTCGCCCCGTCCATCCGAGCGGACTCCAGTAACGCGTCCGGGATCGACTTCATGTTCTGCCGCATGAGGAAGATCCCGATGGGGTTCGCCGCCCACGGGAGGATGATCGCCCGGAACGTGTTCGTCCACTCCAGTTGCGCCATCAGCAGGAACAGCGGGATGACGAGCAGCTGGATCGGCAACACGAGCGTCGCCAAGATCGCGTAGAAGATCGGCTCCTTGTACTTGAACTCGTACTTGGCGAACGCGAAGCCGGCCATCGAACACAACACCAGCGACAGCAGCGTGTAGACGACGGCGATGAAGACGCTGTTCCGGATCGTCCGAAGGAAGTCGAGCCGCTCCTGTAGCGCCGCGAAGTTGTCGAGGAACGCGGTCCCGGGTATCAGCCGCGGCGGGAACTGGAGGAACTGCTCCTGCGGGAGCGTCGACGCCACCAGCATCCAGTACAGCGGCACCATCATCACCACGACCATCGTGATGACGAACGCGTACGTGAGGAACCGCCAGACTGCGTCCTTGCGTCGTTGCTCGCGCATCAGTCCTCACCCCCGAGCTTGATCTGGAGGATCGAGAAGACGCTGACGACCGCCACGAAGACGACCGTGAGCGCGCTCGCGTAGCCGAGGTTGAAGTTGACGAACGCCTGCCGGTAGATGTACTGGACGATGGTTATCGTCGAGTTCGTCGGGCCGCCGCCGGTGATGACGTACGGCTCGGCGAACAGCTTGAACGTCCCGATCGTCGACAGCACGACCACGAACAGCAACACCGGCTTGAGCTGCGGGAGCGTGACGTACCGGAACTTCTCCCACCGGTTCGCGCCGTCGATCTCGGCCGCCTCGTACAGCTGCTGTGGAATCGTCTGGAGTCCGGCGAGGAGGATGATCATGTTGTACCCCGTCCACCGCCACGTCACCGCGGCGATGATCGTGTTCCGGGCCCAGAACTCGCTCGTCAGCCACGGTACCGGGCCGAGTCCGACGCCGGAGAGGACGTAGTTGAGGAACCCCAACTGCTCGTTGAAAAGCAGGAGGAACACCGTCGAGTACGCCACGAGGTTCGCCGAGACCGGCAGCGCGATCGCGGTGCGGAACACCCCTTTGAACCGCATGAACGACGCGTTCAGCGCGAGCGCGAGCGCGAGCGCCAGTCCGATCATCAGCGGGACCTGTATCGCGAGGATGTACGAGGTGTTGAACATCGACTGCCAGAACAGGTCGTTGCCCAGCAGTCGGACGTAGTTCCCGGCCCCGACGAAGCTCAGCTGCGCGATCTGCGGGATCTCGACGTACACCGGACCGAGGTCGATCCAGAACAGCGAGCCCTCGCCGACGCTCTGGTACTCGAAGAAGGACAGGTACAGCGTGTACGCCACCGGGAAGGCCAAAAACAGGCCGAACAGCACGAAGAATGGCGCGATGAACAGGTACGCGACCCGCGGCAGCGTCGGAACCGCCGCCGTCAGGTCCTGTCTGGCGAACCGCACTCGGTCCCATCCCGGCCGCGCCGCCCGCCTGATCTGTCTCGTGGTGCGTCGTACCCTCGTCCGGGCGCGGCGGCGATACGTCTCTCCGACGCGCTCGTCCGTCTCGTCAGAAGTGGCCATTCGATCGGTCCCTCCGGATTACGCGAGGTCCCGATCGGTGTTCTCGGCGACGGTCTCGGCGGCCGCCTGAACGGCCTCCTCCGGCGACTGCTCGCCGTTGATCATCCGCTGAAGCTCGGTCTCGATGGCCTGTGAGACCTCCGGCGTGTCCGCGGTGAACCGGTATCCCGGCGAGTCCTGTGCGACCTCGGCGAAGAGCGCTCTCGCGGGCTGCCCGTCGTAGAAGTCGAGCTCCTCGTCGAACACCGGGTCGTCGTAGACGGTCTCCAGCGCCGGGAAGAGCCCGTACTCGTCGTACATCGCCAGCTGCATCTCCTCGGTCGCCAGCGAGTACTCCATGTAGTCCCACCCGCGCGCCTGCGCCTCGTCGGACACCTGATCGGCGATCATGAGGTTGGAGCCGCCCCAGTTCGACGCCCGCGGGCCGCCCGACTCCAGCGCGGGGATCTTGAAGACGCCCCAGTCGCCCGCGGTGTCGGGGAGTTCGGCGCGCAGCGTCCCCTCCATCCACGCCGCCGAGGGGAGCGACGCGATGGTCGCGTCGCCGTAGGCGCTGAACCAGGCGGACGTCCACCCCTCGATGTTGGCCGCGATGTCGGCGTCGTATATCTCCTTGATGTTGCGGGCCACGCGGAGCGACTTCTCGTTGTGGATGTTCACCTCGCCGCTCTCGAGGAACGGCTCGCCGGACAGCTGGCGGAACTGGTACCGCCAGACGCCGGAGAGGTCTCCCTCGGGGAGGTTGAGCATGTACTGGTCGTCCGGGAGCTTCTGCCCCTCCTCGATGAAGTCCTCCCACGTCTCGATGTTGTCCGGGTCGATGTCGTGTTCGTCGTACACCGACCGCCGGTAGTAGACGGCCGTCGGCCCGGTGTCCCACGGGAGCGCGTAGATGTCGCCGTCGACGGTGAGCGCCTCCCACTTCCCGGAGACGAAGTCCTCCTTGACTCCGGACTCTTCGATCTCGTCGGTGAGCGGCGCGATGGAGCCCGTGTCGATGAACGAGGGGCCGTCGACGGACTCCAGCATGGCGACCGCCGGCGCGCCGGAGCCGGAGAGGAGGTTCGTCTGGAGCCGGTCTTTCATCGCCGACCGGCCGAACTCCTCGACCGCGATCGTCGCGTCGTTCTCGGACTCGTACTCGTCGGCGGTGATCGTCAGCGCCCGCGCGGCGACGTCCCATCCCCACACGTCGATCTCGGACGCCATGTTGTTGCCGCCGTCGCTCCCGTCACCGCCGTCGTCGCCGTCCATCCCGTCGTCGCCGTCGCCGCCGTCGCCGCCGTCGCCCCCGTCGGTCCCGTCCCCGGGATCGCCGGTTCCGGCACACCCTGCGAGCCCCGCGAGCCCCGCGATTCCCGCGCCTTTGATCAGCCGGCGTCGCCCGTATCGTGCGTAGTCTGGTTTGTTAGTCATGATCGTCCCTGACTATCGGTCTCTTTCATCACAAATATATAAAACTACCGTGCGTGAGTGCTAAAATCGTCTCAGAACCACGATTTGAACGTTTCCTTGGGGTGAACAGATTTCTATTATATACTCTTTTGACCTGTCCAACCCGATTTGGTACAAATTCCACTTTGAAAGTATTTCATTTATAATATATTTATTCGGTTTTATGCACCGTGTCACGCTGTCGTTCTCTCATACTAAACAAATGTTATACGGCTGTCGGTCATACCGCTCTACGAAACGATGGGGGACACGGACACCGTCGCCGTTCAGGCGACCGCGACGTCTTTCCGGATCGTCGAAGAGCTGTACGACCGCGACGGCGGCGGCGTCACCGAACTAGCGGACGCGCTCGACGTCTCGAAAAGCGCGGTACACAACCACCTCTCGACGCTCTGTGACCTCGGATACGTGAAAAACGTCGGGGGAACCTACGAACTCACCCACCAGTTCCTCCGGATCGGGTTCGGAACGAGAGAACGGAACCCGGTCTACCACGCCGCGCGGAGCGAGATTCGCATGCTCGCGCGGAACACCGGTGCCGTCGCGAACCTCGTGGTGCCCGAAGACGCCGAGGCCGTCTACCTCCACCGGATCGGTACCCGAGACCACCCTGTCGCGGTGGGCGACGGCGTCCGCCTCCACGCCGCCGCCGCCGGCAAGGCGATCCTGGCGTCCCGGTCGCGGGAGCGGGTCGACGAGTACGTCTCCCGCCATGGTCTCGACCGGGAGACTGACCGGACCGTGACGGACCCGGCGACGCTCCGCTCCGAACTCCGGTCGATCAGGGACAGAAACATCGCCTTCGACCGCGGCGAGTTGGACGAGAACTGGCAGTGCGTCGCCTCCCCGATCGTCGTCGACGGCGACCCTGTGGGCGCGGTCAGCGTCTCCGGTCCGTCCGACGAGATGCAGGGGAAGCGGTTAGAAGAGGACACGGCCGGACTCGTCTCCAGCGCCGCGAAGACGATCGAACTCGAACTGCTGTAACGCGTCGCGCTCTCCGACTCGGTCCGATTTAAGACCCCTCGGGGGGAGATACCACCATGCGAACTGACCGATTCGACCGGATCACGGACGGCGGCGTGATCGCGATCCTCCGCGGCGTAGCGCGCGACGACGCGGTGGCGGTCGCGGATGCCGTCGTCGACGCCGGTGTGACGGCCCTAGAGGTAACCGCGGACACGCCGAACGCGACCTCGTCAATCGAGGCGATATCCGACCGCGTCGACGACGCGCTGGTCGGCGCTGGAACCGTCCTCGACCCGGAGACGGCGCGAGCGGCACAGCTCGCGGGCGCGGAGTTCCTCGTGACGCCGACGGTGAACGCGGACGTCATCGAGGCGGCGAACCGCTACGGAACGCCGGTCGTGGTCGGCGCGTACACCCCGACCGAGGCGCTCGAAGCCTATCAGGCCGGTGCCGACGCGGTGAAGGTGTTCCCCGCGAAGACCGGCGGTCCCGACCACGTCGGGGCGATCGGCGGCCCGCTCCCCCAGATCCCGCTCGTCCCGACAGGCGGCGTCGGCGCGGAGAACGCCGGGGAGTACGTCCGGGCGGGCGCGGTCGCGGTCGGCGTCGGGAGTTCGATCGTCGACAGCGAGGCGATCGCCGACGGCGCGTTCGACGTGATCGAGTCGAACGCGCGGGCGGTTGTTGAGGCCGTCTCGGCGGCTCGGGAGTGACTCTCGTCGGTGTCGGCGAACGCGCGGTACAGACCGACTCCGCACAGACCCTCTGTCGACCGTGTTCTCACGGGTCGCGACGTTGTCCGGCCGTCCTCGATTCGTCCGATAGCGGCCATCTCGGGCGGCGTTGACCGTTCTGATCTCGGTTTTCCGCTCTGCGTATCGGCGACCTGAAACCGCTCTCCTCAGACCGGACTCAGCGCCATGGAGGAGCGGTCTTGGTCGCGCTGAAGCAATTGTTTGGCCTGGGCTTTCTCGCTGGTGTGCATCCGCTTTGGCACGACGTACGTGACGCCCCGGTCGGCTATCGCTTCGAGAATATGCTGGCTGTCGAACTCCCGGTCCATGAACACGCGGTCAACGTCGACGAGTTCTATTGCCGAGTCGAGGAGGTCCTCGACAATCTCTGAGCGAGTGTCACCCTTCCGGATGGGACGTGCGTCGAGAACCAGTGGTACGGAATCACCGACGAGGTGGACCGTATCCGGTGACGGGGTGCTACGGCCAGAGCCCACGCGTCTGGTGAGCTTCGGCAACTCGGGAGAGTGCAACGATGTACGCCGCGTCACGCCACGTCACGTCTCGGGCGTCGAACTCCTCGCGGACATCCTGCCACGCGGCCAGCATCTCCGTTTCGAGTTCGTCGTTGACACGCTCTAGCGACCACGACCGCCGATTGATGTCTTGGAGCCACTCGAAGTAGCTCACCGTCACACCGCCAGCGTTCGCCAAAATGTCCGGGATCACCGGAACATCTCGCTCAGCAAATATCTCGCTTGCTGTAGTCGTCGTCGGCCCGTTTGCCCCTTCAACAATCATCTCCGCTGCAATATCGTCGGCGTTGTCCGCCGTCAGGACATTCCCGATCGCAGCCGGAATGAGTACGTCAACATCGAGTTTCAGTAGTTCCTCGTTCGTAACGGCCTCTGGAGCGTCCTGATGGGTGACTGCCTCCGGTTCCTCGTCGTGAGACGGGATCGCGTGCGTGTCGAGTCCCTCCGGATCGTAGATCCCGCCGTTGACATCGCTGACAGCGACAACTGTCGCACCCCAGTCGTCGAGCAGGCGCGCCGCGTTCGCGGCGACACTACCGTACCCCTGTACGGCAACCGTAGTCTCCTCGGCATCTCGGTCGTAGTACTCGATAGCTTCACGGGCGACGATCGCGACGCTTCGACCGGGTGCTTCCTCTCGACCTTCGCTCCCACCGACGATCGGCGGCTTTCCGGTGACAACGCCGGGAATCGTCTCGCCCTCCTGCATCGAATAGGCGTCCATCAGCCACGCCATCGTCTGAGGGTCCGTTCCCATGTCCGGCGCAGGAATGTCCTTCGTCGGGCCGATGGCAGACCGAATCTCGTCGGTGAACCGCCGAGTAAGTTGCTCTTTCTCGTCGTCTGTCAGTTTCTTGGGATTCACCGCGATGCCGCCTTTCGCCCCCCCGAATGGAATATCCATCACAGCGCACTTCCAGGTCATCCACATGCTGAGACCAACACACTCCTCGCGCGTGACCCCCGGGTGGTAGCGGAGCCCGCCCTTGTGCGGGCCGCGGACGCTGTCGTGTTGGGCCCGGTACCCCGTGTAGACCTCGACGTCGCCGCTCTCGCGCTCGATGGGGACGGTGACCTCGTGGACCTTCTTGGGGTATTTGAGTCGCTCGACGACATTCGGGTCGATATCGAGGTGGTCAGCAGCGTGCTGGAGCTGCCGGCGCGCAGTCTCCAGGGCGGACTCCTCCTCGGTTGGTTCTTCTTGCGGCTCGTCGGGTGTCGTTGTTGTCGAAGCCATCGTTATTCGATCGGTGTATGTCGATTCCGCATCTCGCCGCCACAGTCAGGGCACGAGCCGGGGTTGTCCTCTGCGAGGATGATGTTTCCACATTCGAAGCACTCGTATGGCGATTCCTCGTCTGGGATCTGATCGGTATCTCTCATTACTGATTGCGAGACCCAGCACCGTTAGGCGGGGTACTCTACCTACCCATAATGAGAATATAAGGAAATATCCAGTAGTTTAACACCGAACCTTGACTCGGAGGACGACGTTTACTATACAAGCATTTGGGCGATATCGATACGGTCGGAGTACTTACTAGCCAGATAGACGCTTGGCAGGTCTCCAGATACGGTAGGGTCGTCAGTCAGCGTGTTGTGCGGGTATCGATGTGTGATCGTCGACGAGTGCCGCGAACAATTTTCGCTGTGACGTTCTGACGTGCTGGTAGAACGCTTGCGGCGAAATATCCAGCGAGTTCGCAACAGCCTCACCGTTAGCCTTCCGCGGTGATTCAAAGAACCCACTATAGTACGCCGTCTCGAGGACTTCTAGCTGTCTGTCCGTCAGCCGGTCGAGGACGGACGCGTAGAACCCGTGTTCGGATGCCTGTTCACGGGTCTGCTTCGACACCAATTCGAGATCACCGAACCGATCAGCCAAGAACTGGGTCACATGCCGAACTTCGATGCTCGCCGGCAGATCGACGACCAGCGTTGTACCCGCCGTCGTTGCCGTCGCACTCCGAAGGACGGCCCCGTGATCAGCTAACTCCGTCGCAAGGAATGGATCCGACAGCTGGAGTCGTAAGACACCGCCAGAATCGCCGCCACGAATCCGCTGGACATCCTCGACAACGGTGAGCCCGTCCGTCGCGTCGACGACGGTATCGAGTGGCGCGTCATCCACGGTGACGAACACATAGTTCTCGGTAGCAGTCTGCTGGACGCCGCCGTCGTACGCCAGCGTACAGTCAGCCGCCGTAGCCAGTTGCGTGAGCACGAACGACTGGTCGCTGACCTCGTACTCGATTCGCGTCATCGACGTCGTGAGCAGCGCCTGCTTGCGCTCGGTCGCGCTGATCGCGGCAGCAATCGTCTCCCCGAGTTCCGAAACGACCGTCTGAACGGTTTCGTCGAACGCGTCGGGCGTCTCCGCGTACACGGTCAGGACACCATACGAGAGGTCGTTGTACACCAATGGAACACTCAACACGGACAGGAAGTCACGGGAGATGGCATCCTTGCGCCACGAGGCCGCATGGAGGTCAGCCGCGATATTCGAGACGTGTGTCACCTCGCCTGTCGTCGCCGTTCGACCTGCCGGCTCGACTGTCCCCTCAGAAACGTTGAACGATTGGGTGTCAAGATACCCCTGATCGGTTCCGGCCCACGCCTGTGGCATCACCGTCTGCCCCGCGTCGTCAAGCGTGCCAATCCACGCAAACTGGAAGCGGCCGTCAGCAGTGAGGTGCTCACAGACGGTGTGATCGATCTCCTCGCGAGTCTCGGTTTCCACGAGCGCTTGGTCAATCTCCCGGATGGTCTCGTTGATGCGGTTGAGCGTGGTGAGCTGATCGTTCTGGCGCTGTAACTCGCGGTCCTGTTCGCGCAGCTGTGACTCCCGACTGATACGGTCGAGTGCCGCCTCCGCGGTCGCTGCGAGCAGATCGGTGAGCTCCCGCGTAACATCGTCGAATGCACCAACCTCAGTCGACCCGGCAACGAACACGCCGTGGTTCCCCAGTGGGATGTACGCGGCACTCCGGATGTCGGTCGCGGGATTAGTGAGCCGGTCAGTATCGTGGACGTCCTCGAAGAACAGCACTTCGTTTTCGACGAAACTGTGGCTAGTGAGGTCACCCCCATCGGCGTGAACCGCGGGGAGTGGACCGTGCGCGTCCCGCAGTGCCTGTGAGTGGGCGACGGGTTGGAGGTGGTTGTCGTCGGCGTCGAAGAGGTAGACCGCGCTAGCGTCGAGCCCGAGAACGTCGGGCGTGTCGTCGACGACGTGCTGAGCAATCTCTTGGTGGGTTTCAGCGTACAGGAAATCCCGAGTAGTCTCTTGGAGCGTCGCTAGCGCCTGCTCGCGCTGTTTTCGCTTCGTGATGTCTCGGCAGCTGTACAGGAGCGTGCCGTCCTGAATAGAGACCTCGCGGACGTTCACCAGCAAGGTGTGTTCACGGCCGGCCTTGTCCGTCGCCGTCGTCTCGATGTTCTTCAGGACGCCCTTCTTCGCGAGTTCCTCCCGGTCAAAGAGATCCTCGCCAAGAAGATCCTCGATTGTCCCCAAGTCGCGGATTTCGTCGGCGGTGTATCCAAAGATGAAGTGGACGTTCGGACAGACATACGTGTACTCGCTGTCCTCGTCGGTCATGAGGACGGTGTCGGTCATGTTGTTGAGCGTGACGCGGTGAAGTTCCTCTGACTGCCGGAGCTCGCGCTCAAGTTCGACACGCTCGCTGATATCGACACTGTCGACGATGATGGAGACGAGGTCGCCGCGTTCGTCTGTGACCGGCTGGACGGAGAGCTCCAACATCCGCTCACCGTTTAACGCTGACTGCGCGACAACGGCGTGCCCGAACCTGCCGCGCTGCGCTGTTGTAATCAGCCGGCGGATGTCGTCGCTGGTTTGCGTATCACTGGGCCACCAGGGGAGCGTCCAGAATGGGTCGCCGACAACGGCGTCAGCGTCGATGTCGATTATGTCACGAGCGGCCTGATTGACGCGCGTAAGTGTGCCGTCGGGGTCGAGTACCCAGGTTGCCGATCTGGTATCGTGGAAGATGGTGTCGAACTGTCGCGCACGCTCACGCTCGGTTGCCGACCGCTGGGCGTCTCGGAGAGCTTGTTCGGTTCGCTGTAGCGCATTAGGAACGGTTTCCTCGGGTGGGTCAGCAACGGCGATGTAGTCGGTGACACCGGCTTGGATCGCCTCACTTGCGACGACTTCGCTTCCGTCCGCTGTCCCCATTATCAGCGGAAGTGTCGTCGTTGTGTCGCGAATCTCGTGGACGAGATCGATACCGGTAGTTTCGGGGAGACTGTAGTCGGTAACGATACAGTCGACGGTGGTTTCGTGGAGTGTTTCTTGCGCGGCTGTAGCTGTCGAGACTGACTGTACAATCGCGTCATACTGGACATCGAGTTGTTCGGTGTACGCGGCTATCCACGCTGTATCGCCGCCGACGACGATAGTTGAATCGTCAAGGACACTCTTGGAGTTGGAATTCATATGTGGAGAGAAATACCCATCACGAATCCGAATACAGCGCTACGTGAGGGAATCATGTTGATGACTCCTTGCTACACAGTCAAAACCCCCAATGTTTAATTTTCACCCCTTATTTAAAGAGGAAGTTTATCGTTAAACAGGCAGTGAATTCGCACTCCCGTAGGACAGTCGATTGAGGCCAGTCACGCTGAAGCAATCCGGTCCCTGTCACTATATGCGTTGAGACAGCCAGTCTCAACTACATAGACAATTTGGTATCGCGCTATGTACTATACGAGTCCTCTCACCGAACGCACGCCCCTTTTAGGATTCGCCGGAGTAAGGGCGCGTATGGTGCGAAACGTCGCCGGCGACATGGCGGAGCTTGACCCCGAGGACTTCTACCTCCTCTCGGGCGTCGAGCAGGGGATGCGCTTCTCGGAGTGGGTCCGCCGCGACAAGCTCCCGGACTACGCCGACCTGACGCGCGAGGAGGTCGACTACCGCATCGACCGGTGTCTCGACCGGGAGCTGATCGAGCGGAAGACGATCCAGTACGAGGGGTACCAGCTCACCTTCGAGGGGTACGACGCCCTGGCGCTCCGGACGTTCGCCGAGCGCGAGACGATAGACGGCGTGGGATCGCCGCTCGGGCTCGGCAAGGAGGGCGACGTGTACGAGGCGCAGTCGTTCCGCCCGCTCGCCTTGAAGTACCACCGCGAGGGGTACACCAACTTCCGCGAGGTGAACCGCGACCGCGAGTACACCGCCGACCGCGACCACGTCTCGTGGCTCTATACCGCCCGCAAGGCCGCCGAACGCGAGTACGAGGCGATGGAGGAACTGTACCCCGACGTGAGCGTGCCGCGACCGGTGGACCACAACCGCCACGCCATCGTGATGGAGAAGTTCGCGGGCGTCGAGCTGTCGCGCGCGTCGCTCGACCCCGAGCAGGCGGTCGGCGTCCTCGATCTAATACTCCGCGAACTCGCGACCGCCCACGACCTGGGCTGGGTCCACGCCGACGCCTCCGAACACAACGTCGCGGTCGCGGAGAGCGGCGTCACGATCTTCGACTGGCCGCAGGCGGTGTCGGTCGACCACGAGAACGCCCGGGAGTTCCTCGAACGCGACGTCGAGAACCTCCTCCGGTACTTCGCCCGGAAGTATCCCCACGAGGTGCCCCGAGACGCCGATACCGACGGGATCGCCGCCGCTATCGCCGACGGCTCGTTCGAGACGGTTCGGGCGTTCGGCGGCGGATAAACTAAATACCGATATACAAAACCTGTTCTCGTCGGGGACGCGTCGCGGTAAGTCGCCGACGGAACGCACACACCAGATCCACCCGTTGAGACCGTACGGCTCGCCTTCGTACCGGAGTTCGCACGGAATCGACGAACGCAGCAACCGTTTAGGTTCGCCTAAGATTCGAAACCGCTTTAATCCTTTAGGGTGGCCTAAACCGCATGGAACGAGACGCGGACCGGCTCGCTGGCACGCGACGCGACGCGATCAGGTACTGCGGGGCCGTCGCCGGCGCGGGACTGCTCGCCGGGTGTAGCGGCACCGAGTCGACGCCGAGCGGGTCCGGATCCGGGGACGGAAACGGCTCCGTGAACGGCGGCTCCGACGGCGACGACTCGCCGAGCGGGAGCGACGACGGAGGCTCGTACACGGCCGAGATCGCGCCGGTCGGCGAGGTCGAGTTCGACGCCGTCCCGGAGAACGTCATGGTGTACAGCCTGCTGTACGCCGACCTCGCGGTGGCGCTCGGTCACGGCGACGCGGTCAACTCCCTCGGTTTCGACGCTGACGCCGGCGGAAACACGCTGGACGCCTACTACGCGGACCTCGACGGGGTCTCCTTCGACCGCGAGGGTCTCGCGCAGCTCAACACGGGGTCGGGCGGCGGTATCTCCGTCGACCGCGAACTCCTCTACGAACTCGACTCGGATCTCCACCTCGCGGACCCGTGCCTCTTCGTCTCCTTCGACGGCTGGGACGAAGGGGACGTAGACGAGGTCCGCGACAGGATCGGCCCGTGGTTCGGTAACATCTACAGCCGCCGACGCGCGCAACCCCCGGAGCCGTGCCGCGACACGTACGAGTACTACACCCTCCCGGAGATCGGCGAGCGCGTCGCCGCCGCGTTCCGTGAGACGGAGCGGTTCGCCGCGCTCGACGCGGTCCGCGAGGGGCTGCTTGAGTCGATCCGGAGCGACCTCCCGCCCGCCGAGGAGCGCCCGACGGTCGCGACGCTGCTGTACATGGACGGGACCTACTACCCCTCGCGGACCGACGAGCCGGGGTTCGCGAACGCGCACGTGCGTCCGTTCGACGTTTCCGACGCGTTCGCCGCCGAGGATATCACCTACGAGACGGCCTACGACCACGAGCAGCTGCTGGAGGTCGACCCCGACGTCGTCCTCCACCAGTACGGGATCGCCTCCTACTACGACGTCGGTGCCGTCCGCGAGGAGCTGGCCGACCACCCGGTCGCCGGCGAGCTCTCCGCGATCGCGAACGATCGGTTCTACGCCTCCGGCGACCCGGTTCAGGGACCGATCATGAACCTGTTCCAGCTGGAGATGACCGCGAAGCAGCTGTTCCCCGAGCGGTTCGGCGAGTGGCCGGGGTACGAACACGGCGACGACTACCCCGACATCCCCGAAGGCGAGCGCCTGTTCGACCGCGACGAGGTCGCCTCGATCGTCAGCGGAGGGTCGGAATGAGCGGCGACGACCGCGACGTCGTCGTGGTCGGGGCCGGTCCCGCGGGCTGCGCCGCCGCGGTGTTCGCGGCGCGCGACGGCCTCGACGTCGCCGTCTTCGACCGCGGCCGGTCGTCGCTCGCGCGCTGCGCGCATCTCGGGAACTACCCCGGGTTCCCGGCCGGCATCGACGTCGGGACGCTCTCCGACCTCATGCGCGCGCAGGCGGAGCGGGCGGGCTGTGCGCTCGTCGACGACCTCGTCGAGTCCGTCGAGCGTCCCGTCGACGGCTCCGCTGATTCTGACGACTCCGATAGCTCCGACGACCCCGATGAGTCGCGGTTCGTCGTCCGCCCGCAGGAGGGCGACCCGGTCGCGGCTCGCCGGGTGATCGCGGCGACGCGCTACGACGGGGAGTACCTCCGCGGGCTCGACGACGACGACGCGATGTTCGAGGTCCACGACCACGGCGACGAGACCCACGAGCACTTCGACCGCGAGTACGCCGACCGCGACGGAACGACTCCCGTCGACGGACTGTACGTGGCATCTCCCTCCGACGCGGACCGGCAGGCGATCACCGCCGCCGGCCGCGGCGCGCGGGTCGGCAAGCGGGTCGTCGCCGACGCCCGGACCGACGCCGGCTGGTGGCCGGACGCGGCGGAGGGGGTCGACTGGGTCCGCCGGGAGACCGAACTCGACGACGAGTGGAGCGACCGCGACCGGTGGGTCGAGTGGTTCGACGAGCGCCACGCCGACGGCCCGGTCGATCCCGACTCGGAGCGGTTCACACGCGTCCGGGAGGCCGCGGTCGACGAGGCGCTGTCGGCGTACGTCGACGCGGACGAGGAGGCGGCCCGCGCCGCGGCCGGACACCGCGCGCTCGCGGAGCGGCTCGACCCCGAGGCGGTCGTCGACGCCCACGGGACCGACGCGCTGCTCGACGCGATGGACGACGAGGCCGTCGCGGCGTACGTCGCGGGGGACGAACCGAACGCCGACCGATCCGACGAGGCGTCGCCATGAACGGCGGGGAGACGAGGACCGACGGCGGGTCCGTCGCCGACGGTGAGGGTCGGGCGATCGGCGGCGGCTCCCCCCGGCGACCGGTCGAGGGGGACCGGCTCGGGTGGCTGTTCGAGCCTCGCCTCGCTGCGGTGATCGCGGGGAGCCTCGCCCTCGTCGTCGTTGCGGGACTCGTCCAGGTGAGCTTCGGCACGTACTCGATGACGGTCGGGCAGGCGTGGCGGGCCGTCCTCGACCCCGCCGTCCTGCTCGATCCGCGGTGGTTCCTCAACTTCCTCCTCGGCGAGGAGCTGATGCGGGCGGTCACGGGATTTCAGGGCGAACTACCGCAGCTCGCGCGCGAGACGCTCGTCGTCTGGAACATCCGGCTCCCGCGGGTGCTCGTCGCCGTCGTCGTCGGGATGAACCTCGCCGTCTCGGGCGCGATCTTTCAGGCGGTGACGCGGAACGAGCTGGCCAGCCCGTTCATCCTCGGCGTCTCCTCGGGCGCGGGGCTGATGATCCTGCTCACGCTCGTCGTGTTCGGCGGCCTCTCGGCGTTTCTCCCCATCATCGCGGCGCTGGGCGGCTCCGTGGCGTTCCTCGTCGTCTACGCCATCGCGTGGAAGAACGGGACCAGCCCCGTGCGGCTCGTGCTCGCGGGCGTCATCGTCGGGACGGTCTTCAACAGCCTCCAGACGGGGCTGTTCTTTTTCGCCGACGACATCGGCGTCGTCCAGTCGGCGATCCAGTGGACCACCGGCTCGCTGACGGGGACCGACTGGGAACAGGTCCGGATGGCGCTCCCGTGGACGCTCGTGGCGGTGACCCTGTCGCTCGCGGGCTCGCGGCAGCTGAACCTCCTCCTCCTCGGCGAGCAGACGGCGAAGTCGCTGGGGATGTCGATAGAGCGGGTGCGGTTCGCGCTCTCCGGCGTCGCCGTGCTGGCGGCCGCCGCCAGCATCGCGGTGGCGGGCATCGTGAGCTTCGTTGGGCTCATCGTCCCCCACGTGGTTCGGAACCTCGTCGGTAGCGACTACAAGCGGGTGATCGTCGGCTGCCTGTTCGTCGGCCCGGCGCTGATGGTCGGTGCCGACGTCGGGGCGCGCCTCGGGATGAGCGTACTGACCGGCGCGGACGCGCAGGTCCCGGTCGGGATCGTCACCGGGCTGGTCGGCGGGCCGTACTTCCTGTACCTGATGCGTCGACAGCAGAACATGGGTGACCTCTGAATGGCGACTGAACACGCGGACGCGACGGAGACGGACGAATCGAGCGGTGTAAGCGAGCCCAACGGCGCAACCGAGCCGAGCGGTACGAACACCCCGAGCGGCGCGGACGGACCCCGCGGAACGGGCGGCGCGGGAGACGCGAGCGACCTCGACGCCGAGGACCTCGTGTTGGGCTACCCGACCGCCCCGGAACCGGTGATCGACGGCGAGTCGGTCGCGGCCGAGCCGGGCGCGGTCACCGCCCTCGTCGGCCCGAACGGCTCCGGGAAGAGCACCCTGCTGAAGGGGTTGGCGAACCAGCTCGAACCCGAGGGCGGCTCGGTACTCCTCGACGGGCGCGACGTCCACTCGATGGGGACGAAGGCGCTCGCGAAGAAGCTCGGACTGCTCTCACAGGAGAGTACGTCGCCGGGCAGCATCACCGTCGAGGATCTGGTGTATCACGGCCGCTACCCGCACCGCGGCTTCTTCGAACGGACGACCGACGAGGACGCTCGCGCAGTCGAGCGCGCCATCGACCTCGCCGGCTGCGGCCACCTGCGGGACCGGGAGGTCGGGAGCCTGAGCGGCGGGCAAAAGCAGTTGGCGTGGATCGCGATGATCTTAGCGCAGGACACCGACGTACTCCTCTTAGACGAGCCGACGACGTTCCTCGATCTCCACCACCAGATGGAGGTGATGGAGATCATCGAGACGCTCCGCTCCGAGAGCGAGGTCACCGTCGTCGTCGTCCTCCACGACATCGAACAGGCCGCGCGGCTCGCCGACCGGGTAGTCGCGCTGAAGGACGGCGAGATCCGAGCGCGCGGCCCGCCCGAGGAGGTCGTCACCGAGGAGCTGCTCACCGACGTGTTCCGCGTCGACGCCGAGGTCGTCGACACCGACCGCGGTCCGCGAGTGACGCCGATCCGGGCGCGACACGAGGAGTAGCCCCGCTCGGCGCGGTCAGGTTGCGGTCAGCCGGCTCGACGCGTCCGAGCGACGACCGGCTCGAATTATTTTAGGTGGGCCTAAGAATCGGAAGGGTTAAGTCTTTTTAGGTGGGCCTAAAAATATGCCCAACCGAGACGAGGTACCAGCCGAACCGACCCGCAGAGCGTTCGCGAAGTACGGCGGCGCGGCCGCTCTCGGCGGCCTGCTCGCCGGCTGTACCGGCGGTGGCGACGCCGCCGGCTCCGCGGACGACGGCGGCGACGGGACCGGCTCCGGCGGCGGCGATTCAGCGGGGTCCGGGGGCGACACGGACGAGGATGCCGAGACCGACAAGGTCGACGGAAGCTACACGACGTCCATCGCGCCGATGGGCGAGGTGACGTTCGAGTCGCCGCCGGAGACGGTGTTCACGCGGCTCACCCACCACGCGGATATGGCGTTCGCGCTCGGCCGGAGCGACGGGATCACCGCGATGCACGCGCCGGACTACTACGACGGGCTCTGGAACCAGTACGTCGAGCGCCTGCCGGGCGTCTCGCTCGACTGGACGGGGCTCTATTCCTCGTGGCAGCCGAGCAAGGAGAAGCTGTACGCCCTCGACAGCGACGTCCACCTCGCGGACCCGGCGTGGATCACTCAACAGGACGCGTGGAGCCGCGAGGACATCGACGAGGTCGCCGAGCGGGTCTCCCCGTGGTTCGGGAACTCCCTCTCCGACCGACACCAAGAACCGACCGACGAGTGGGCCGACGGCTATCAGTACTACGGCCTGTGGGAACAGTTCGAGCTCGTCGCCGAGGCGTTTCAGGAGCGCGAGCGCTACGAGGCGCTCGCGGGCGTCCGCGAGGAGCTACTCGCAACGATCGACGAGAACATTCCGCCGGCGGAGGAGCGACCGAGCGCGATCATGGTCGCCGCCGCCGACATCGAGCAGATCTACGCGTACACGCTGAGCAACCCCGGCTTCCTCACGGCGCACACCCGCCCGCTCGGGCCGCGCGACGCCTTCGAGGGGAGCATCGAGTCCGGGACCGTAATCGACTTCGAGACGATACTCGACGCCGACCCCGACGTAATCCTATACCTCGGCGGCATGGAGCCGGGGACGGACATGGCCGGCCGACGGACAGCCTTCGAGGAGGACCCCGTCGGCTCGGAGGTCACCGCGGTCAAGAACGACCGCATTCACCCGCAGGGCGCTCGGTATCAGGGACCGATCCTCAATCTCTTCCAGCTGGAGATGACCGCGAAGCAGCTGTACCCCGACGCCTTCGGCGCGTGGCCGCGGTACGAGGAGGGCCCGTACCCGGAGATCCCGGAGGCGGAGCGCCTGTTCGACCGGGGGCGCGTCGCGGACGCCATCAACGGGGACTTGTAGATGCGCGCCCGCGAGTGGGCCGTCGCGGCGACGTACGGTGACCCGACCGACTACGACGTGCCCGCCCTGCCGACGTGGCGCGTCGAGCGCGGCGAAGGTGGCGACATCGCGTTCGCCGCGGGCGACGGCGACGAGCCGTTCATCGCCGCGGCCAACCCGGTTCGGGTGCGTCGGTGACCGGGATGACCGCAACCGTCCGGCTTCGCTCGCGTCCGAGGGGGACCGCGTCGAACGCCCCGCCCGTGAGGAACCCACCGTGATCGGAACTACGCTGCTGGACATCGCGGACCACATCGAATCGCTCGCGGCCGCGGACGGCGAGTTCTCGCTCGTCTGCGCGCGGTACGGCGACCGCCCGGTCCCCGCCGCGGGGCTGCGGTTCGACAGCCGAGAGACCGCCCGCGCGGCCGCCCGGGCGACGGAGCAGTACCGCGACGCGCTCCGCCGATACGACCCGCAGCTTCCCTTCTACGACGTCGTCGTCAGACAGGAGTTTGTCGGGTCGCGACCCGAGGCGACGGCCGAGGGCCGCGGCCTCGACCGCTTCGTCCCCGGCCCCGACGCCAGCGCGCCGGGAGAGCTGACCGATCGCGTGGTGGAGACCGCCGGCTATCGCCCCGGCGAGAGCGGAGGAGACGCCGCCGGTGGCGACGGGAACGGCCCCGAGAGCGACACGGACTCTAACCCCCACGAGCCGAGCCGGGCGGAGCCGTCCGGTCGCGGGTCGCACCGCGACCGCATCGAGTTCTGTCACGCCGCGGCCGCGGCGACGTTCGAGGCGCTCTCCGCCGGCGGCCACGACCGCGTCGAGTCGGCGGTGATGGACGCGTACTTCGCGTTCGCGGAGCGGCGCTCCGACCCGGACGACCTCTGTCTCTGCCTCCTCGAGGCGATGGCGACGGCGCTCGAACGCCACCTCGACCCCGAGACGCAGGCGGCGGTGCTGTCCGCGGCCGCCGAGCGGCTCCCCGACCCGGCGGAGTCGACAGCCGCCGATCGGTCGGGGTCGACCGCTTCCGATCCGCCGGAGCCATCGGCCTCCGATCGGTCGGAGCCAGCGGACCCGGTACCCGCGGCATTCGACCGACTCGCCGCGGTCGGTCTCGTCGACGGCTACGAACGCGTCGCCCCCGAAGAGTTACCCCCCGAGTCGCGGTCTCCGACCGCGGACGGCGCGGCGGTTCGGGTCTCCGGGTACGCGTTGTCGCCGACCGACGGTCGTCTCCCGACGCTCCCGGTGGCGCTGGCGGTGACGCGACGGGACCCGCGGAGCCGGCCCGCCGGGGTCGGGCTCCTCGCGGCCGGGAGTGAGGCGATCGGCCCGGACTGGTGGTTCCGGGTCGCTCGGGACGGTCCCGTCCGCGACGGCGGCCCGGTAACCGCGTCGATCCCCTCCGAGAAATAGTGTCGGCGGACGCACGGCGGTCGGCGCGCGTCCCGGTCGGCACGCGTCTCGACCGGCCCGCAGTCCGCCCCTACTCGTCGTCCGGTTCGATCCGAACGAGGTCGGCCTCGACGTCCTCGACGAACGCGCCCTGTCCGCCAACGGTGACCTCGCCGTCGTCGGTCTCGACGACGAGCGAGTGTTCGACCGGGAACTCGTTGTTCGTCGGCTCCACCATCCCCTGTCTCGTCTCGACGACGCGGCCGACGATATCGACCGGCTCGTCGTCGTCGGTCCGCCGGCCGGCGATCGTCACTCTGGGCGGGTCCCCGGCGCGGAGCCGCAGCGTCGCCTGAAGGACGGTGTGTCTGAAGTTCGTGTACTCGGCCGGGAGCGGGGCCGAGTCGGCGACGCGGGCCTCGGTCGCGGCGGGCCAGTAGTTCCCGAGGAAGGACCCGACGATCACCGGCGCGAGCTGTTCCTGCGCGAAGGCGATGGCCTGCCGGTCGGTCGTCGACCGACGGAGGAGCTCTGGCGGGGCGACGACGCCGGCCGCGGAGTCGACGGTGAGCAGCGTCGGCATCGCCTCGCCCCACGTCCGCACGACGTTCGCGACCCCCGACAGGGTGGGGTCGTCCGCGTCGAGGTCCGCGTCGGAGACGACGAGCAGGACGAGGACGCCGCGGTCCACGGCGTCCGCGAGCGCCTCGCTGACCTCCGGGACCTGCCCGGCGGTGAGCGACAGCGTCACCTCGGAGTCGGCGTCTTCGAGCAGCGAGCGGACCCGCTTGAGGACGGTGACCCGCGACTTGATCACCTCGAACTGCTCGGCCTGCCGCTCCACGCGGGAGTACCGCTCGGCCAGCCCGGGCCGCATCGCGTCGACGTCAGAGCGTAGTCGCTCTATCACCTCCTCGGGCGGGTTCGCGCGGATGGTGGTCGGCACGACGTGGTCGTTCACCTCGACGAAGCCGCGCTCTTCGAGCGACTCGCTCACGCTGTAGACGTACCGCTTCGAGACGCCCGCCGCGTCGGCGACGGTGCTGGCCTTCGCCTCGCCGTGTTCGAGCAGACTGAGATAGGTGTCGACCTCCTTGTCGGAGAGTCCGAAGCGTCGGAGGAGGTCCGTCAGCGTCCGGTCGTCCATACGCGTTCCCGGTCCGAGCGGCACTTATAAGGGTCGGTCCGGGACCGTCCGTGCCGGTCCGGGACCGCCCGCGTTCGCCGGTCGAGGATCGTCCCTCGCCAGCGACTACCGGAGGACGGCGGCCGAGTCGACCGCGATCACGGCCCCGCCGTCGTCGCTTCCGTCCCCGCCGCGGACCGCGCCGTCACCGAACAGGTCTGCGTCGACCGAGTCGGGAACGGCGACGGTCGCCGGCTCCGCGCCGAAGTTGACGACGACGAGGAGCGCGTCGCGGTCTTCCGGGTCGGGCCCGTCGGCGTCGCCTCCCCTCGCAGGCGTCCGCTCGTAGGCGGTGACGCGCTCGGCGTCTCCCTCGACCACGCGCACGTCGGCCGCGCGACCGTCGAACGCGACCTCCCCCTCGCGGAGCAGCGGTTCGGCCTCGCGCAGCCCGACCAGTTCGCGGTGGAACTCGGTGAGGCCGTTGTCGCCGTCGTGCCACCGGATCGGACCGCGGTACGTCTCGTTGCCGCGCTCCTGTCCGGCGTAGATCATCGGCGCGCCCGGCAGCGTGAACGTCACCGCCGCGGCCGCCCGGAGGGCGTCGCGGCCGTACTCCGCGAGGTATCGGTCCTCGTCGTGGTTCTCGACGTACCGCATCTGCGAGCGGCCGCCGTCGCCGAAGCCGAGCCACTCGCCGCGGGCGAGGGCGGTCTTGACCGCGTCCGCCGGCTCCTCGCCCGCACCGACCGCGCGAAGCGTCTCGTACAGCGAGGTGTCGTAGTGGCGGTCGAACTCTCCCTCGCCGTAGAACGGGTCGTGCGGCAGGGTCTCGTCGAGGAGCAGGACGTCCTCGGGGACGCGGTCGGCGACCTCCTTCCAGAAGCCGTGCGGGACGCCCCACGCCACGTCGGCGCGGAACCCGTCGACGACGCCGGCCCACTCGTCGACGACGTCGAGCAGCCACTCGCGGACCGCCGGGCTGTCGTAGTTGAGGTTCGGGATCCGGCCCCACTCGAAGTAGTAGTCCGGCATGTCGCCGTCGCCGAGCTGCGCCCAGTCGATCCCGGTCACGTCGAAGGCGGCGTCGGTCCGGCGGTAGTGGTCGGCGTAGGCGTCGACGCCCGCGGAGTGGAGCTGGAACGCGGGGTGATCGCGGGAGGTGTGGTTGATCACCAGATCGAATATCACCCGGATTCCGGCGTCGTGACACGTCTCGACGAGCGACTCGAACGACTCGCGGGAGCCGAGGTCGGCGGCGGTGTCGTAGTAGTCGGTGACGTGATAGCCGTGGTCCGTCGGCGAGGCGAGAACGGGCGTGAGCCAGAGCGTGTCGACGCCGAGGTGATCGAGGTACTCGACCCGGCGCTCGATCTCGCGGAACGTGGTGGGGAGCGTGTCGCCCGCGAACGACCGGACGAAGACCTCGTAGATCGTCGGCGACTCCGCCCACTCGGGCGTCGGGTTCGGATCGCTGACCGCGACGGCCTCCCCGTTCTCGGTCGCTCCCCGACCGCCCGCCTCGACCCGAACCGTCTCCGCGGCCCCGTACCGCTCGCCGTGCGGGACCGCGTGGATCCGGACGGCGTCGTCGACGCCGTCGGCCCGGAGTTCGTCGAGCGGGACCGCAAGCGTCCGACCGTCCGCCCGCGACTCGACCGCCGCGACCGCCTCCGGGTCGGCGTCGCGGTCGTCGACGAGGAACGTCGCGTCGAGCGCGTCCGGGTCGCCGCCGCGCTCGACCTCGTCGACCGCGGGGGCCGGTTCGACCGCGGCGGTCAGGCGGAGCCGGGCGGTCTCGTCCGGGTCGTCGGTCCCGACGACCGTCGCGTCGAGCGAAACCCGTGGGCGACCGGGACCGGGGACCTCGCAGACGCCGTGGTGCGCCGCCGACCGGTCGTCGTCGGGGACGAAGGCGAAGCCGTGGCTCCCCGGCGGGACGCGTACCCGCGCGACCCAGTCGTCGCCGTCGCGCTCGGCCCGGTCGCGGGCGAGCCGGTTCTCGTTGAGCGGCCACAAAAGCGAGACGCGGTCGATACCGGCGTCGTCGGTTCCGTCGCCGCCGCTCTCGCCGTCGTCGGTCTCGTCGCCGCCGCTCTCACCGTCGCCGCCGGCGAGATCGGCGGCCGGAACTCGGATCTCCGTCTCGCGCCGCTCGTCGGGGAAGGCGCGCACCCGCTGGCGGTGGACGCCGTCGGGCGCGTCGAGCGCGAGCACGTAGGTGCCGGGGGCGTCGGGGACGAGGTGAACGACGGGGTCGTCGTCGCGGCTCGTCTCGCCCGCTCGAAACGCCGCGACCGAGCCGTCGGAACGGTCCGAGCGCTCCGAGCCGTTCGAGCCGTCCGCTCCGACCGTCGTCGCCGAACTCGGCGGGCCGGTCGCGTCCGGGCCGTCGCCGGCCGACAGCGCGCTGTCGCCGGGCGCGTCGCGGACGGTCCACCGGTACGTCCCGTCGGGGTCCGGGGACCGCGGCGCAAGCTCGACCGACTCGCCGACGCTCGTCGTCCGCGGGGGGCCGGGTTCGTACACGCCCGGTCTCTCGTCTCGCCGGGGCTTGAGGGTTTCCGTTTTCGAAACTCGTGAACAAGAATTACACCAAAACTTCATACCGGGCGACCGCGTGTGTTCGCGTAATGCAGCTTCGCGACGCGCTCGACGACTACAAGCGCCACGCCGGCGACGGGACGCGCTTCCCCGGCGAGCGGCGCACCGTCTCCGGCCGGTTTTCGGGCGGCGACGGGCGGCTCGTCCACGTCGGCGGCGACGGCGAACTCCGCGACTTCGGCTATCCGCTCACGGGCCAGACGGGTCTCGTCCGGTCGCGGATCGGTCTCGCCGTCGACGGCGAGGTGACGTGGCTCGACGAGGCCGACACGACCCAGCGGTACGTCGGCGACACCGCGCTGGTCGAGACGGTCCACGAGACGCCGTGGGCGACGGTGACTCGCCACGACCTCACGCTCGGCGACGCGCACCTCACGCGCGCGACGCTCGACGTCGGCGAGGACGGCCACGCGAACGTCGACCCCGACGCCCTCTCGCTCGTCGTCTACGTCCGGTTCGCCCCCGACGGCCGCGACGACCGGGTGGGACAGCTCCGGTACGACGACGCCGTCGAGGTGTACCACGCCGACGAGCACGACTTCCTCGCGAGCGCGACCGGCTTCGCCGACCTCCGCGGCCAGCTCCCGGCCACCTTCCCCGAACTGCTCGACGAGGACCCGACCGACCTCCCCCGCGACCGCGACGGCGACCGCTACGAGGAGGAGCGCCTCTCCGGCGAGGTGATCGCCGACGTGCCCTTCGAAGACGGGGTCGCGACGGTCGCCACGCTCCTGACGGACCGGAGCGAGACCGACCGCGAGACGGCCCGCGAGCGCCTCGACGCGCTCTTCGCCGACCTCGATAGCGTCGACGCGCTCGCCGACGCGGCCGCCGACGCGCTCCCGTCGGTCCCGGAGTCGGCCCCCGCCCGCGAGTCCGTGGTCGCCGACCTGCGCGTCCTCTCGCTTCTGTCCGCGCCGTCCGGGCTCCGGATCGCGGGCCCGGACTTCGACCCGTACTACGAGCACTCCGGCGGCTACGGCTACACGTGGTTCCGCGACGACGCGGAGATATCCGGGTTCCTGCTCGGCGCGGCCGACGCGGTCGGCGTCGACCTCGACGACCGGCACGCCCGCTCCGCGCGGATGTACGTCGCCACGCAGCGCCCGGACGGCTCGTGGCCCCACCGGGTGTGGCCCCGCGACGGCGCGCTCGCGCCCGGGTGGGCGAACGCCCGCATCGAGGACGGGCCGGACGTCGACTACCAGGCCGACCAGACGGGCAGCGTCGTCGCGTACCTCGCGCGGGCCCGCGACGCGGGCACCGACGTCGACGGGCTCGACCAGACGCTGGTCGCCGCACTCGCGGGTCTCGACCGGACGCTCGAACCCGACGGCCGGCCGGTGGTCTGTCAGAACGCGTGGGAGGACTCCGCCGGTCGGTTCACCCACACCGCCGCGACGTTCCTCGAGGCGTACAGCGAACTCGGCCGCCACGGGGAGGGGCTGACCGTCGACGCGCTCGACGACCCCGACGCCGTGCCCGGTGCCGCGTCGCTGCCGGACGACCTCGCCGCGCACGCCCGCGACCGGGCCCGCGAGGTGTACGAGGCGCTCGACGACCTGTGGGTGCCCGAGCGCGGCTGTTACGCGCTCCGCGAGACGGTCGACGGCGGGATCGACGACCGCCTCGACTCCGCGACGCTGGGGCTCGCGGCCGCGCACCGCTCGTTCGACGCGCTCGGACGGGCGGGCGACGGGGGCGACGGCGAGGACGCGACCGGCGCGGTCGACGCGGAGCGTCTCGACCGCCTCGTCTCGCACGTCGAGACGGTCGTCGACGGGCTCTACCACGAGACCGACGCGATCACCGGGCTGACCCGTTACGAGGGCGACGGCTGGCGGCGCGCGGGCCAAGCGTCAGAGAAGGTGTGGACCGTCTCGACCGCGTGGGGTGCGAACGCCTGCGCGGAGCTCGCCGCGCTGCTCGCGGCGCACGACGACCCCCGCGCCGCCGATCTGGTCGAGCGCGCCCGCGACCTGCTCGCGCACGTCTCGCCCGGGGGCAGCCTCTGCGAGCCGACGACGTACCTCCCCGAGCAGTTCTTCGACGACGGAACGCCCGACAGCGCGACGCCGCTCGGCTGGCCGCACGCGATCCGGCTGGCGACCGTCGCGCTGCTCGACGACGAACTCCCGCAGTTCGCCGACCGCGCCGCCGCGGACGACTGACCGAACACGGGACGGCTACTTATAAACGAACAAGTGCGGTGGCGCGTGCCTCCGAGCGGTCGCCAGCGGCGACCGCGAGGAGCACCGCGCGAGGGAGTCGACCGGTCGGAGCAACGCGGAGACCGGTCGACGAGGCTGGGGAGGCGTGAGGTTGTGGTGCGGAGCTGTCGGGCGGGAATCGAAGGGGCAGTCGCCGGCGGCTTCGCCGCCGGCTGCCCGAGGCGCGTAGCGCCTCGCTGCCGCGAGGAGGAAGACGCGCGACGTAAGCACTGGAGGGAGCGAACGAAGTGAGCGACCGAAGCGCGCAACGAGCGCATCGACTCCTCGCGGCTTGGGCTTCGGCGGTCTCGGTCGTGACGAGAACGGCCGCGTATGAATGAACGTTCGGGGATTCGAAAGCAGCCGCTATCCGGTCACGACCGACGAGTCACACATACACACCGAAACCGCGAAAAGACCGGTTTTATCGCCACTCGTCGCGCGGAACGCAGTCGGACTCGCGGACCGTGACCCACCGGGTCGTCCGCTCGTCCGGGTCGACGTCCCGCTCGAAGAACGTCACCTCGCCGGTGCCGTCGTCGTCATCGGTCCGTTTACAGACGAGTTCCGGCGACCCGTCGCGAACACGTGCGGATGACGTGGACGTGGACATACGTCACGATTCGCGCTCCGTCTGATAATAACTGTTGGTTTCGACCGCTGAAAAAGGAACACTACGAAGGTAGTGAACGCTCCGTCAGCGCCTGACCGGGACGCCGCGCTCGTCGAGGTACGCCTTCGTCTCCTCGATGGAGTAGTCGCCGAAGTGGAAGATGGAGGCCGCCAGCCCGGCGTCCGCGTTCGCCTCGGTGAACACCTCGTACATGTCCTCGGGGCTCCCGCAGCCGGAGGAGGCGATGAGGGGGGTCGACACCGCCTCGCCGACCGCCTTCATCAGGGGCACGTCGTAGCCGTCCTTCGTCCCGTCCTTGTCGATGGAGTTGACGAACAGCTCGCCCGCGCCGCGCTCCTCGGCCTCCTGCGCCCACGAGACGGCGTCGATCCCGGTGCCCTCGCGGCCGCCCTTCTTCGTGCACTCGAACCACACCGTCTCGCCGTCCTCGTCCTCGTAGAAGTGCTCGCCGGCGTCGTCGTACCGCCGCCGCGCGTCGACGGAGATGACGATGCACTGGCTGCCGAACGCGGCCGCGCCCTCGTCGATGAGTTCGGGGCGTTCGAGGGCCCCGGTCGTGATCGACACCTTGTCCGCGCCCGCCCGGAGCGTCTCCTTGATGTCCGCCTTCGTCCGGATCCCCCCGCCGACCGTCAGCGGGATGAAACACTCGTCGGCGACCGCGTTGACGACGTCGAGCATCGTCTCGCGGCCCTCCGCGCTGGCGGTGATGTCGAGGAAGACGAACTCGTCTGCCCCCGCCGCGTTGTACTTCTTCGCCAGCTCGACGGGGTCGCCGGTGTACTCCAAGTTCTCGAAGTTGACGCCGGTGTACACCGCGGCGTCGCCCTCCTCGTCGAGGTCGACGTCGATACAGGGGATAATGCGCTTCGTGAGTCCCATTCGTTGCCGGAGCGTTGGCCGTCGGCCGGGTTAAAAGGCGCGGGGCGCGCTCGTCGGGGGCCGCGAACGCGCCACTACTCGTCGGGGGCCACGGACGCGACCTCACTCGGCGTCGTCGATCTCGGTCGTCGCCGCCTCGGTCCCGCCCGACTGTTCCCGCCTGTCGTACTTCGCGACGGCGCGGTCCGCGCGCGTCGAGACGCCGTTCGGGTTCCGCGCGGGGCTCCGGTCCCGCCGCCGCGCGACCAGTCCGTCGGAGCTCCCGCCGGTGAGGCCCAACAGCACGTCGCGGCCCGTCGCGGCCCACCGCGAGGGTGTCGACTCGCCGCGCGCCACGTCTCGGCCCGCGTCGAGCGCGTCGCCCAGGGCGTGCGACCCCGTTCGGAGGAGGACCGTCGGCCGCACGCCGTAGTTCTTCAACAGCCGGTAGGCGAGCGCTCGGTACTTCCAGCCCCACTCGTGGGCGCTCCGCCCGCCGTCGGCGGCGGTCGGGTTCGGGAGCTCCTTCCGCGCGGACAGGTCCGGTCGCCACGCCACCTCGCGGTCCATGCGCGCGAGCCGGTGGGCGGCGTCGCGCGCGCCGCCGACCCGGAGGTACTCGTCGAAGCCGTCGAGGTCGCGCAGGGCGTCCCGTCGGAAGGCGACGTTGCCGCCCTCGAAGTAGGTGACGTCTCGACCCGCGATCCGGCTGCGCTCCGGCTCGTCCGGGCCGTCGGCGTCCGTGCCCTCCGGGATCTCCGGCCCGACCCCCTCGCCGAAGTCGGTGTCGGCGGAAGGCGTCTCGCCCGGCGGGATCGGCGTCACCGGTCCCGAGACCACGGGGGCCGCGTCGAGACCGGCCGCGACCGCGTCGCGCCAGCCGGTCTCGATCCGGTTGTCGTAATCGACCAGGGCGACCGCGTCGCCCGTCGCGGCCTCGATGCCGGCGTTGCGGGCGACGTTCACCGTCCGGTCGGAGATCTCGACTAACACGTCCACGTCGTCGCGGTCGCGAACCATGCCGGTCGTGCCGTCGGCCGAGGGACCGTTGACGACGATCACCTCGGCGTCGGGGGCCTCGGCCGCCAGCGCGTCGAGGCAGGCGGCCAACCGGTCCCGACCGTTGAGCGTCGGGACGACGACCGAGAGGTCCATACGCTCTGTTATCGGAGCGAGAGGGTAAAAAGGACTGCGTGTCAGCTACCCACGACTGAAGTCGTGGGCTTGGATGGCCCTACACCGCAGGGCCAGCGCCAATTTAATTATCGGTGGGCCAGGCGTGCCCCCGATGTTGGGGCTGGCTGACGGACAGCCCATCCCTGCCAACACATGTGGCTGTCAGGGATTACGAGCGTTTTTGCGAGAACGAGGTGTCAATCTGTTGTTCCATCACCATGTCGGCCTTCCCCCCACGACTGAACTCGTTGGCTTCCGCACTTGTACCGCTGTGAGTTGAGGCGTCGACGCGCGAGGAGCGGACAGCGGCGGCTCGGTGGTCGGTGAATCGAAGGCGACGGAAATATGCGGAGTTCGGAGCCGGTGGGGCGGCTACTCCGCGAACAGCTCGTCGACCGCCTCGCCGGCGGTCTCGACCGCCTCCTGCGCGACCGCCTCCCGGTCTGGGTCCGCGTCCTCGGGGGCGTTGAGGTAGACGTCGACGTCGAGGACGCCCTCCTCGAACGTGACGGTGATGTCGAGGTCCGTCACCGCCGATTGGTCGTAGTGTTTGAACACGATCCCCTCGGCCGCCTCCGCGGCGGTGCGGACGACCTCGTCGTCGTCCGGCCCGTCCGCGTCGATCGACTCTGAGGCGTCGCTCGTGTCGTCGGTCACGGCCTTACGCGCCGCCAGCGCCCGGGCCGCCCGGTCCCATCGGGCCGCCGCCGCCCGCGCCGCCCTGAAGCATCTGCTGGAGCTCGCTCTGAAGCTCGTCGAACTGTTCTTCGACGCGCTCCTCCTGCTTTTCGAGCTGCTCGACGCGGACTTCGAGCGACTCGACCTTGTTCTCTAAGTCGTCGTAGGCGGACTCGTAGTCCGTCTCGACGAGGACCTCGCCGATCTCTCGGTACATCCCCGCGTCCTCGTCGACATCTTCGAGGGCGTCGAGGGCGGTCTTCGACTCGTTCAAGGCGGACTGCGCCTGCTCTTTCTGCTCGGAGACCTGCTGGGCCGTCTCCTGAAGCTCCTGCAGCTCCTCTATCTTCTCCTGTGCCTCGGGCGGCATGTTCCCTTGCATGGACGGAACGACGCGGCCCGGACGGAAAAACCCCCGACTTCTCCGACGACGGCCAATGCGGGCGTGACAGCCCCGGAAGAGGCCGTTATCGGTGTCTCCGCGCTACCCCCGATCGGGCCTCCCCCCGACGCGCTCGGCGACCGCGACGAGCCGCGACCAGCTGTTGACGCCGGCGCGGAGGGCGACGAGGTCGTCGGCGCGCACCCGGACGCGGACCGCGGTGCCGTCGCGGTCGACGGTCGCGGTCGAGCGGGCGTCGTCGATTTCGCCCACTTCGGGACCGAGCGCGTCGGCCACGACGCGAGCGCGTCGCTCGGAGGGGTAGGTAACGGAGAGGACCGTCTCGTGTGGTCGCGTCGCCGTCACGGTCCGGAGAGAAAGCGGCGTTACTCGACGTTGACTTCCTTGACGTCGCCGCCGCGTTCCTTCAGGAGGACGCGGTGGCCGCAGTACGGACAGCGCACGCCGCCGTACTCGTCGAGGGTGACGTCGCGCTTACAGCGGGAGCACTTGTAGCTCATCGTCCTATTCCTCGTCGGCGAGCGCGGCGCGGATGGAGCGGCGGACGGTGCGACCGCCGGGCGTCTCGGGGCGGTACGCGCCGCCCGTGAACGTCTCGCCGGTCTCCTCGTTGACCCAGATGCCGGTACCCTTGCGCGTGACGTCGTCGCCGTCGACGGTCGCGTTGCGCATCTCCGCTTCGATGTCCTGGACCCGCTTGCGCGCGACCCGGCCGTAGCGGGCACCGAATCGGCCCGCACTTCCGGTGCTTCGTGCCTTGTCCTCAGCCATAGTGAGTCCGTCTACCGCCAGCGCGGGTAAAAAGGCTACGAGTCGCAGCGGGCGACACGGCCGCGAGCCGCGTCGGCCCGCGCCGTCCGGCCGGGTTCGTTACCGCCGCGAGAATCCGAAGTATTTTTATTGAAGACAGAACGGCCGATACGCGACGCACGTCGGTCCTGAAACCGTCTCGATGCCGTTTCTTCGTCGTAGGGTTTTATACTGTGTATCCCCTTACAACTGTAGCTCCATGTCTATCGAAGACCCTCAAGAGGCAGCGACCGCGCCCGTCGAAGTACTCCACGTCGACGACGATCCGTCGGTGCTCGATCTGACCGAATCCTTCCTCGACGCGGAGCTGGACGGGGTCGCGGTCACGACGACGACCGAGCCTGAGGGGGTGATCGACCACCTCGCGGCCGGGACGTTCCACTGCGTGATCAGCGATTACGACATGCCGGGCCGCGACGGGCTGGAGGTGCTCTGTGACGTGCGAGACGAGTACCCGGACCTCCCGTTCATCCTGTACACCGGGAAGGGGAGCGAAGAGATCGCCGCCGAGGCGATCAACGCCGGAGTCACCGGCTACCTTCAGAAGGGCGGCCCGGACCAGATCCGACGGCTCGCCAACCGGGTTGAGCACGCGGCGGTGGAGTACCGGAGCCAGATCGAGTCCGAGCGGTACTCGACGGTTCTGAAGGCGCTCGACTACCCGATATACGTCGTCAACGAGGACGCCGAGTTCGAGTACGTCAACGAGCCGTTCGTCGATCTCACCGGGTACGACCGCGAGGAGATAATCGGGAGCTCGCCGGGGTTGATCAAGACCGAATCGGACGTGAAGAAGGCGAACGAGAAGCTCGCGGAGATCGTGTCGTCGACGGGACCGGAGAGACGGAAGTTCAGCGTCGACATCCGGTCAAAGGACGGGAAGGAAATCCCGTGTTACGACCACATGGCGGCGTTACCGTTCGACGAGGAGTTCCGGGGATCCGTCGGCATCCTCCGGGACGCCTCCGAGGAACAGCGGCGGCGCGAGGAGCTACTCCGGCAGAACGAGCGGTTAGAGGAGTTCACCTCGGTGGTGTCCCACGACCTCCGGACGCCGCTGAACAACGCCGAGGCCGCGGCGGAGTTGGCCCGACTGGACGGCGACGAGGAACACTTCGACCGGCTCGCGTCGGAACACGAACGGATGGAGCAGATGATCCGAGACCTGCTGCGGCTCGCCCGCAACGGACGGACGGTGTCGGAGACGGAGCCCGTCGACGTGGGTGCGGTCGCGTCGGAGGCGTGGAAGTCGTTCGGCTGTCCGACCGACGAGCTCGAACTGCCCGACGGTGAGCTGGTCGTCGAGGGCGATTCCGCCCGGGTCCGACAGCTGATCGAGAACCTTCTGCGCAACGCCGTCGACCACGGGCAGTCCCCGGTGACGGTGCGCGTCCGCGAACACGCCGGCGGGTTCCACGTCGAGGACGACGGTCCGGGGATCGACGAGGACATGGTCGACGCGGTGTTCGAGCCGGGGTTCACGACCGCGTCCGACGGCACCGGGTTCGGACTGACGATCGTCAAACGGATCGCCGACGCGCACGGGTGGGCGGTCGACGTGACGGAGAGCGACGCGGGCGGCGCTCGGTTCGAGTTCGCGGTCGACGCGAAGGCGAACGCGTCGCTCGAAGAGCCGCACGTCGTCTGATTCGGGAGTTCTGTTTTCACGATTTCGCCGGTCTGGACTCCGATCACGCACGTCGACCGCTCTCTCCGTCGTTCGGAGATGGGGAGACGCGTCTTTCGACCGCAACACATTTCACAACTGAGTAATACTACCGAGTTGTATGGACGGATTCAACGGCTTTGCGGACGTGAGCGAGACCGACGTAACGCGGGCTATCGGTACCGAGTGGACCGACGGCTTCTTAGACTTCACTGACTCCGAGGTCATCGTTCTCGGGGGCGGTCCCTCCGGGCTGATGGCCGCGAAGGAGCTGGCCGAGCGCGGCGTGAAGGTGATGATCGTCGAGAAGAACAACTACCTCGGCGGCGGGTTCTGGCTCGGTGGGTTCCTGATGAACACGGTGACGGTCCGCGACCCCGCACAGGAGATCCTCGACGACCTCGACGTGGACTACGAGCCGGTCGACGACGTCGACGGCCTCTACACCGCGCCGGGGCCGGAGGCCTGCTCCGGGCTGATCAAGGCGGCCTGCGACGCCGGCGCGCGCGTCCAGAACATGACCGAGTTCACCGACCTCGTCGTCCGCGAGGACCACCGCGTCGGCGGGATCGTGATGAACTGGACGCCGGTCCACGCGCTCCCGCGCGAGATCACCTGCGTCGACCCCATCGCGGTCGAGTCCGACCTCGTCATCGACGCGACCGGACACGACGCGGTCGCGATCAGCAAGCTCGACGAGCGCGGCGTGCTCTCCGCGCCCGGCATCGAACACGCGAAAGAGCACAACACCGGGATGGACCAGACCGGCGACGGCGAGTACGGCGCGCCCGGCCACGACTCGCCCGGCCACGACTCGATGTGGGTGGGCGAGAGCGAGGACGCCGTGGTCGAACACACCGGCGTCGTCCACGACGGCCTGATCGCCTCCGGGATGGCGGTCGCGACCGCCCATGGCCTCCCGCGGATGGGACCGACGTTCGGCGCGATGCTCGTCTCCGGAAAGAAGGCGGCGCAGACGGCGCTCGACGAACTCGGCTCCGACGCGCCCGAGGTCGAACTATCGACCGGCGGCGCGCCCGCCCCCGCTGACGACTGAGACGCGGATCGCGGTTCCGAGATCAGATCGGAACGATCGGCGAGATCCACCCCCTTCCGGCCCTCCAGCCGCTCGCTACGACGTAGTCGCTACCGATGCTCTGACCGAGACCGCCGAAGCCCCAGCCGCGAGGACTCGCGCACCTCGCTGCGCGCTTCAGTCGTTCGCTTCGCTCACTCCTTCCAGTGCTTACGTCGGTGTGCTTCGTCCTCGCGGCTGCCCCTTCGATTCCCGCCCCGCGACAGCACCGCACCTCACGCCTCCCCAGCCTCGTCGGTCGCCTCCGCGTTGCTCCGGCGACTGACTCCCTCGCGCGGCGCTCCTCGCGCCAATAAAAGGGCGCTCGGAGGCGCGCGCCACCGCGGATTTCGGTCTGCCTCGTCGCGGCGTCTGTGGGTATGACCGTCTCGTGGTCGCTGTTCCTCACGAACGTTCACTTGGGAACGATTCAATCGTGGCCCTTTTTCCGCCCCTGCGCCGAACCCGGCGGTATGCGCAATGCCAAGATCGTCTGTACGATCGGTCCCGCCTCGGACGACCGGGACACGATCCGCGACCTCGCGGAGGCGGGGATGTCCGTCGTCCGACTCAACGCCAGCCACGGAACGACCGACCACCGGGAGACGGTGATCGAGCGCGCCCGGACCGTCGACGACGAGATCGACGACCCGCTCGCGGTGATGGTCGACCTGAAGGGACCGGAGGTCAGGACCGCCGAGATCGACGAACCGATCGAACTCCCGACCGACTCCGAGGTCGCCTTCGTCGAGGGCGACGACGCGACACCCGAGCGAGTCGGTCTCTCCCACTCCATCGCGGCCGCCGGATCGGGCGACACGATCCTCTTAGACGACGGCCGGATCGAGTGTCGCGTCGAACGCGTCGACGGCGAGACCGTGGTCGCAACGGTCGTCTCCGGCGGGACGCTGAAGTCGCGAAAGGGCGTGAACCTCCCGGGCGTCGCCATCGACGTCGACCTGATCACCCCCGAGGACGAGGCCGAACTCGACCTCGCGGCGCGCACCGACGCGGACTTCGTCGCCGCCTCGTTCGTGCGCGACGCCGACGACGTCTACCAGATCGCCGACGAGCTGGAGGCCCGCGGCGGCGACGACATCCCGATCGTCGCCAAGATCGAACGCGCCGGCGCGGTCGAGAACTTGGAGGGGATCGTCGACGCCGCCGACGGCGTGATGGTCGCCCGCGGCGACCTCGGCGTCGAGTGCCCCCTTGAGGACGTGCCCGTGATTCAAAAGCGGATCATCCGCAGCTGCGTCAACGAGGGCGTCCCGGTCATCACCGCGACGGAGATGCTCGACTCGATGGTCTCCTCGCGGCGGCCGACCCGCGCGGAGGCCTCCGACGTGGCCAACGCCGTCCTCGACGGCACCGACGCCGTAATGCTGTCGGGCGAGACCGCGGTCGGCGACGACCCCGTGAACGTCGTCGAGACGATGGACCGGATCGTCCGGCGGGTCGAGTCCAGCGACGAGTACGCCGAGACGCGCGAACAGCGCGTCCCGACCGCGGACGAGGGGTCCCGCACGGAAGCGCTGGCGCGCTCGGCGCGCTACCTCGCGCGCGACATCGGTGCCTCGACGGTCGTCGCCGTCTCCGAGTCGGGCTTCACCGCGCGCAAGACCGCCATGTTCCGACCGGGCGTCCCGGTCGTCGCGACGACGCCGAACGACCGCGTCCGCCGGCAGCTCGCGCTCTCGTGGGGCGTCCGCCCCGTGTTGACCGAGTACGCGGACGACATGGAGGGGATCCTCGACAACGCGGTCGACGCCGCGCTCGACCGCGGCGGTGCCGCGTCCGGGGACACGCTCGTCGTCCTCTCCGGGATGCTCACCGAGTTCGAGGGGACGAACACGACGAACACGCTGAAGGTCCACGTCGCCGCCGAGACGCTCGTGACCGGCAAGGCGGTCGTCGCCGGCCACGTCTCCGCCCCCGTCCACCGGACCGCGGACGGCGACATCGACGCGCTCCCTGACGGCTCCGTCGTCGCGCTCGGCCCCGACTTCGACGGCGAGTTCTCCGGCGACCTCGACCGGATCGCCGGCATCGTCGACGCCCGCGAGGGGATGACCGGCTACCCGGCCGTCGTCGCCCGCGAACTCGGCGTGCCGATGGTCTCCGGCGCTCGCCTGCCCGAGTCGGTCGCGGACGGGACCGTCGTGACCCTCGACGGCGAGCGCGGCGTCGTGTACGACGGCGACGTGATCGCCGCCGCCCGGAAGCGGTAGGCCCGCGTCCGCCCCGGCCGCGTCGATCCCCGCCGGCCCGCCAGCCATTTATCACGGAACCGCGTAGGTGCGTCCATGAGCGACGAATCCGGCGACGGTGCCCGCGACGAGGGGCCGGCCGCCGACGCCGGCGACGACGCCCCGGTCTCGGGCGACAGGAGCCGAGCCAACGACGCCGGCGACGAGACCGACGGCGACGAGGGAGAGTGGCGCTTCGCGCTCGACGACGTCGGGCCGGACGGCGTCACCGAAGACACCGCCACGCCGGAGAGCGAGCCGATAGAGCCGGGGGACGTCACCCTCGAACACGCGGTCTTCGTCGTCCTCGGAGTCGCGCTCACGGTCGGCGTCCTAGTCGGCGGGTTCTGATCGCGAGCGCCGCGGCCGCGCACCGACGCTTCGTGCCGCGACCGCGCGCACCACCACTTATCAGGCCGCGGCCGTAGGACCGAACATGGACGCGCTCGCACAGGCCGGCCTCCTCTCGCCGGACACCCTCCCGCTCCTGTTGTTGACCGCGGGACTGCTGCTCTCGATGGCGGAGGCGCTGGCACCCGGAGCGAACTTCATCGTCGTCGGCATCGCGCTCATCGGGGCCGGACTCGGGGGGCTACTCCTGACCTCGCTCGGCGTCGCCGGCGCGCTCCTCACGCTTTTCATGGCGCTCCTGACGCTGGCGTTCGGCGCTGCCGCCTTCTACGGGTACCACGAGTTCGACCTCTACGGCGGCAAGGGACAGCAACAGACGAGCGACAGCGACTCGCTGAAGGGGAAGACGGGGACCGTCACGGAGCGCGTGACCCCCACGGGTGGCGAGGTGAAACTCGCCGGCGGCGGGTTCAACCCCCACTACTCGGCGCGGTCGATGGACGGCGAGATCGACGAGGGCGAGGAGGTGATGGTCGTCGACCCCGGCGGGGGCAACGTCGTCACCGTGGAGTCGATGGGATACGTCGAGGACGACATCGACCGCGAGCTCGCGGCCGACCGCGCCCGGAAGGCCGCGGCGAGCGAGGCCGACGTGGAGAGTACCGAAGAGAGCGAGGCCGACGCGGAGACCGAAGTCGAGCGGGAGTGACGGGCCGACCTCGGGCCGCGGCGCGCGCCGCCGGTGAGCAAAACACTTACCGCTCGCGTCGGGACGCTCGACCATGCCCTCCCCGCTCGCCCTCCTCTCGCGACCGATCGGTAGCGTTCTCGACCGCGTCCGCGACGCCTTCGACACCCCCCGTGCCGGCGCGATCGCCGTCGCGATCCTCGTGGTCGTCACGATCGGTACCACACTCGGGATCGTCGCGCTCGGCGGAATCTTCGACGCGACCGTCGACCAGCAGGTCACCGTCGACAACCCGGACCGCCCGCCCGAGTCGACCTGCGAGAGGTTCGGGGACGACCCCGACTCCGTGTTCGGCGAGCGGTGCGACGAGCCGGCGCGGATCGACGTCGACGCCGGGGAAGAGCTCCGAGACGCCGCGAACGGCTACCTCCACTACGGCCTGATCGGCGTGCCGGTCTGGTGGGGGATCTTCTCGCTCGCGCTCCACGTGGGCGCGCTGTTCGCCGGCGGGTCCGGCTCCGTCGGCGACACCTTCGTGATCGCCGGCTGGGCGCTCGTCGGCGAACTGCTTCGGGTGATCGCCGGCGTCGCGGCGATCTGGGTCGCCCTCTCGAACGCGGCGATCACGGGGTCGACGTTCGAGGCGATCGCGGAGGAGATAGTCGCCGCCATAACGGGCACGACCGGCCCCCTGCTCGTTGCGTCCGCGGTCGCGATAGCGGTCCAGTGGGTGATCGTCGTCGGGGGGTTAGAGGCCCACCACGACCTCGACCGCGGGGCGGCGGCGGGCGTGGCGACGGTCTTCGCCGCCGTCGCCCTCCTGCTCGCCGTGCCCGCGAACTTCGGGAGTTTTTAAGCCGACGGCGCTCGCCCTTCCGACATGATCCTGTCGGACGCCGACATCCTCGACCGGCTCGCGGAGGGCGACCTCGCGATCGAGCCGCTCGACGACGTCGATCAGCAGGTCCAGCCCGCGAGCGTCGACCTGCGGCTCGGCGAGCGATTCTTAGAGTTCCAGCGCACCAACATCCCGTGTATCCACCCGACCGAGGCGGACGAGGTCGGCGAGTACGTCACGGAGACGACCGTCCCCGAGGGCGACGAGTTCATCCTTCACCCCGGGGACTTCGTCCTCGGGACGACGGTCGAGCGCGTCGCGATCCCCGACGACCTCGTCGCGCACGTCGAGGGGCGCTCCTCGCTCGGGCGGCTCGCTATCGTGGTCCACGCGACCGCGGGGCTGTGCGACCCGGGCTACGAGGGGCAGATCACCCTCGAACTGTCGAACCTCGGGACCGCGCCGGTGGCGCTCTCGCCGGGCATGCGCGTCTCGCAGCTCACCTTCACGGAGCTGAAACGACCGGCCGACCGCCCGTACGGTGCCGAGCGCGGCTCCAAGTATCAGGGACAGGACGGCCCGCAGGCGTCGCGGATCGGCGACGATCCGGAGTTCGCAGGTGACAAGCGAAACGCCGCGGAGGGAGAGCCATGAAGTTCATCGAGGAGGTCGTCGTCGACGAGTTCCTCCCGACCGTCCGTTCGATGCTCGCGGAGGACCTCCGCGACCGGGGGTTCACCCAGTTGGAGGTCGCCGACGCGCTCGGCATCTCGCAGTCGGCGGTCTCGAAGTACGCCGCGGGCGACGTGGCCAGACACGACCGGATCGTCGCCGACGAGCGCGTGCGCGAACTCGTCGAGCGCGTGGGCGAGGGGCTCGCGAGCGGCGATCTCACGCCGGTCGGCGCGCTCGTCGAGATCGAGGTGCTGATCCGGCAGTTGGAGGAGGGTGACCTGCTCGCGGACCTCCACGAGGAGGCGATGCCCGCCCTCGCCGACGCCGACGTGGAGTTCTCGGTCCACGACCCGGACAGCGGCCTCCGCGAGCGCGAGCGCGTCCTCACGTCGGTCCGGCGGGGGCTCCGCACCCTGACGAACGCCTCCGGCTTTGCCGGGCTGATCCCGAACGTCGGCGCGAACGTCGCGGAGTGTCTCGCCGACGCGGCCACGGTCGACGACGTCGCCGCGGTCCCCGGTCGGCTCGTCGACGTGAAGGGCCGGGCGATGGTCCCCGGCGAGCCGGAGTTCGGCGTGAGCGAACACGTCGCGACGGTGTTGCTCGCGGCGCGTGAGGGGGGCGCGAACGTCCGTGGCGCGGTCAACGTGCGGTACGACCCCGAGACCGTCGAGACGCTCGCGGCCGACCACCCGACCGTCGAGTTCGACGCGGAGCGGCCGACCCGCGATGCGGTCGCCGACGCGGTCGCGGGCGTGGACCGTTCGGGGGACGAGGACGGGGAGTCGCTCGTGGTGTACCAGACGGGCGCGGTCGGCGTCGAGCCGATCGTCTACGTCCTCGCGCCGACCGCGGCGGAGGCGGCGCGGATCGTCCGCGGTCTGCTGTGAGTCTGGGCGAATCGTTCGCGGCCCGCTGTGAGCCGGGTCGAATCGTTCGCGGCCCGCTGTGAGTCTGGGCGAATCGCCCGCGGCCCGCCGTGAGCCGCCGACACGGGTGCTTTTATTTTCCGCGACGACGAACGACCGTTCGTGACGCGACACCGGCGGCCCGCGATGCGGATGCGTTCCTTCTAGCGACGGGTGGACCCGTCGCGTCGGCGACGACCGGTAACGCGGTCGGCGGCGGCGCGGCGGCGAAGCCCGTCGCCTTCCCGTAGCGCCCGGGCCGCCGCCGAGACGCGAGCGACGCGCTGTGATCGACGAGACGCGAGCGAGACCGCCGACGCGAACGGACCGTTCCGCGGACGGCCCCGAACCAGCGGGCTTTAGACCCGATCGACCGACACACGACATACACACCACATGAGCCACGACGACTTCCCCACCGACCGCCCGGCGGTGGTGACCTGTGGACTGCCGTACGCCAACGGCGACCTCCACATCGGTCACCTCCGCACCTACGTCGGCGGCGACGTGTACAGCCGCGCGCTCGAACGACTCGGACAGGAGACCGCGTTCGTCTCCGGCTCCGACATGCACGGCACGCCCGTCGCGGTCAACGCCGAACAGGAGGGCGTCTCGCCCGAGGACTTTGCGCTCGACTGGCACGAGCGCTACGCCGAGACGTTCCCGAAGTTCAACGTCGAGTTCGACAACTACGGCCACACCCACGACGAGACGAACGTCGAGCTGACCCAGGAGCTCGTCCGCGACCTCGACGAGGCCGGCCACCTCTACGAGAAGGAGATCATGGTCGCGTACGACCCCGTCGACGACCAGTACCTCCCCGACCGCTACGTCGAGGGCACCTGCCCGTACTGCGGCGCGCACGCCCGCGGCGACGAGTGTGACGAGGGGTGCCAGCGCCACCTCGAACCCGGCGAGATCGAGGACCCCGAGTCGACGATCACCGGCAACCCCGCGGAGTACCGCGAACGCACCCACAAGTTCTTCGCGGTCTCGGAGTTCGCCGACTACCTCTCCGCGTTCCTCGACCGGCTCGAAGGGACGCCGAACGCCCGGAACCAGCCCCGCGAGTGGATCGAGCAGGGGCTACAGGACTGGTGTATCACCCGCGACATGGACTGGGGAGTGGACTACCCCGGAGAGAATCCGCAGGATCTAGTGCTCTACGTCTGGGTCGACGCCCCGATCGAGTACATCGCCTCGACGAAGCAGTTCTCCGAGCGCGTCGGTCCCGACGCCTTCGACTGGGAGACCGCCTGGAAGGAGGGCGCGAGTGAGGAGTTCCCCGAGGGCGGCGAGATCGTCCACGTGATCGGCCGCGACATCATCCAGCACCACACGATCTTCTGGCCCGCGATGCTGGAGGCGACCGACCACGCGGAGCCGCGCGCGGTGATGGCCAGCGGCTTCGTCACCCTCGACGGGAAGGGGTTCTCGACGAGCCGCGACCGCGCCGTCTGGGCCGACGAGTACTTAGAGGAGGGGTTCCACCCCGACCCGCTGCGCTACTACCTCGCGACCAACGGCGGGTTCCAGCAGGACGTGGACTTCTCGTGGGAGAAGTTCGCCGAGCGCGTCAACACCGAGCTGGTGGGGACCGTCGGCAACTTCCTCTACCGCTCCCTGCTCTTCGCCCACCGCAACTACGAGGACGGTCCCGACGCCGACGCCCCGAGCGACGACGTGGCGGCGCGGATCGACGAGGCGGTCGACGACGTCGCCGCCGCGGTCAACGACTACTCCGTCCGGGCGCTCGGCGACGCCGTCACCGACCTCGCCCGCTTCGGCAACGAGTACATCCAGCGCAACGAGCCGTGGAAGCTCGTCGACGAGGAGCCCGACGAGGCCGAGCAGGTCATCTACGACTGCGTCGCGCTCGCGAAGGCCATCGCCGTCCTCTTCGAGCCGCTTGCCCCCGAGAAGAGCGAGCGGCTCTGGGACCAGCTCGGCGAGCCCGGCTCCGTCCACGACGCGACCGTCGAGGCGGCCGGCGAGGCCCCCGCCGGCGACCTGAGCGAGCCGACCGAGCTGTTCGAACAGATCGAAGACGAGCGCGTCGAGGCGCTCAACGAGAAGCTCGAAGCCCGAGTCGCCGAGTCGGAGAGTGACGACGGCGACGACGCCGACAGCAGTGACGACGAGAGCGACGACAGCGACGACGAGAACGACGAGAACGACGAGAACGACGACGGCGACGCAACCCGAGACACCGACATGAGCGACATCGAACCCCTCAGCGACGACCGCATCAGCTTCGACGAGTTCCAGGAGTTGGACCTCCGGGTCGGCCGGATCGAGGAGGCGGACGGGATCGAGGGTGCCGACGACCTCGTGAAACTCACCGTCGACCTCGGGGCGGAGAGCCGGACGATCGTCGCGGGACTCAAGCAGCTTCACGACGTCGACGACCTGCCGGACACGAAGGTGATCGTCCTCGCGAACATGGAGAAGGCAGAGCTGTTCGGCGTCGAGTCGAACGGCATGGTGCTGGCCGCCGGCGAGGAGGCCGACCTCCTCACCACCTACGAGGACGCCGGGCCGGGCACGAAGGTGAAGTAGCGTCCCCCGCGGACCGGTCAGTTTCTCGAAGTTTTATGTCGCGGCCGGCCAACGGACGCCCGTAATGGCCCTCCTTCCCCACTGGTTCGAGTCCAAGTCCTTCCAGACGCAGCTCATCCTCGTCGCGCTCGTGTGTGACCCGATCGGCTTCGGAGCCGGTTACCTGCTCGCGCCGGAGTTCGGCGTCGAGCCGGTTCTCGGCGGTGTGTACGGACTCGTCGCCGCGAGCTTCCCGATGTCGATGTTGGTGATTCGCGAGATGAACCGGTAGTCCGGCCGCGGTGCGGTCGACCGCGGACCGCCTCCTCAGGCGTCGAGCACTTCGATCAGGTTCCCCTCCGGGTCACTGACAAAACAGATCGTCGTCCCGCTCGACGTGGTCCGGGGCGGCGAGAGCGTCTCCACGTCGTCCGCGAGGTCCTCGTAGAACGCCTCGACATCGTCGACGCCGAGACCGAGGTGGGTCGCGCCCGGGCGGTTCAGTTCGGGATCCGTGCTTCCCTCGCCCGTCGGTTCGTAGGCGACGAGTTCGACGACCACGTCGCCGGCGTCGAGGTGCGCGAACTCGGCCGACGCGCCCTCGACGGCGACCGCTTCGGCGAAGGCGTCGCCGCCGACGGAGAACTCGGCGACGACGTCGAGGTCGAACGTTTCCGTGTAGAAGTCGACGGCGCGGTCCAGATCGGCGACGGTGACCCCGACGTGGTGCGCGGTTGGGTCGGACACGGGTGGCCGATCGGTCGGTGTCGGGAAAACCGTGTCGAGTCAGAGCCCGAACAGGCGAGCGGCGAGGCCGGCGAGCACGATCAGCGCACCGAGAATGAACGTACCGGGGATCGGGAGGACGAACACGACCGCGCCGAGGACGATGAGAATTGTCGAGAGCCTCATTGTTCCAATCATGAGGGCTCGTCGGATAGGTATTGCGCCGGGATCGCCCGCCCCACCGAAACGACCAACCGGGAGCCCCGAGAGGGTTGTCGTATGTACGTGGTCGTCAACGCGGCCCAGAGCGTCGACGGGAAGCTCGCCACCCGTAGCCGGGAACAGCTCCGGATCTCCGGCCCGGAGGACTTCGACCGGGTCGATCGCGTCAGAGCGGCCGCGGACGCGGTCCTCGTCGGCGTCGGGACCGTTCTCGCCGACGACCCGCACCTCACGCTCGACGAGGAGGACCGCCGCGTCGAGCGCCTGCGGGCCGGTCGGTCCGGGGACCCAGCCCGCGTCGTGGTCGACTCCACCGGGCGCACCCCGACCGACGCCCGGATCTTGGACGACGCGGCGACGACGTATCTGCTCGTCTCGGAGGCGACCGACCGGGAACGTCGCGAGGCGCTCGCCGACGCGGGCGCGGAGGTGATCGTCGCCGGCGAGGAGCGCGTCGACATCGGGGCGGGGGTGGAGAAGCTCGCGGACCGCGGCGTCGACCGCCTGATGGTCGAGGGGGGCGGCGAGGTGATCTTCTCGTGTTTCGAGGCCGGCGTCGTCGACGAACTCCACGTCTACGTCGGCTCCATGGTCGTCGGCGGGCGCGATGCGCCCACGCTGGCGGACGGGAGCGGGTTCATCGAGGCGTTCCCCGACCTGACGCTCACGGACGTGGAGCGGCTCGACGACGGGGTCGTCCTCTCGTACGACGTCGAGGACGACGACGGCTCGTAGCGGGGCCGGACGGCGGTGGACTATCCGTGTGAACTGTAACCACGGAGATCGGGCGGTACACGGGCCGTGCCACCGGTGTACACGAAAATCACCGAAGTATTTATGTATCGCCCGGGGATAGTTGCTGATACCAGAACGCCTCTGGCGCTGGTGGAATCGCACGCTGAAATGAACGGGAGTTCTTGCAGACGGCCCGACGCACCACAGCGAGCGGTCGCTATCGCCGGAGCGGTGATGGAGAGATAACAAATGGTAACGAAAGAAGAAGTCATCGAGCAGTACGACGTGGAACCGATGGACGAGGCGGACAACGTGGACCTTTCTGAGGACGACTTGGAGAACGGCTCCAAGGGGCAGCTCATCAAACGCGCCGGTCAGCTGCGAGACCGACGTAACGAGCTGAACCAGATGGCCTCCGAGCGCGCGTCCAAGCGCGACGACCTCAACGCGAAGACGCGCGAGAAGGTCGACGAGGCCCAGGAACACCGCGAGAACCGCGACGAGCTCAACGAGCAGGTCCAGGAACACAAGGACAAACGCAACGAGCTCAACGCCGAGGCCAACGAGCTGTTCGACGAGGTCGAGGAGCTCAAACAGGACCTCGAACTCGGCTCCGGCAAGTCCATCGAGGAGCTCGAAGAGGAGATCGAGGACCTGGAGTTCCGTCAGCAGACGGAGGTCCTCGACGCGGAAGACGAGCGCGAGCTGATCGAGAAGATCGACGACAAACGCGAGAAGCTCGCCGAGAAGAAGGAGAAGGTCGACGACACGAGCGAACTCGACGACCTCGTCGAGGAGGCCGAGGAGGTCCGCTCCGAGGCGTCCCAGCACCACCAGAAGGTGACGGAGCTCGCGGACAAGGCCCAAGAGCACCACAACCAGATGATCGAGGCCTACCGCGAGGCCGACGACATCCGCGACGAGGCCGACGAGATGCACGAGCTGTTCGTCGAGGCCCAGGAGGCGGCCGACCGCCACCACGAGGACTTCGTCCGCGTCCAGAAGCGACTGCGCGAACTCGACAAGAAGGAGGAGGAAGAGCGTCAGGACGAGCGCGCCGAGAAGCGCGAAGAGGAGAAGGAAGAGGCCGAGGAGATCTATCAGAAGTTCAAGGAGGGCGAGACGCTCGACACCGAGGACCTGATGAAGCTCCAGAAGACCGGCCTCCTGTAAGCCGGCGATTTCGACGGTTCCGACGCGGTTTTTCTGCGGCTTTTCGCACCGAACAGCGTCGCAGCCGGCCACGGCCCCGCGCACCGATCGACTGCGGCTCCGTATGCCGGTCGACTGCGGCTCCGCACGCTAGCCACGGCTTATAAACGCGTGCGACGCCAACCGTCGGTATGGACGACGCGCCGACGAACGGACGGAAGGGGTTGCTCGTGGCTGCCGCGGTGGGCGCGGCGACGACGATCGCGGGCCGCGCGGTTCTCTCGCGGCTCACCGGCGGTCGGTTCGGCGACACCGAGACGTACAACACCGCGAAGGTGACCGTGTCGGGACCGATCCGACGGAGCCAAGCGCGACCGTCGCCGCTGTCGGGGGCGGGCGGCGCGACCGCGGACGACGTGGTCGAACAGATCGAGGCGGCCGACGAGGACGACGACGTCGAGGCGCTGCTCGTCGAACTCAACACGCCCGGCGGCGAGGTCGTGCCGAGCGACGACATCCGACGGGCCGCCGCCGAGTTCGACGGGCCGACGGTGGCGTACGCGACCGACCTCTGCGCCTCCGGCGGCTACTGGATCGCGAGCGGCTGCGACGAGCTGTGGGCGCGGGACGCGAGCCTCGTCGGCTCCATCGGCGTCGTCGGCTCCCGCCCGAACGCGAAGGGGCTAGCCGACAAGCTCGGGATCTCCTACGAACAGTTCACGGCCGGCGAGTACAAGGACGCCGGCGTCCCGCTGAAGGAGATCGAGGAGGACGAACGGGAGTACCTCCAGGGGATCATCGACGGCTACTACGAGCAGTTCGTCGAGACCGTGAGCGAGGGCCGCGACATGGACCCCGACGAGATCAGAGACACCGAGGCCCGCGTGTACCTCGGCGACGACGCCGTCGAGATGGGCCTCGTCGACGAACTCGGCACCGAGGACGACGTGGAAGCGCGGCTCGCCGACCTGCTCGGCGCGGAGCCGGAGGTGCGCGAGTTCACTCCGGAGCGCGGGCTGGCGGAGCGGCTCGGCATCGGCGCGGAGCGCGTCGCGTTCGCGGCCGGAAGCGGCGTCGCGGGCGTGTTCGCCGACGACGGGGGCGATATCGACGTGGAGTTCCGGTAGCGAGAGCGCCGCGAGTCGGCGTCGCCGCCGGAGCCGGGCAGACGACGGGGAGGATTTTTGTCCGGCCGCGGTGTGAGACGACACGTGACGACGCTGGTCATCTGCGTCGACCGCTCGGGGGCGATCGGTCGCGCCACCAACGTCCCGATGCCGGTCGCGGGCTGGGAGGCCGTCCGCTCGCTGGTCACGGACGCCGGGCTGGACGACCCCGAGGACGCCAGCGTAAACTGCTTACTGGAGTCGCTGCGCGTCGCACGCGACCTCCGGGACGAGCGCGAGGAGTCGGTCGTCGCCGTCGTCTCCGCCGAGAGCGACACCGCGGTCGGGGCCGACCGGTCGATCGCGGCCCAGCTCGACGACCTCGTGGAGCGGTACGACCCGCGGGCCGCGATCGTCGTCGTCGACTCCGCGGAGGACGAACGCGTCCTTCCGGTCGTCGAGTCGCGGGTCCCCGTCGACTCGGTCGACCGCGTCGTCGTCCGGCAGGCCCGCGACATCGAGTCCACCTACTACCTGCTCAAGCAGTTCCTCGCCGACGAGCAGCTCCGGTCGACGGTGTTGGTCCCCATCGGCGTCGCGCTGCTGTTGCTGCCGGTACTCTTCGCCCGGTTCTCCGCCGGGGAGGCGCTCGCGGGCGTCGCCGGCCTGCTCGGCGCGGCGCTACTGTACAAGGGGCTCGCGATCGACCGGCGCGTGGCGGGGATGCCGGAGCGGGTCCGCGAGGCGCTGTACGCCGGGCAGGTGTCGGTCGTGACGTACGTCGTCGCCGGCGGACTTGCCCTCGTCGGCGGCTTCTTCGGCGTCCTCGCCGCGTCGGAGCTGAACCCCGGATCGCCTCGGCTCGTCGAGGTCGTGGAGTTCGCCTTCGCGGCGGTCCCGTGGTTCGCGGTCGCCGGCGTGACTGCGGCGGTGGGACGGCTGCTCGACGAGCTGATCCGCGACGAGGGGATCCGGACGCCGTACCTCAACCTCCCGTTCGTCATCGCGGCGGTCGCGCTGGTCGTCCGCGGCTTCGCCGGCTATTTCCTCGCACAGGAGGCGGTCCGCGACCCCCTGTCCGTCTACGGAATGACGATGACTCCGGTCCAGCAGCTCGCGGCGTTCATCGTCGGCGGCATCGTCGTGTCGCTCGTCGGCGTCAAGGTCGCCAGCGACGTGGGCACGGAGACCCTCGAAGACGTCATCGACGCGGAGCGGGAGGCGGACGGGCGACGGGAGTGAGGTGTCGCCGGGGTCGGTGAGGCGGATCCCGCGTCCGACCGACCGCCTTTTGTCGGTCGCGGCCGCGTCGGGTGGCATGGACGTGTACGGACTGATCGGGAACCCGGTCGGCCACTCGCTGTCGCCGCCGATACACGAGGCGGGCTACGAGGCGCTCGGACTCGACGCGCGGTACGTGACCTTCGAGCCGGACGCCGACGCCGCGGCCGCGGCGATCGAGGGCGCGGCCGACCTTGGCGTGGCGGGACTCAACGTCACGGTGCCGTTCAAGCAGGACGCGCTCGACGCAGTCGATCCGGCCCCGCTCGCCGAGCGCATCGGCGCGGTCAACACGGTCGATTACGGGCCGGTCCGCGACGGCGACGCCGACCGCCCGCGCGGCCACAACACCGACGCGGCCGGAGTGACGCGGGCGCTCGAACACCACGACGTGACGGTCGACGGCCGCGACGCGCTCGTCGTCGGCGCGGGCGGGGCGGGGCGGGCGGCCGCGTTCGCGCTTGCCGACGCGGGCGCGACCGTTCGCGTCGCGAACCGCACCGCGGAGCGCGCGGTCGAACTGGCCGATACGGTCCCCGGCGCGACCGGCGGCGGACTCGACGACCTCGCCGACCGGGTCGCCGCGGCCGACCTGCTCGTCAACGCGACGAGCGTGGGGATGGAGTCGCCCGACGAGACGCCGGTCCCCGCCGAACACCTCCACGGCGACCTCGCGGTCCTCGACGCGGTGTACGCCCCGATCGAGACGCGCCTGCTCCGGGAGGCGGCCGACGCGGGCGCGACGACGGTCGACGGCGCGTGGATGCTGCTGTACCAGGGGGTCGAGGCGTTCGAGATCTGGACCGACGAGGAGGCCCCGATAGAGCCGATGAACGCGGCGCTGCGGGCGGAACTGGAGTAGCGCGGCGAGGAGACGGGATCGATAGGAAACGACTGGCCTGCGGTGCGGTGGCGCGCGCCTCCGAGCGCCCGCTAGGGCGCGAGGAGCGTCGCGCGAGGGAGTCGGCGGCTCCCGTTGGTCGCCGCCGACGAGGCTGGGGAGGTGTGAGGTGCTGTGCGGGGCGGGGCTCGAAGGGGCAGCCGCGAGACGGACAGAGGCGACGGCAGGACCGCAAGAAGCGAGCGGAGCGAGCGACTGAGGACCGCACCGAGCGTCTGTCCGTCTCGCGGCTGGGGCTTCGGTGGTCGTCTCGTCGACAGCAACCGTGTCGTGCCGAGCGCCTGGGGCTTCGGGAGCGTCCGTGTCGATCGGCGATTTATAAGGAGGCTTCAGCTATCGGTCGTTTCGGCCAGAATAACCACTAAAATCGACCGTCGACAGATCCGAGTACGCTTAAAACAGCGTCGGGCTGGCGAGCAGGCCGGCGGTGACGATGAGGCCGACCGAGACCGCCGACGCGCCGTAGAGGAACGGCTTGGCGTCGCGGGCCGGCTCCCGGAGCTTCCCCGCGTCGAGCCCGTCGACCAGCTTCGAACCGGCGACCTCGACGAGACCGGTCCCGACGAACCACAGCCCCAGCATCGTCAACACGAGGTGGCCCCGGGGTGTCCCTGTCAGCGCCTCGAAGGTGTACAGGTTCCCGGCCATGTGGCCGCCGGAGAGGACGAACGCGACCGCGCTGATCCGTGTGATCCACCGCAGGCGGCCGACGACCGAGCCGAGCGCGTCGCTACCGATGTCGCCGCGGAGCGCGGGCGGGAGAACGGCAAGGGTAACGAAGAGCACGCTGCCGACCCAGAGGACGGCGAAGCCGACGTGGACCGACCACATGACGGGATTGATAACGTCCATACCGCGGGAACGAGCCGGCCGCATTTATAAACCGGCGAGACGAGAACGGGATTGCGATCGGTTGCGCCGGAGACGGTTTTTAAATATCTCGCACGTGTAGCCGCCGGCAATGGCACTACTCCAGAAGCTCAAAGAGAAGCTCGGATTCGGGAGCGGCTCCGCCGAACGCGAGTCGGCCGAGACCGAAGTGACCGTCGAGCGCGAGTCGGAACCGGCCGCCGATGCGGCCGTCTCCGAGGGTGACGACGGCGCGGACGACGCGGAGACCGACGACGCCGAAAGTGACGACGCGGAGCCGGTCGCCGCCGGGACGGAGGCCGCCGCCTCGACCGAGTCGCTCGTCGACGAGGAGGCCGCGACCGACGACGAGGCCACCGCAACCGACGATGAGGCCGCCGCAACCGACGACGAGGCCGCCACGACCGACGACGGGGCCGCCGAGCCGGCGGAGGCCGCGACGGGCGAGAGCGACGACGTCGCGGTCGACGACGACGACCGCGGCGCGAGCGTCGAGGAGATCAAGGGTATCGGCCCGGCGTACGCCGAGCGGCTCGCGGAGATCGACATCGAGACCGTCGACCAGCTCGCGGCCGCCGACGCCGCCAACATCGCGGAGGGCGCGAGCATCAGCGAGAAGCGCGCGGCGCGGTGGATCGACCGCGCGAACGAGTTCTGAAGCCGGGTCGTTTCGACGACCGCAACTGTTTCACCGTCTCCGCCGAACGGGGGCACATGAGTCGAACGGTACACACCGACCGGGACCGCTTCCGCGCGGTCGCCGCCGCGGCGCGGGCCGGCGCGCGGGTCCCGGTCGAGCGCCGGGTCGCCGTCGACGATCCCTTCGCGGCGTACCGCCGGGCGCGGGACGGTCCCGGCGGCGTCTTCTACGAGACCACCGGCGGCCAGTCCGGCTGGGGGTACTTCGGCGTCGACCCGGTCGAGCGGCTGACCGTCTCCGGCGAGGCGACGGTCGTCGAGTCCGGGGGCTCGGCGGGGCCGGAGCGTCCCGGCGACTACCGCCGCCCGTCGCCGTCGCTTTCCGCGCTGGAGGGCGTCCTCGACGGCGAGACGCTGGCGCGCGGCGACTGCGAGGTCCCGTACCCCTGCGGCGCGTTCGGCTGGCTCTCCTACGACGCCGCCCGCGAGCTGGAGGACTTCCCCGCCGCCGCGCCCGAGGGGGCGGGCGCGGTCGACGACCGGGGCCTCCCGCGGCTTCAGGCGGCGCTCTTCGACCGAGTCGCGGCGTGGGAGTGCCCGACCGACGACGACGAGACCGTCCTGCGCGTGACCGCCTGCCTCCGCGTTCCCAAGGGGCTCGACGACCCGGACGCCAACCGCGATGCCCTCGACGCGCTGTTCGACGAGGCGGCGGAGCGGGCGGGAGACCTGATAGCCCGGATCGAGCGCGGCGACCCGGACGCGGAGGACCCGCCCGACTCGACCGCCGAGCGCGCGACCTTCGAGAGCGACGTGGGGCGGGAGGGGTACGCCGACGCGGTGCGGCGCGTCAAGGAATACGTTCGGGAGGGCGACACGTTTCAGGCGAACGTCTCTCAGCGACTGACCGCCCCCGCGGCAGTCCACCCGGTCGACGCGTACGACGCGCTCCGAGCGGTGAAACCGCGCCCTACCCCGGGCTGATCGAGTTCGGTATACGGGGGGGGGCGGTGGGACCGGAACGACGGGCCGGGAGGACGGGGCCGGGACGATAGGCCGAGTGCGAGAGACCGAGACGCTGAAACCGTCACCCGACCGGCGTCGACCTCGTGAGCGCGAGCCCCGAACTCCTTCTGGCGCGGGAGCCGACCGACGACCCAGACCGCGGCGCGCGCCTCGTCACGGAACCCATCGCCGGGACGCGCCCGCGGGGGGACGGCGACGAGGCCGACGCGGCGCTCGAAGCGGAACTGATCGGGGACGCGAAGGAGCGCGCGGAACACGCGATGTTGGTCGACCTCGAACGCAACGACCTCGGCAAGGTGTCGCGGTTCGGCACGGTCGACGTCGCGGAGTACCGCCGCGTCGACCGCTACAGCGAGGTGATGCACCTCGTGAGCCTGATCGAGGGGGAGGCCCGGCCGGACGTGGGACTGGCGGACGCGGTCGCGGCCTGCTTCCCCGGCGGGACGATCACGGGCGCGCCGAAGCCGCGGACGATGGAGATAATCGACGAACTGGAGCCGACGCGCCGCGGTCCCTACACCGGGTCGATGTTCGCGGCCGGGTTCGACGGGCGCGCGACGCTCTCTATCGTCATCCGCACGCTCGTCCGCCACGCCGCCGAGTACCACCTCCGCGTCGGGGCGGGGATCGTCCACGACTCCGACCCCGACGCCGAGTACGAGGAGACGCTCGCGAAGGCGCGCGCGCTGGTGAGCGCGGTCGACGAGGCGCTCGCGGCCGGCGGGATGGCGGTCGACGAGACGGTCGGAGAAGCGGACGAGGCGACCGGGGAGGCGGACGAGGCGGCCGGGGAGGCGGCCGACGGGACGGCCGAGGAGGCGGTCGAGCGATGACGGACGCCGACGCCGCCGAGGCGACGGCGGGCTGGCGACTGGGCGCGGGCGAGACCGACGCGCGCGTTCTCGTCGTCGACAACTACGACTCGTTCGCGTACAACCTCGTCCAGTACGTCGGCGAAGTCGCGGGCGCGGTGACGGTCCGGCGCAACGACGCGGTCGACCTCGCGGGGATCCGCGCGCTCGACCCCGACGGCGTCGTCGTCTCCCCCGGACCCGGAACCCCGGCTGACGCCGGCGTTTCGACCGCCGTCTTCGAACTCGACCGCCCCGTGTTTGGCGTCTGTCTCGGCCATCAGGCGCTCTGTGCGAGCCGCGGGAGCCGGGTGGGCCACGCGCCCGATGTCGTCCACGGGAAGCCGTCGACGATCACCCACGACGGTGAGGGCGTCTTCGCCGGGCTCCCCGACCGGCTCCGCGTCGGGCGATACCACTCGCTGTGCGTCGAGCGCGAGGACCTGCCCGACGAGCTGGTCGAGACCGCCCGCACCGAGGACGAACGCGAGGTCGTGATGGGCGTGCGCCACCGAGAGAAGCCCCACGTCGGCGTCCAGTTCCATCCGGAGAGTATCCTCACCCCGCGCGGGAAGCAGATGGTACGGAACTTCGTGGCGGGGTGCGAGCGATGAGCGACGCGACCGGGGAGGGTGACGGGCGCGAGGGAGACGACGGGCACGGGGGGGACGGCGAGCGCGAGGGAGACGGCGGACACGAGGAGGACGCCGACTCCCTGTACTACGTCGACGGCGACCTCGTCCCCGCGAGCGAGGCGACCGTCTCCGTCGAGGACCGCGGGTTCGCCTACGGCGACGCCGCCTTCGAGACGATGCGCGCGTACGGCGGCGACCTCTTCCGGTGGGAGGCGCACGCCGACCGGCTCCGTGACACCTGCGAGACGCTCGGGCTGGATCACGGGATCGCCCACGCGGACCTGAAACGACGGGTCGACGAGACGCTGGCCGCGAACGAGTTCGCGGACGCGTACGTGAAGCTCTCCATCACGCGGGGCGTTCAGCCGGGAACGCTCGATCCGGCCCCCGAGGTCGACCCGACCGTCGTCGTGATCGCGAAGCCGCTCCCGCGGGGCGGCGTCGGGAGCGAGCCGGTCCACGACGGCCCGGCCGCGATCCAGACGACGAAGACGCGCAAGGCCGCCGACCGCGCGATCCCCGCCGCCGCGAAGACGCACAACTACCTCAACGGAATCCTCGCCCGGCTCGAACTCCGCGTGACCGGCGCGGACGAGGCCCTGATGCTCGACCCGGACGGGCACGTCGCCGAGGGGGCGACCTCGAACCTCTTTTTCGCCGACGGGAACGCCCTGCGGACCCCTTCGCTCGACGGCCCGATCCTGCCTGGCGTCACCAGGGCGACCGTGATCGAGATCGCGAAAGCCGAGGGGATCCCGGTCGAGGAGGGGACGTACGCGCCGGACGCGGTCCGTTCGGCCGACGAGGTCTTCCTCACGAACTCGACGTGGGAGGTCCGCCCCGTCGCGACCGTCGACGGCATCGCGGTCGACGGCGACGGCGAGGGGGTCGCCGGCCCGCTCACGACCCTCATCTCTCGGCTGTTCGACCGCCGGATCGAGGAGAACCACTACGACGGCGAGCGACTGTGATCGGGGCAGGGGGCTGTGATCGGAGCGATCGGCGTCCGAAACGACTGACGTAGCGAGAGAGACAGGAGTCGCCCACAGCGTTATCCCGTCAGGGATCCTAAACGAGGGATGGCAGACGACAAAGACGGACGCGAGAAACAGGCGGCAGACGAGGACCGGCGACAGCGCGAGCGCGACATCGAGGCGGAACTGAGCCGCGGTGACGAGGCGGAGCCGGCGTTCGACGACGAGGCGACCGAGGCCCTCGAAGCGGCGCTCGAACCGCTGACGTTCCCCGCGACGGGACGCGAGGTCGTCGCCGCGGTTGGCGGCCGCGAGCTGGAGTCGGAGACCCGCGTGTACACCGTCGCCGACCTGATCCCCGACGCGGACCTGGAGGCGTTCGACGCGCCCGCGACGGTCCGCGACCGCGTGCGTCGGCCGGCGGTCGCAGCCGCGATGAAGCGGGTCGTCGAGGCGGCTGCCGACCTCGAGAACGCCGACTTCGGCCGGTCGCAACACGAGGCGTTCGAGCGCACCTTCCGGGCGCTGAGCGACATCGACGAACTCGACGACGAGGAGGGAGTCCGCGCCATCGCCGACTGGGTCGTCGACCGGATCAACGAGAAGGAGTCGGTTCCCGGCTCGCGAGACGTGCGCCGACAGGCGGCGAAGTACTGTCGAAAGAACGGCTACGAGGTCCGCGACGACGAGTGGCTCGGCGTGTGAGCGGCCGAGCGCGACGCATAACGTTCAAACCCGCCGCGGGCCTCGCTCGGACATGGACGAGAGCCGCCGGATCGCCGGCGTCGACGAGGTTCCCGAGGAGAGCACGCTGCTCGTGACGCTCCGACCGACCGATCCGGACGCGGTCGGCGAGGGCGAGGGTGACCTCGGGGAAGGCGAGGACGGCGACCCCGAAGTAGAGGCGATCCTCACCCGGGCCGCCGGCGAGGTGCGCGCGTTCCGCAACTACTGTCAACACTGGACGGACGTCCGCCTCGACAAGGACGACGGCGCGTTCGTCCGCAACGGGGAGGTGTTCTGTCAGAAGCACGGCGCGACGTTCGAGGCCGACGGCGGCTACTGTAACTTCGGTCCCTGCGAGGGGGCCGTCCTCGAGTCGGTCGCGGTGACCGTCGAGGGCGACGACGTGTTCCTCGACGACGACGCCTACGAGTTCGTCCGGCTCGGCCCCTCCGCGGGGAAGGGCGACGGCAGCGGCTCGCGGATCGACTTCACCGGGAACTGAGCCGCGCTCCCCGGGAACCGAGCCGGAAGCGGCCGACGGCGGGACGCGATCCGCCCGCCTCAGAAATTCGTGCGCCCGCCACCGTCCTCGCGCCCGAGCGCCTTCTGTAAGAAGTTCATCCAGCGCTTCTGGTCGGCGGCCTCCTGCCGTTTCGCCTCGGTCTCCGGGTCGGGGGCGTCTAACCCCTCCAACGCCTCTAAGGCGCGGTCGATACCGATGATTGACGCCGCCAGTTCCTCGCCCTCCTCGCGGCTCACCTCGTTCTCCTCGATCGGTTCGAGTCGGTCGAGCCGCTCGCGCCGGAGGTTGCGCTTAGCGCGGTCGACACGGTCGCGCTCGCCCGGCGGGACCGAGTCGCGGCGCTTGATCTCGAAGACGAACGAGCGCAGGTCGATCTCCTCGCCCTGGATCTCGATCGATTCCGGGATCTCGACGCCCACCGTCGAGGACTCCCGGTTGACCCGCTCTAAGAGCTGCTTCCGTTCGTACCCCTTCACGCTCGGTCGGTAGGAGACGGTCGCACTTCGCTCCTTCGCCCGGAAGGGACGACGTTAACTCCGGCGCGCCGTGAACGACACGTATGGAGTCGCTCGAAGCCGAACTCGCCGCGGCCCGCGACCTCGACGTCGCGGCCCTCGCGGACGCCATCGAGTCGATCGGGTTCGAGTGTACGCGCTGTGGCGGCTGCTGTACCGGCTACGCCCCGGACGAACCGGGCGGCGCGCCGGCCGGAGCGGGGGTCGGCGAGGACGGCGACGAAGACGGGACCGGAGTCGGCAGCGCGGCGGACTGCCACGGGAGCGACGCGGCCGACGACGCCGACCGCGAGCCGCACACCGCGACCGTCTTCCCGGACGAGGTCCGCCGCGTCGCCGACGCCGCGGAAGATGCCACCGGCGAGGCGTACGACTGGCGCGACGTGGCCCGGCCGATGCCGTTCGGCCTCGACACCGACGCCGAGGGCGACCCGGTCGGCGAGACGTTCGAATGGGCGCTCGCGACCGACGACTGCGGCGACTGTACCTTCTACGAGGAGTCCGACGGGCAGGGGGCGTGTACGGTCCACGACGCCCGACCGCTCATCTGCCGAACCTATCCGTTCAGCGTCGCGCTGGAGGGGACGAGCCAGCCGATGGGCGAGGCGGTCGACGAGGCGGGCGTCGTCCGCGCCCACGAGTGCGAGGGTCTCGGCCGCGACATCTCGCGCGAGGATGCCGAGGAGCTGGCCGCCGCGCTGAAGGAACGGGCCGTCCGCGAACTGGAGGAGGCGATCGGCGTCCGCGACGGCTACGACCCCGGCGCGGGCGACCGCGCCGACGGCGACGTCGTCGTCTTCGACTCCGAGGGGCCGAAGGAGGCCGACGGGACCCCCGTCCGCGGAGAATAGCGGTCAGACGCCGGATCTCCTCGCTCTCAGACCGCGTCCAGCGCCGCGTCCACGTCGGCGCGGATCGCCTCGCGGGCGTCCGCCTCCGGGAGCGTGAGCGGCGGGCGCACGGCCGGGTCCGGGATGAACCCGCGGTGGGCGGCCGCGACCTTCGTCGCGGGCGCGAAGCCGTGGGCGGCACAGCGGTCGAACAGCGGGGCGACCGCGCGGCGGTGGAGCGCCAGCGCCCGGTCGTCGTCGCCCTCGCGGATCGCCTCGCCGAGCGCGACGAAGACCTCCGGGATCACCTGCGAGAGCGCGTGGATCCCGCCGTCGACGCCGAGGCTCGCGCTCGGGTACAGCTGGGCGTCGACGCCCTGAAAGACGGCGAAGGAGTCGGGCGTCTCGCGGATCTTCGCTTCGAGGCCGGTGAGGTCGCCGGTCGTGTCCTTCACCCCGACGACCGACTCGCGGGCCGCCGCGTCGGCGAGCACGTCGACGTCGACGGACTCGCCGACCGTCGCCGGGATGTCGTACAGGACGATCGGGAGCGGCGCGTCTTCGGCGACCGCCTCGACGAACGCCCGCTGACCGTTCGGACTCGTCGATCCGTGGTAGTACGGGAGCGTGACGAGGCCGGCGTCGGCCCCGGCCGCCGCGGCGGCCGAGAGGTGCGATCGCACCCGCGAGACCGAGGTGTCGGCCGCGCCGGCGATCACGGGAACCCGCCCGTCGGCCGCGTCGACGACGGTCTCGACGACGGTCCGTCGCTCGTCGTCGTCGAGGCTGGCGAACTCGCCGGTCGTGCCACAGGGGACCATCCCGTCGATTCCGGCGGCGACGAGCGCGTCGACGTGGCTCGCGAGCGCGTCGGTGTCGATGTCGGCGACCGCGGCATCGGCGTCGGCGTCGAACGGCGTCACGATCGGCGGCGAGACGGCGGCGTGCGGGAGATCGAGGATCGTCACACGCGACGGTTCGGCGGGCGACGACAAATGCGTTGGCCACCGCCGAGCGCGCGGCGACCGGCGGGTCCTGACTGTGTCGGCGGTACAACTATACTACCGCGCGCCCAGCCTTCGATGGAGTCTACTATGGAAATCTCCGAGAAACTCCTCTGTCTGTTCAGCGCGGAAGTCCGGGAGACCGACGACGGCGAGTTCGTCGTCGACGTGCCGAAACGAGAGATCGACACCGGATCGCTGGAACCGGGCGAGACGTACCGCGTCGCGCTCGTCGCCCGCGACGGGTCCGGCGACGCGGGTGCTGACGACGCCGACCGCTCCGCGTCGCACGACGGCGACGGCCCGCAGCCGCCGGTCGAACCCGGCGAGATGCGGTACGTCGAGATCGAGGACCTCGGCAAGCAGGGCGACGGGATCGCCCGGGTCGAGCGCGGCTACGTCATCATCGTCCCGGACACCGAGGTCGGCGAGCGCGTGAAGATCGAAGTGACGGAAGTGAAGTCCAACTTCGCCGTCGGCGAGGTCGTCGAAGCGGCGGTCTAAACCGGGAGCCGTTACTTTTCGTCCGGCACTCTGGCGTCCCAGTACGACACCGACGCGACGTAGTCGCCGGGGATCGTGTTCCCGGCCAGCTCGTCGAGCGCGCGGAACGGCTTCGCGACCGCGCCCGGAAGCTCGCGGTAGAAGCCGTACGGCAGTACGAAGTCGTGTTCCTCGTTCGCGAGCGTGAGCCCCGCCTCGCCGAGCATGGCGGCGACCTGTCGCTCGGAGTAGAGCCGCGACCCCATCGGGAGCAGCCACGTGTACAGCGTCCGTAGGCTGCGGCTGTTGAACGTGTCGAAGAACACCTGATCGCGGCTGACCCGACAGAGCTCCTTCGCGAACGGGACCGGGTCGTCCATCAGGTGGAAGAATCGCATCGCGACGACCGTGTCGAAGTGGTCGTCCGGGAACGGGAGCCGCGAGGCGTCGCCGCGGAGGAACTCGACCGCGTCGGCGTGGCCGGCCGCCGCGACCTTCTCGCGGGCCTGTTCGAGCATCTCGCGGGAGACGTCGAGTCCGACGACGTCCGCGCCCTGGTCGGCGAGCATCGTCGTGAACCGACCGGTGCCGCAGGCGACCTCCAGCACGCGGTGGCCCGGATCGACGGGACCCAGCGCGGAGAGGACGGCTTCTTTCTCCCGGCGGTCGATGAGCTGTCCCCCGCCGGAGAACCGGACGTCGTCGTACTCCTCGGCGACCTCGTCGGCCTGGTACCAGTCCTGTCCCTTCACGTTGTCCGTGATGGAAGCCGGACCGACAAAACCGTACTGGATGCGGTCCGGCGTCGGTCCGTCGCGGCGGTCGGTGTCTCCGCAGTCGTCGCCGCGGTCACCCGCTCGTGGCGACGTTCTCGGCGGGAATTCGGATTATCACCCGCGCGCCCTCCTCCTCGTCATGGTGGGGGTACTCGTCGACGCCGAAGTAGCGGCGGGCGAGCTCGTCGATGTGTTCGCGCGCGCCCTTCTCGCTCAGTTCGGCCTCGCCGCGGACGGAGACGTAGCGGTACGGGTCGTCGGGGTCGAGCACGCTGACGCCGACCTTCGGGTTGTGACGGGCGTTCCGCTCCTTTCGCCGCCCGCGGGCGGTGTTCACGAGGACGTACTCGCGGTCCTCGTGGTCGACCCACACCGGCGTGACGTGGGGGAGGCCGTCCGGCCCGACGGTGGCGAAGTGCGCGTACGACTCGGCTTCGAGGATGTCGACGTGGGACTCGGGGATCACGCGACGAGCTACGGGCGCTCGCCGGAAAACGTGACGGGCAGATCATCGGAGGGATCCGCGCCGAAACGTGATATTAACACATTATATTATCACAGGCAGATTCCCCTATATGTAGCCAACCTTTACCACTACCCGTGGGATTCGTGTGAGACATGAGTACCAGTCCCGCGGAGACCGCTGACCAAGAGCGCCTGTCGGAGTCCGAGTACCGCGACCGCCTGCGCGAACTGCCCCCGAGCGCCAAGCTCGTCGCCAAAGTGCTGGAGGGCGACGCGCCCCTCTCGCAGGGCGGCCTCGCCGAGGAGTCGCTGCTGCCGGACCGCACGGTCCGCTACGCGCTCAACCGCCTCGAAGAGGAGGGGCTCGTGGACTCGCGGTACAGCTTCAAGGACGCGCGCAAGCAGGTGTACTACCTCACCGTCTAAGACCGTCCAGTTCACAGCGATACAAGGGCGGAAGCCCACGACTTCAGTTGTGAGAGGAAGGCCGAAGGGGTACCAAAGCAACAGATTGATGACTTGTCCTCGGATAAGTGGTCGTAATCCCTGACAGCCAAATGTGTTGGCAGGGATGGGCTGTCCGTCAGCCAGCCCCGACATCGGGGGCACGCTTGGCCCACCGATAATTAAATTGGCGCTGGCCGTGCGGTGTAGGGTCATCCAAGCCCACGACTTCAGTCGTGGGTAGCTGACGCCGACTCGCAGATCGCGACGAAGTTCTCGAAGACCTCCTCGCCGCGCTCCGTGTGGGCGACCTCCGGGTGCCACTGGACGCCGTACAGCCCTGCGTCCGGGTCGGCCATCGCCTCGATGTCGCAGACCTCGGAGGTGGCGGTGCGGTCGAACCCGTCGGGAAGTTCCGTCACCTCGTCGGCGTGCGAGGCCCAGACGCGCGTCTCCGGCGCGAGCGAGCCGACGAGCGGGTCCTCGTCGTCGACGATCTCGACGTCGACGTCGGCGTAACCGCCGTAGTCGCCCGCGCCAACCGCGCCGTCCAGCTCCGCCGCGATCAGCTGCATCCCGAGGCAGATCCCGAGGACGGGAACGTCGCCGTCGAGGTGGTCCGGGGCGTTGCCGACGCGGTCCATGTCCGGCCCGCCCGAGAGGACGATCCCGTCGGCGTCGACCTCGTCGGCCGGCGTCTCCGCCGACACGATCTCGGTGTCGACGCCGAGGTCGCGGAGCGCCCGCCGTTCGAGGTGCGTGAACTGGCCGTGGAGGTCGATGACGACGATCCGAGTCATGGACTCGATTGACGGCTCCCGCACAAAAACGGCTCGGAACGGGAGACAGTACTGTGGTGGTTCCGGCGTCTAAACGGCCAAGAAGTACACGAACGTGTATCAAATGCCGGATGACGGGGTTCGCGGCCGCCACCGCTCACAGGTCGAGCGGGCCCGACTTCGTGAACTCGCGGAGCAGCACCGTCGCGTACGACCCGCTCGGCAGCGCGAACCCGAAGCGAGGGTCCCCGTCCGCCAAGGACACGTCGAGGTCCGTCCGGAGGAGAATCGCCCGGCGGGTCCCCTTCGAATCGAACTCGCCGGGGAGCGCGAAGTCGGCCGGCTCGATCCCGGCGTCCGCGAGGACCTCGCGCTCGATCTCTCCCGGCTCGCCGTCGCCGAGGTCGGTCTCGGTGCCGACAAGCGGCGCGGTGACGAACGCCCGCCCGCGCTCGCAGTGCCGCGAGACGACCTCGACCCGGTCGGCGTCGACCCGCTGGAGCCGGTCCGCGTCCGGCGCGTACAGCTCGTCGGGCGCGTCGCCGTCGGCGAAACAGACCACGTCGCCGGCGACGGGACGCTCGAACGGGAGCCCGCGGCGCAGCCGCTCGCTCACGATCCGGTTGAACAGGAACGACTGGGCGGCGTTGACGAACAGCCGCTGGAGGTTCGAGGGTACGGCCTCCAGCGCGTGCCACCAGTCCTCGTCGTCGGGCGGCGCGTCGGGGTCGACGCCGCGGTCGGCGAGCCGGTGGACCATCGAGCGCTCGAACCGGAGCTTGCCGGGAATCTCGTCGAGACAGGCCGCCCAGTCGCCGTCGCCCGTCCCGTCGGCGGCGGAGCGTTCGGCGTCGTCGACGCCGGCGGCGACGCCCCCGCCGGCGACGTCGGAGTCCACCCCGAACGCCGCGTCGACGCGGTCGCGCGCGGCCCGCGTGTCGTCCGGCTCCGTCGCCGCCGGGTTGCCGGCGTACAGCCGGACCGCCTCGCGGGGGTCGTTCCGGGCGATCGCGAGCCCGACGACGTGCGTGACCGGCCGCCGGCTGCCGAAGCGCTGCTGGCCGAAGTAGTTCGGCACGCCGACGGTCGCGTCGATCGGGAACCCGCGGTCGTTGAGGGCGTCCTCCGCGTCACCCGTATCGCCCGCGTCCTCCGCGTCACCCGTATCGCCCGCGTCCTCCGCGTCGCCCGCGTCCTCCGCGTCGCCCGCGAACGCCCGGAGGTCGCGCACCGCGGCGGCGACGCGCTCGGGGGCGTCGTCGACCGCGTCCGCGACCCGGATCTCGAAGGCGTTGCCGGCGAGGTCGCCGAACGAGAGGCTCCGGCCCGCCCGGCCGAGCGCCTCGATCTCGGCCCCGCGGATCTCGGGGAGGTCGTCGGGGTCGGCCCCGCGGACCGTGAACAGCTGCGTGGTGACCGCTCGCTTGTCCTTCGTCCCGGCCCACGAGACGCGCTCGCGGCTGACCCCGAGCGCGTCGGAGAGCCGCCGCGCGAAGTCGTTCGTGTCCCAGTCGCGGAGCGTCGCCCGGACCACCAGCTCCGGATAGCTCCCGGTGTCGGCGTCGAGCGGCTCCGCGTCGAACGCCTCCAGCTCTCGGACCCGGAAGTCGTCGGGCGACTCGCGCAGGCGGCCGCCGATCCCGTCCGCGTCGCTGACGTAGTACTCGATCCCGACGGCCCGCTCCGTCGGGTGCGCCTCGCGGAGCGTGTGTTCTGGAGCCATTCAGTACAGCGAGAGGTCGCCGGTCACGCGGTCGACGCTGTCGTCGCGGGCCGGCCCGACCGCGAGCGCGGTGACGGTCCCCGGGTCGAGCTGGGTGTGGCCGGCGTCGCGAACGATCGCGTACGGCAACCCCTCCTTGTCCGCCTTGTCGGCCAGTTCGAACAGCTGGCTCTCGGAGTCGCCCTTGAGGACGACCTTCTTCTGTCCCTCCCCCTGCCACTTCTTCCGGGCGCGCCGGCCCGCGTCCTGGTACGCCGACAGCGACGCGTGCGCGACCTGCGCGGCGAGTTTCCCCTCGCCCATGCCGATGTCCGTCCGGGCGACGATGGCCTGTTTCATGCCTCCACCCACCGCCGCCGCGGGTTTAGCGCTTCCCTCTCGGCCGCCGTGGCGAGGGCTGGTGGCTGTCAAAATAAGTGAAAAAGGTCCGCGAGAGTGACCGCGCCGTCAGTCGTCGGCCGGCGCTGCGCCGCCACGGGAACTCGATCCGAGTCCGGCGGCCACGTCCGCGACCGTGCGCTCGTTGTCGACGACCCACCGCAGCAGGAGGAACGCGAAGAGGTACTTCGCGATGATGTCCATCCCGCTGTAGGCCCACGAGGTGACGGCGACGTCGAGCACCGCGAGTCCCTCCGCGCCGAGCGCCCAGAAGATCGGGTAGCCGAGCCAGAGGACGACGGTGAGGATCTTCAGCGTGTTGAATATCTCACTGGTACCGGCGATTTCGGCATCCTCGGCCCACTCGGCGAGCAGGATGTAGAGGACGACGACGAAGAACGCGCAGCTGATGACGTACCATACCCAGCGCAGCAGGTAGGAGGAGGTGGTCAGCGCGGCCGCGAGCCCCGTGACGCACATCCCGATGTCGGCCACGACGGCCGTGAACAGCTTTGTCATGTTCGATCCGGCCAGCAGTCCGAGCGCGATGAGGATCATCGGCGTCGACAGCGCCCACGTGAGATACCGACCCCACGGGGTGAGCACTTCCTGCCCGGCCAACGCGTGTCCGGCCGGCATTTCGAGGAAGCTTACCGTGAGCCCGGAGACGAGACCGGTGTAACTCGAGATGGACACCAGCGGCACCATCATGGCGGCGACGAAGATGAGCTGCGCGCGCGGGTCCTCCAAGTTCCGCCCCATATAGAGGAACGCGAGTATCGAGAGGCCGGCGAGCGCGATGTTGATCCAGAGCGACGACGCCAAGAGCGTGTCGGCCTGAATGGCCTCGAATATCTCCGTCTGGGTCATTTCGAGCGGGACTGTTCCGCTTGCGAGTAAGTCAGCTGCTGCTGTTTCGATCATGCGACGTTTCAGTATAACGTGGTGGATTTATTAAATGTACTAACCTGACTGGTAAGGCTTTCTTGACTGATTCCGATATTAGTTCGGATTATTTGAACGTTTTTGATTCTGTGAGGCTGAGGTGGACGGATGTCCCACATCCCGTCGATCAGCGTCCGACCAGCGGGAGGCGGTCGAGCGGCCCGCCGGCGACGTCGGCTTTGACCGCGTCCGCGCAGTGTTCGCCGCCGAGCAGACACATCGGCACGCCGATCCCGGGGTTGCTGCTCCCGCCGACGTAGTAGAGCCGATCGGTCCCCCGGACGCGCGGTCCCGGGCGGAGCGGTCCGGTCTGCCACATCGTGTGCGCGAGGCCGAGCGCGGTCCCGCCGGGCTGGTCGAACCGGTCCGCGAACTCGGAGACGCACGCCGACTCCTCGGCGACGATCCGGTCCCGGAGGTCGACGCCGGTCCGCGACGCCACCGCGTCGAGGACGCGGTCCCGGAGCGCGCCCCGTCGCTCCGGCGTGTCGTCGAGGCCCGGCGCGAGCGGGACGAGCGTCACGACCGCCTCGTGGCCGTCGGGCGCAACCGCCGGGTCCGTCCGCGACGGGACGTTCACGTACACCACCGGCTCGGTGTCGCCCGTCGGCCACGCGGGGTCGTCGAAGATCGCCTCGAAGTGCGGGTCCCAGTCCGTCGGGAGCGCGAGCGTGTGGTGTTCGAGATCCGGCAGCGACCCCTCGACGCCGAGGTACAGCAGGTGCGCGGCGGGGCCGTACGTCCGCGACTCCCAGTAGTTGCCGAGCCGCGGCACCGTCCCCTCGGGGAGCAGTTCGCGCTCGACGTGCGCCGGCGGCGCGTTGCAGACGACCCGGTCGTGGACGTACCGGTCGCCGCCGAGTTCGACGCCGATCCCCTCGTCGAGCGGCTCCAGTCCCGTCACCGAGACGCCCGTGTGAACGTCCGCGCCGGCGTCCTCGGCGACCGTCTCGACCGCCTCGACGACCTCGTACATCCCGCCCAGCGGGTAGTAGACGCCCAGCCCGTAGTCGACGTGGCTCATCAGCTGGTACAGCGCCGGCGTGTTGTGCGGCGACCCCCCGAGAAACACGAGGGTGTACTCCAGCAGCTGTCGCAGCTTCGGGTGGTCGACGTACGTCCGCACCTGCTCGTCGAGGCTGGAGAGCAGGTCGAGCTCTCGCCCCCCGGCGACGACGTCGAGCGAGAGGTAGTCGCGGAACCGCGACCGCCCGGGGAACACGAACCGGTTCATCCCGGCGTCGTACGCCCGCTCCGCGTCGTCGAGGTACTCGCGGAAGGCGTCGCCCGCGCCCGGCTCGTACGACTCGAACAGGTCGGCGGCCGCCGCGGGGTCGGCAGGCACGTCGGCGCGGTCGCCGTCGTCCCAGAACACGCGATAGTGCGGGTCGAGGCGTTCGAGCTCGTAGAACTCCGCCGGCGACCGGTCGAAGTCCGCGAAGAACCGCTCGAACAGCTCCGGCAGCAGGTACCACGACGGCCCGGTGTCGAACCGGAACCCGTCGACTTCGAGCCGGCCGGCCACCCCGCCCACGCGCTCGGCGCGCTCGTACACCGTCACCTCCGCGCCGGCGGCCGAGAGGTACGCGGCCGCCGAGAGCCCGCCGATGCCGCCTCCGACCACCCCCACCGACTGCCCACGGAGCGCCTCGTCGCTCATGCGTGTGTTACGGGTTCGTCTCGTGTGAGTCGTTTCCAACTCTCGTCGGGACTTTATGAGGCCGTCCGTCGAGCCGCCCCGAGGCGTACTCGTTCGGCTCGCTTTTTTTCCGACTTCGGCCGTACGATCGAGGTATGGGACGGCGATCGCAGTCGTCTGACTCCACCTCCGCCAACGCCGTCGAATCGGGGTCGACCGGCTCGGCGGGGTCCGACGGCCTCGCCGGTTCGAACGGGTCCGACGCCGCCGGCGACGACCACGCCGAGGCGGAGCCGGTCCGGGGCGCTTCGGACGCGTCGCCGAGCGGGGCGGCGTGCGGCGACGCCGGGGTCCGCGTCGAGGTCGTGGTCCGCGACCCGACGCTCGCCCCGGTCGCGGAGGCGCTGCCGCCGGGGGCGGTCGCCGAGGATGTTGACCGCGTTCGCGTCGACGGCGCGGTCGTCTCGCAGTTCCGGGCCGACCGACGAGTCGACGCGGAGCTCGTCTTCGACGGCGGCGACGAGCTCGTGTACCGCTGCCGGTGCGGCGCGACGGGGCCGTTCCCCGCCGACGCCGTCGAGTCGCTCGGCTACCCCGTCTCCTCGGTCACGGTTCGGACGGCACCCGACCGCGTCCGACTGGGGCTGTCGCTGCCCGCGGCCGACCCGCTCGGCGAGGTGATCGACGCGCTGGAGGCGACCGGCGGGTCGGTGCGGCTCGAACGGCTCACCAGCTCCGGCGGGGCCGACACCCGATCGGACCCCGTCGTCGTCGACCGCGGACGGCTCACGGAGCGACAGCGAGAGGTGATCCGGACCGCCCACCGGCTCGGCTACTTCGAACACCCCCGTGGGGCGAGCGCGACGGAGGTCGCCGACGACATCGGCATCGCCCGCGCCACCTTCTCGGAACACCTCGCGGCGGCGCAGCGGCGCGTCTTCGAGGACCTCGTCGGCGGGTGAACCGCCTCGAACGCCGCCGACCCCTTCCCACGCGACGGGGGCGACCGCGGTATTGAAACCGTCCAAGCCCTCAGATGGGGTATGTACCGGAGACGGTTCCTTCGGCGGGCCGGTGCCGTCGGGAGCGCGGCGGCGACCGTCGGGCTCGCCGGCTGCGCGGGCGTCGGCGGTGAACCGGACTACGACGTCGGCATGCTCGCCAGCGCGTACGAGCCGCGGCAGGTCACGGTCGCCGTCGGCGACACCGTCGCCTGGATGAACACGAGCGCGCGGGCGCACACCGTCACCGCGACCGAAGGCGGGATCCCGGATGCCGCCGAGTTCTTCGCCTCGGGCGGGTTCGACGACTACGCGACCGCGAAAGAGGCGTGGGACGCCGACTTCGGGGGTATCTTGGAGAGCGGCGACCGCTTCGAACACACCTTCACCGTTCCCGGCGCGTACGAGTACGTCTGTATCCCCCACCGCGAGGGCGGCATGTACGGGACCGTCGTCGTGGAGGAGTGAGCCGCCCCGATGTCCCTCTCGTCGCTCCTCGGGACCGACGTGCTGCTGTTCGCCGCGATCGGGCTGCTCGGCGGCGCGCACTGCATCGGAATGTGCGGTCCGCTCGTCACCGTCTACGCGAGCCGGATGGACGCCGACGCCGGCCGGACCGACGGCGGCGAGGCTGACGCCGCCCGCACCCCGAGCGCGGCGACCGGCCGCGAGGGGCACCTGACAACCTACGAGGTCCGCCAGCACGCGCTGTTCAACCTCGGGCGCGCCGCGAGCTACGCCACCATCGGCACGGCCCTCGGCGCGCTCGGCGGCGCGGTCCTCGTCACGGCCGCGACCCTGACGGGGGCCGCCGAGGCCGTCCGCGGCGGGGTGGGCCTCCTCGTCGGCGCGGCCGTGATCCTCGTCGGCGTCCGCTACCTCCTCGGGGGCGCGACCGGCGGGGTCCACCTCCCCGGACTCGAACGCGTCACGGGCTGTCTCACGGGCCACGTCGACCGGCTCGCGAACGGCCCGGGGATCGTCGCGCTCGGCGCGGTCCACGGACTCCTCCCCTGTCCGATCCTCTATCCGGCGTACCTGTACGCCTTCGCGAGCGGCTCCGCGGTCGCGGGCGGCGTCGCGCTCGGCGCGCTCGGACTCGGCACGATCCCCGCCGTCTTCGCGTACGGGACGCTGATCGAGAGCGTCGACCCCGTCTCGCGCCGCCGGATCCACCGGTTGCTCGGCGTCGCGTTCGTCGCGCTCGGCTACGTCCTGTTCGCGCACGGGCTGATGGCGGTCGGCGTTCACGTGCCGCACCCGAGCCTCCCGTTCTGGAACCCGCTCGACGTCGCCGGCGCAGGGGGGATGTGAGATGAGCGGAACTGATAGCGATCCAGCCGCCGACGCCTGTACCCTCTGTGAACTGCCGACCGAGGGCGTCGACGTGACCGACGACGACGGCAACCGCTTCTGCTGTACCGGCTGCCGCGACGTGTACGCCGCCCTCGGCGACGTCGACGTGGACGCCGACGCGGTCCGAGAGCGCCGACAGGCGAGCGAGGCGAGCGCCGGAGAGGGGGCGGACGACGACGCGGCCGACGCCGACCGCGACGTGCCGGACGGCCACGAGGCGACGTTCTTGGAGGTCGACGGGATGCACTGCGCGACCTGCGAGGCGTTCATCGAGACGGTGGCGACCGACGCCGACGGCGTCAGCGCCGCGAGCGCGAGCTACGTCACCGACACGGTGCGGGTCGACCACGACCCGGACGCCGTCACCGTCGACGACCTCACGGAGACGGTGAGCGGGCTGGGATACAGCGCGTACGCCCGCGACGACGCCTTCTCGCGCCGGCAGGCGAGCAACATGGCGACCGCGCGGCTCGCGGCGGGCGTCATCGTCGGGATGGCGGTCATGCTCCAGTACATCGTCCTCATCTACCCGACGTACTTCGCGTTCCCCTTCTACAACGAGCGGACCCTCTCGTATCTCAACGAGGCGATGGCGTCGACCTCGGGTACGTACTTCTTCATCGTCATCGCCGTGTTGACGACCATCGTCCTCTTTTTCACCGGCAAGCCGATCCTCAGGGGCGCGTACGTCAGCGCGAAGACCCGCTCGCCGAACATGGACCTCCTCGTCGCCATCGCGGCGGTGAGCGCGTACCTCTACAGCACGCTCGCGGTGATATTCGTCGAGTCGCCCTCGATATACTACGACGTGACCGTCGCGATCATCGTGATCGTCACGGTCGGCAACCACTACGAGGACTCGGTGAAAGAGCGCGCGACGGAGCTGCTCTCCGAGGTGACCGCGGTCCAGGTCGACGACGCGCGGCGGCTGACGGCCGACGGCGACGCGGAGTCGGTCGCCGTCGACGCGCTCCGGCCGGACGACCGGATCCTCGTGCGCGCCGGCGAGCGGGTCCCGGTCGACGGCGAGGCGGTCGACGGCGACGCCGCGGTCGACGAGTCGGTCGTCACCGGCGAGTCGCTCCCGGTCCGGAAGGTCGCGGGCGACGCGGTCGTCGGCGGCTCGGTCGTCGCCGACGGCTCGCTCACGGTCGCGGTCGGCCCGGACGCGACCTCCAGCCTCGACCGCGTCGCGGAGCTCGTCTACGACCTCCAGAGCGGGAACCACGGCGTCCAGAAGCTCGCCGACCGGCTCGCGACGGTGTTCGTCCCCGCGGTCCTCGTCATCGCGGTCGTCGCCGCCGGCGCGTCGCTCGCGCTCGGCGGGACCGGAACCGACGCGATGCTCGTCGGACTCACGGTGCTCATCGTCTCGTGTCCGTGCGCGCTCGGGCTGGCGACGCCGCTCGCGGTCGCAGCCGGGATCCGCGACGCCTTGGAGCGCAACATCGTCGTCTTCGACGACACCGTCTTCGAGCGCATCCGCGAGGCCGACACGGTCGTCTTCGACAAGACGGGGACGCTGACGACCGGCGAGATGCGCCTGATCGACCGCGAACTCGACGACGACCTCCTCCGGCTCGCGGCCGCGCTCGAATCGCGGTCCGCGCACCCGGTCGGACAGGCCATCGCGGCGGCGCGGGCCGACCTCGGTGACGGTGCGGACGCCGAGCCCGGCCGGCCGACCGACGACGGCGCGACCCCGGCGGTCGCGGACGGCGGGGCGGAGACGGCGGACGGCGGGGCGGAGGCGGTCGACGCCGACTCCGACGGGGAGGCCGAACCGACCGTCGAGTCCTTCGAGAGCCACGCCCGCGGCGTCTCCGGCGTCGTCGACGGCGTCGAGGTCGTCGTCGGCCACCCGGACCTCTTCGACGAGCGCGGATGGACCGTCCCCGACGCGATCCGCGAGGCGGTCGCCGACGCGCGCGACGTGGGGCGCGTCCCGGTCGCGGTCGGCCGCGACGGCGCGGCCGAGGGGTTCGTCGTCGTGGGCGACGAGCTGCGCGACGGCTGGGAGGAGACGGTGACGGCGCTCGATCGCTCGGGCGTCGAGGTGATCGTCCTCACCGGTGACGACGAGCGCGCCGCGACGGTGTTCGCCGACCACGACGCCGTCTCGTCGGTGTTCGCGGGCGTGCCGCCGGAGGGGAAGGCGGAGACCGTCGCGCGGCTGAAGGAACGCGGCGTCACGGTGATGGTCGGCGACGGGACCAACGACGCGCCGGCGCTCGCGGCGGCCGACCTCGGTATCGCGCTCGGCGGCGGCACGGCGATGGCGGCCGACGCCGCCGACGTGGCCATCGTCGACGACGACCTCGGCTCGGTGGCGACCGTCTTCGAACTCGCCCGCGCGGCCGGCCGGCGCGTGAAGGGGAACATCGGCTGGGCGTTCTGCTACAACGCGGTCGCGATCCCCCTCGCCGCGACCGGCCTGCTCAATCCGCTGTTCGCCGCGGTCGCGATGGGGGCGTCGAGCCTGCTCGTCGTGACGAACTCCTCGCGGGCGTTGCTGTCGGACTGACGGCTCGGTCGCGTCCGCCCCTACCGCAAGCCACTTTCGGCTCACGCGAGTAGGCAGGACCGATGACAGATCAACAGCGGCAGCCAGCGACGCCGACCCGAAACGGGATGCCGGTCCTCGGACTCGGCACGTGGGAGAACGACGACCCGGCACAGTGTACCGAATCTGTGGCGAACGCGCTCGACGCCGGCTACCGCCACGTCGATACCGCACAGATCTACGGCAACGAGGCGGCCGTCGGAAAGGGGATCGCCGAGAGCGACGTCGACCGCGACGATATCTTCCTCGCGACGAAGGTGTGGATCGACGAGCTCGCGCCCGCGGACGTCGCCTCGTCGACCCGGGAGAGCCTCGACAAGCTCGGCGTCGACGCGGTTGATCTCCTCTACGTCCACTGGCCGGCCGGGGAGTACGAGCCGGAAGAGACGCTGCCGGCGTTCGCCGAACTGCGCGACGACGGCCTGATCGACCGGATCGGCGTCTCGAACTTCGAGCCGGAACACCTTGACGCGGCGACGGACGCGCTCGGTGAGACGCCGTTCGCGAACCAGGTCGAGATGCATCCGCTGCTCCGGCAGGAGGAGCTGCGCGAGTACGCCGACGCGAACGACGTCGAACTCGTCGCCTACTCGCCGCTCGCCCGCGGGGAGATCCTCGACGACCCGGCCGTCACCGACATCGCCGAGAAGCACGGCGTCAGCGCGGCGCAGGTGAGCCTCGCGTGGCTCCGCGAATCCGGCGTCACCGCCATCCCGAAGGCGACCGGGATCGACCACCTCCGCGACAACCTCGCGAGCCTCAATCTCGAACTCGACGACGAGGACGTCGCGGCGATCGACGAGCTGGGCCGCACCGACCGGCAGCTCAACCCCGACTTCGGCCCGGACTGGGAGTAACGCTCGCCTGAGCGCGGCCCGGCCGAGTCAGTCTCCGCCCGCGGGCAACCGGATCGTGATCTCGTTGCCCCGGTCGTCGCTCGACTCGACCGCGACGGTGCCGCCCGACAGCTCCACGCTCCAGTAGACGAGCCAGAACCCCAGCCCGCTGCTGTGGTACACGTCGGTCATGTCGTGGTCGCCGGTGAGGACGTTCGCTTCGACGGCCGGGATCGGCGCGTGATCGTCGCTGACGACGATTTCGGCCCCGTCCGGCGCGTACCGGAGCCCGACGGTCACGGCCGGAGCGTCGTCGGCGGCGTGTCGGACCGCGTTCTCGAGGAGTTCCGTCACCGCCGACCGCAGTTCGGCGCGCCCGTCGACCACGACCGGATCGAGCGACACGATCCCGATCGACGCCGCCGGGAACCGCTCGCCGACGCGCTCGACGCACTCCTCGACCACCTCGTCGAGGGCGATCGGCTCGCCGTCCCGGTGGTCGGTGATGAGTTCGATGATCTCCCGTTCCTTCTCCGCGGTCGCGAGGAGCTGTTCGCCGACGTGGCGGATCACCGCGGTGTGTTCGGTCGACTCCGGGACCTCCGACTCCAGCGTCTCCACCGTGCCGAGCATGACGTTGAGGTCGTTCCGGAGGTTATGCCGGAGGAGGTTGTCCATGACGACCAGCTGTCGCTCGCGCCGCCGCCGGTCCGTGACGTCCTTGGTGAACCCCGTGATGCGGACGACATCGCCGTCGACCGTGATCGGCTCGCCTTGAACCCACACCCAGCGGTGGTAGTCCTCGCCGGGGTTCACCCGGTACTCGATGTCGACCGGGTTCCCGTCGGAGAGCCGTTCCATCGCCTCCTCGACCGCGGGGATGTCGTCTGGGTGGATCGCGTCGAGGAACGCGCCCGGGTCGCCCCTGAGTTCCGCGACCGACGTCCCGTAGATCTCCTCGTAGGAGGGGTTCACGAAGAGGAGCTCCGACCAGTCGGCGTTGAACATCCAGAGCACGTCGCTTGAGACCGCCGAAATCTCGCTGAGGTGCGCCGCCGTCTCCTCGCGCTCGCGCTCGGCCCGGACGCGGTCGCTGATGTCGCGCGAGCTGACGACGTAGCCGTCGAGCGCGTCGTCGGTGAGGTTCGACATGCGGCTCTCCAGCCACACCCACGATCCGTCGGCGGTCCGGTGGCGGTACTCGACGGTTATCTCGGTGAACTCTTCGCCGGTGACTGCCTCCCGGAACGCCTCCTCGACCGCCTCTCGGTCGTCGCGGTGGATGTACTCGAACGCGTTCTCACCGATGAGTTCCTCCGGCGTGAAGCCGAGGATCCGCTCGGCGGCACCGCTCACGTACGTGAACGTGCCGTCCCCGTCTATGAGGACGACCTTGTCCTGCGCCTGATCGAGTAGCAATCCGAGCGGTTCAGACGCGGTCATACTTCCGTTCCCGCCCGAGTGTGTATAACAGTCACGACCGTCCGGATCCGCCGGACGATCGCGGGCGAGCCGCGGTGCCGGAAGACCGCGGCGCGACGGGGCGTGCTCGGTCGGTACGAGCGGGATCCGTTCAGTCGTCGCTCGCCGAGAGCGCCTCCCGGATCTCTTCCAGCTTGAAGTACGACGCGAGACCGAGAATCGTCACCGGCCACAGACCGACGAACTGCCCGCGCTGCTTGTCGCCGCGCACGTAGTAGAAGTACAGCGCGAGTGCGACCGACCCGACCGCCGCGAACACTGCGGGTCCGAGTCCGTCGCTGCTGACCTCTTCGACCACTTCGACCGCCGTTTCCTCTGTTGTGTCGCTCACACACTTGTAACGTCCTAGACAGTGATATGTGTTTCCTCGCCACAGACCTCGATCCGAGTCCCGATCGTCTCACACCGTCGTCGGTGTCACGACGACCCGGATCGCTCTCTCCGGAACACGAGTACGAAGATCAGGACCGACAGCAGCACCATGACCGCCGCGAACGCGCGCTCGTCGTCGATAACGGCGTCGACCGAAGTCGGAAGCATACAACTCCGATACGGCCCCCACGACAATATACCTCGGTGTCGGTGACGAACGGGTTCCGTCGGCACCGCGACTCCGATGAGTGGCACGCTGCCGCTCGGACCACCGAAGACTGGTCCGATTTCTCACGAACCGCACGAACCGCACGAAACGATTTGAGGCTGAGGACCGTACCACGGGTATGCGTGACATTGACCCGGACACGTTGATGTTGGTGGCGGGCGTGGTGATCTCGCTGATCGCGCTCGCGGAGCTGTATCCGCTCTGGAAACGTCGCAAAACCGACCGACGGTGACCGGCGTCTCGTCCGCGAGCCCGACTTCGGCGGCGACGGGCCGGGCGGTGCCCGTCAGACGTGTTCCGCGAGGAAGTCGACGATCCCGCGGTACGCCTCGATGCGGTTCTCCAGTTTCGCGAAGCCGTGCCCCTCGTCGTCGAAGATCAGCTTCCGGACGGGAACGCCCTGCTCGCGAGCCTTCTCGACGATCTGTTCGGCCTCGCCGACCGGGACCCGCGGGTCGTTCTCGCCGTGGAGGACGAAGAGGGGGGCCTCGATCCGGTCGATGTTGTTGATCGGCGAGACCGACTCGAGGAACTCCCGGTCCTCCGCCAGCGAGCCGTACTCGGCCTCGCGCAGCGAGCGCCGCCAGTCGCCGGTGTTTTCGAGGAACGTGACGAAGTTCGCGATGCCGACGATGTCGACGCCGGCGGCCCACAGCTCCGGGTACTCCGTCAGCGACGCGAGCACCATGAAGCCGCCGTAGGAGCCGCCCATCGCGACGATCCGGTCCGGGTCGACCTCGGGGTGGTCGTGGAGCCACCCGACGCCCTCGCGGATGTCCTTCACCGAGTCCATCCGCTTTTCCACGTCGTCGAGCCCCGAGTACGCCTTCCCGTACCCCGAGGAGCCGCGGACGTTCGGCTCGAAGACGGCGTACCCGTTGTTCAACAGGTACTGCGTGACCGACGCGAAGGAGGGCCGCCGCTGTGACTCCGGCCCGCCGTGGATGTCGACGACGACGGGGTACCCGGACTCGGGCGGCTCCGTCTCCGGCACGGAAAAGAACGCCGGGATGTCCCTTCCGTCGAAGGTGGGGTAGTGAACCAGTTCGCGCTCGACGAACGAGTCGCGCGGGATCCCCGCGGTCGAGGCACGTGTCCACCGCTCCGCCTCGCCGGTGGCCGCGTCGACGACGTAGACGTTCGCGTTGTGGGTGCTGCCCGTCGCGGTCACCGCGAACCGGTCGCCCTCGGGGCCGAAGCTCACGCCGCCGGCGACGCCGTCCGGGAGGTCCGGTTCGGGGAACTCGTCGATCCGGTCGGGCGCGACGAGTTCGCCGACCGTGAGTTCGGTGTAGCCGTCGACGTTCCGGGAGTAGACGAGCCGGCGCGAGTCCTCCTCGACCGCGACGCCGTCGACGTTCCACTCGCCGCCGTCGGCGACGACGGCGAACTCGCCGGTGGCGAGGTCGAGCCGCTCCAGGCGGAGCGTGTCGCTCTCGCGGTCGGTGACGAGGTAGACGCCCTCGCCGTCCGGTCCCCACTCGGGGCTGCTGTAGCGGGCGTCGCCCTCGTGGGGCGTGTGGTGGGTCAGATCGCCGGTCGCGAGATCGAGGGTGTAGAGGTCGTGGTCGAACGAGGAGTGCGCCTCGTGGACGATCAGGCGGTCGTCGCTCGGCGACCAGCCGGCGACCGAGAGCCAGCCGTCGCCCTCGTGGACCAACTCGGCGTCGTCGCCGGTCTCGTCGCGGCCCTGAACGTAGACGTCGAAGACGGCCTCGTCGCGGCGGTTCGACGCGAACGCGAACCGGTCGCCGGTCGAGTCCCACCCGCCCCACCGGTGTTTCGCCTCGGGCATCGCCGTCAGGTCGGTGATCGCGCCCGACTCGTAGTCGAGCCGGTACAGCTGCGCGCGCTCGTTGCCGCCCTCGTCCATGCCGAAGACGGCCTCGGACCGCTCCGGCGAGGAGTCGACGAAGGAGACGGACTCCTCGAAGAAGGTGTGCTGTTCGGGCCACGACTCCGGCTCGCGGACCGACCACACCTGCCCCGTCCCGGTCGTGTTGAGGAGGAACGAGAGGCGGCCGTCGGGACCGAGGTCGGCACCGCCCGCGTTCCGCACGTTCAGGTAGCGCTCGATGTCGTACTGTCGCATGCTACTCGGTTCTGCGCGTGCCGTGAAACCGTTTCGGGTGACGGAATCCGCGCCGCGACTCCGGCTCCGGCCCGCGTCTCGGCCCCGGTCTGACCCGCGCCGCCGCGCCGTTGCGTCCGGCGGTCAACACGTCGTCCCGCCCGGATGCCGTGTCTTTTTACCGGCTGCCCCCGTGCGGTCGGCGTATGCGCGTCGCGTTCGTCTCGCTTTTCGCCCCCGGACACGGGGAGACCCCGGCGCGGACGCGAACGCTCCGAACCGCCCGCGGCCTCGCCGACCGCGGCCACGACGTGGTCTGGCTCTGCGCCCGCTGGTGGGGCGGCGACCACGACGCGTTCGAGGAGGACGGGATCGAGTACCGCTCGGTCACCGCCGAGCCGTCGCCGACCGGATTCGCCGCGAGGCTTCCGGTCGCGCTCCGGCGCGTCGCCCCCGACGTGGTCCACGCGGTCAACAGCCCGCCGACGCCCGCGCTCGCCGCCATGGTCGCGGGGTCGCTCTCCCGGGTCCCGGTCGTCGTCGACTGGTGGCGCGACCACCCGGCCGACGCCCGCCGCTGGTACCGGCCGCTCGCGCGGCGCGCGGACGCCGTGACGGCCCCCTCGCGGACCACCAAGACCCGCGTCCGCGAACACGGGGCCGACGGCGACGACGTCCGCGTCCTCCCCGAGAGCATCGACTTCGACGCGGTCGAGTCGGCGGCCGTCGACGACCGCTTCGACGCGGTGTACTCGCGGCGGCTCGACCGCCACGCCAACGTCGAGACGTTCCTCCTCGGCCTCGCCGAGCTGCGCGGCCGCGACTGGACCGCGGCGGTGATCGGCGACGGCCCCGAGCGCGGACGGATCGAGGCGACCGCCCGCGACCTCCGGATCGACGACCGCGTCGAGTTCCTCGGGGACCTGCCGACCGAAGACCGGATCCCGATATTCAAGGGTACGCACGTCGCGGTCGCGACCGCGACGTGGGAGACGTTCGCCACTGACCTGCTGTGGGCGGTCGCGTGCGGCTGCGTCGCCCTCGTCGAGTATCAGGCGGATTCGAGCGCGCACGAGCTGGTCGAGGGCCGCGAGCGCGGGCGGCTCGTGACGAGTCCGGCGGAGCTGGCCGACGAGTTCGTCGCGGTCGGCGACCTCGAACGCCGCGCGGTCGACCCCGAGTTCGCCGCCTACGACCACGGCGCGGTGATCGACCGCTACGTGACGCTGTACGAGGATCTGATCGGAGACGAGTAGATCGCCGGTGTGCCGCGGACGACGGCGAAAAGGAGAACGGCGGCGTCGCGCGCTACGCCTGTTCCTGCCGGGTGATCGTCCCGCCGTACTTCATGAAGACGAACGCCAGCCCCAGCGTGCTCACCATCGCGATGAACGTCGCGATGCCCAGCGCACGGGCGGCGTCCGGGACGAACACCGCGTCCGAACTCCCGCCGCCGACGTCGACCGTGGCGATGTCCTCGCCGACGGCGATGCCGCCGTGCATGCCGACCGCGGTGTGGGGCACGCAGTGGTAGTGAGTGATGCCGGCGTCCTCGCTCGACGTCTCGTACTCGTAGGTGTACCCCTCCTCGCCGACGGGACTCCCGCTGTCGAGCGTTGCCGGGCCGCCGTCCTCGACCGTCTGGACGTTGTGGTCGCCGCCAGCGCCCGTCCACTCCCAGACGATCGTCGTCTCCTCGTCGACCCACACCAGCGTCGGGTCGAACGCGAGGCCCTGGTCGCCTGCGCCGACCGAGATGGTCACCGAGTCCTGGCCGCGGGCGTCGGTGTAGGACCCGACGTTCCCGCCCGACGCGGCGCTCGGCCAGTCGGGTTCCACTTCCTGTGCAGCCGCCGTCCCCGCCGTCGCCGTCGCCGCGCCGGCGGCGGCCGCCGCACCGCCGGCCGTCCGCATGAACGCGCGCCGAGAGACGTCGTCCGAACTCATACGCTCCGGTTCGTGACGGGCCGTAGTGAATATGTTGATCCGAACGCGGCGTCGACGACGATCCGAGGGCGAACGGTCGGCGGCTCCGTTTCAGTTTCGGCCGTCACGCGACTGATAAATATTCGATAGCAGATCGGCGGTGATCACCACCGAAGCCCCAGCCGCTCGGCGGTACGACGCGGTGGGCGTTTATAAATCGCCGATCGACACGGACACCACCGAAGCCCCAGCCGCGAGGACGGCGCACGCTCGCTGCGGTCCTCAGTCGCTCACTCCGTTCGCTCCCTGCGGTCCTTACGTCGCCTGCGCCCGCCTCGCGGCTGCCCCTTCGAGCCCCACCCCACACCGCGACCGCACAGCACCTCACGCCTCCCCAGCCTCGTCGGTCGCCGTCGCTTCGCTCCGGCGACCGACTCCCTCGCGCGGTGCTGCTTCGCGGCCGCCAGTGGCGGCCGCTCGCAGGCACGCGCCACCGCACAGTCATTTATAAGTATATATCGTCACAGCGGTCACGGATTTTAATTAGTTCTCATCTGCGGATTCGGTCCAGATCGTCGAGGAACGCCCGCAGCGTCGACCGCGTCACGTGCGGCATACACACCACGCGAAGCTCTCCGGTTCCGGTCCGCGATATCTTCCAGCCGGCCTCGCGGAGCGCCGCGAACTCGGACTCCGGGACCCCGGCCGCGACGAGCGGGAGTTCGGGGTCGACGACGTCGTACCCGCGGTCCGCGAGTTCCTCGGCGAGCCACGCGGCGTGGTCGGCCGCCAGTTCCGCGGCCTCGCGGTAGCCGTCGGGCCACAGCGCGTCCATCGCCGCGACCGCGCCCGCGACGCCCGCGCCGCTCCGGGTCCCGGTCAGCGTCGCCTGCGACCGGGACTCCAGGTACGGCGTGTCGACCGCGAGCGCGTCGAGCGCGGCGTCCTCGCGAGCCAGCAGGCCGCCCGCCGGTACCGGTGCCTGTCCGAACTTATGGGGGTCGATCGTCAGCGTGTCGACCGGCGCGTCGGCGAACGACCACGCGTGGTCGGTGAAGGGGAGGACGAACCCGCCCCACGCCGCGTCGACGTGGAATCGCGCCCCGGTCTCCTCGGCGATCGCTGCCAGCTCCGGGATCGGGTCGACCCGGCCGTACTCCGTGGTGCCGGCGACGCCGACGACGAGCGCGGTGGCATCGTCGACCGCGGCCGCGACCGCGTCGGTGTCGGCCCGGTAGTCGTCGTCGACGGGGACGGTCCGCAGCTCCACGTCGAGCAGCTCGGCGGCCTTGGTGAACGAGAAATGCGCGCTCTCCGGAGCGACGACGTTGACGTCGCGCGCGTCGTGTCGGTTCCGGGCCGACCGCACCGCTTGGACGTTCGCCTCGGTCCCGCCCGAAGTGACGTATCCCGCGGCATCGCTCGGGGTCGGGTGGTCGGCGAGCGTCGCGAGCCGCTCGACCGCCCGTTCCTCCAACTCCGCGACCGCCTCGTAGGTGGCGGGATCGCCGGGATTCGACGCGAGAAACCGCTCGGCGGCCGCGCGGGCGTCCGGGTGCGGCTCGGTACACATCGAGGAGAGCACCCGGTCGAACGACTGCGGCTCCGGTTCCGGCCGTTGCATTCGCCCCCTATTGCCGGGGGCGGCTCTTACCCGTTCCGCTCCCGGCCGCGGCGGCGAGCAATCCCTTTCGACGGCCTCAGCGGACCGAATCGAGCAGCAGCCGCTGTTCGGTCCGCTTGACCTCGTGTTGGACGTCGCGGACCGCGTCGATGTTCGCGGAGATGGAAGAGACGCCCTTCTCGACGAGGAAGTTGACCATCTCGGGCTTCGAGCCGGCCTGGCCGCAGATGCTGGTGTCGACGCCGAGCTCACGGCACGTCTCGATCGTGTCGCCGATCAGCCGCAACACGGCCGGGTGAAGCTCGTCGAACCGGTCGGCGACGTGGCCGTTGTTGCGGTCGACCGCGAGCGTGTACTGCGTGAGGTCGTTGGTGCCGAAGGAGGCGAAGTCGATCCCCGCCTCGGCGAGGTCCTCGATCTGGAGCGCGCTGGCCGGCGTCTCGACCATCACGCCCCAGCGGTGCGTCTCGGGGTCGATCCCGGCCTCGCGCATGTGAACTTTGATCCCCTCGACGTCCGCGGCGTCGTTGACGAGGGGGAACATCACTTCGAGGTTGTCGTACCCCATCTCGTGGAGCCGCGCGAACGCGGCCAGCTCCTGCCGGAACGGCTCGGGCTTGTCGAGGCTCCGCCGGATCCCGCGCCAGCCGAGCATCGGGTTGGGTTCGACCGGCTCGCCGTCGCCGCCCTCCAGTTCGCGGAACTCGTCTGTCGGCGCGTCGATCGTCCGCACGCGGACCGGCCGGGGGTAGAACTCGTCGGCGACGCGCCGGACGCCCTCGACGAGCTCGTCCCGGTAGGCCGCCGCGCCGTGGTCGGCGATGTACTTCTCTGGGGTCTTCCCGAGCGACAGCACCATGTGTTCGATCCGGAGCAGCCCGACGCCGTCCGCGCCGGTCGCCGCGGCGCGCTCGGCCGCCTCCGGGATCGAGACGTTCACCTTCACCTCCGTCGCCGTCATCGGCTTGACGGGCGTCTCCGGGCGCGCGGCCTCCACCGGCTCGAACTCCTCGCCCGGCTCGGCCGACTCGGCTTCGCCCGCCCGGACCGTCCCCTTGTCGCCGTCGAGGGTGACGTGCTGGCCGTCTTCGAGGACCCGGGTCCCGTTGCCGGTCCCGACGACCGCGGGGACGCCGAGCTCTCGGGAGATGATCGCCGCGTGGCTCGTCATCCCGCCCTCGTCGGTGACGATGCCGGCGGCGCGTTTCATCGCCGGCACCATGTCCGGCATCGTCATCTCCGTCACCATCACGTCGCCCTCCTGTACCTGATCGAGCTGGTCGAGCTTGCGGACGATCCGGACGGTGCCGGAGACGGCCCCCGGGCTGGCTCCGAGCCCGTCGACGAGGAGGTCCGCGTCGTCCGCGCTCCCGTCGGTCGTTCGGCCCGCTCTATCGTCCGGCGAACCGAGTTCCGCCCCGCTCCCGTCGCTGTCGGCGGTCGCGGTGGTGCCCTCGGTGTCCTCGGGACCGTCCGCGTCCTCGCGGATCGTCGTGATCGGGCGCGACTGGAGCATGTATATCTCGCCGTCGTAGATCGCCCATTCGACGTCTTGGGGAGCGCCGTAGTGGTCCTCGACGCGCTCGCCGAGCGCGACGAGGTCGCCGATCTCGGCGTCGGAGAGCACCCGCGCCGTGCGGCGCTCCTCGTCGACGTCGAGCTGGACCGTCTCCCCGGTCTCCGCGTCTTTCACCATCTCGACCTTCTTGTCGGCGACGGTGACCTCGTCGACCGCGCTGCGCTCGCGGTCGTACACGTAGTTGTCTGGCGAGACGGTTCCGGAGACGACCGCCTCGCCGAGCCCCCACGCGGCCTCGATGGTGACCTGCGGGTCGCCCGTCGAGGGGTGGCTGGTGAACATCACGCCGGACTTCTCGGCGTCGACCATCCGCTGGACGACGACCGCGATGTCGACCTCGTCGTGCGGGAACCCCCGCTGCTGCCGGTAGTAGATCGCCCGCTGGGTGAAAAGCGAGGCCCAGCACTCCTTGACGCGGCGGAGGAGGTCCTCCTCCCGGACGTTGAGGAACGTCTCCTGTTGCCCGGCGAACGAGGAGTCGGGGAGGTCCTCGGCCGTGGCGGACGAGCGGACCGCGACGAACGCCTCGTCGCCGTCCTCGCTCATCGCCCGGTACTGCTCTAGGATCTCCTCGCGCACCGACCCCGGGAACGGCGTGTCGAGGATCAGCCGTTCCGCGGTCGCCTCGGCCTCGCGGAGCGCGGCGGAGTCCTCCGGATCGACGTCGACCGCGTCGAACAGCTCCTCGTCGATCTCGGCCTCCTCGATGAACGTCCGGTACGTGCCCGCGGTGACGGCGAACCCCGGTGGCACCGGGAGGCCCGCACCGATGAGTTCGCCGAGCGACGCGGCCTTCCCGCCGACGGTCCCGACGTCGTCGGCGTCGACATCCTCCAGCAAGAGTACTGCCATTCGTGTACCTGAAGGATCCGTGAGACGACCTATGAAGCTTCCGGCGGACGTAACAATGAATAAAAGACAACTCGGACCCGAGTTATCTCCACGGACCGCGCCGTTTCGCGTTCTTTCACGGATATCGTCGTGGCATGGCGGTCTCCTCCGTCGCGCTCCACACGTGACGCAGTGAAGACGCCGTGGGTCGGCGGGATCATCCCGGGGAACATCTTGTTCCAACCACGTATTACACGTCCCGACGGTGATGAAAGCGGGAAACAGCCGTCGCAGTCGACACCGTGCGTACAAGCGAAACGGGGGCCGAAGCACCGGGGACAGCGAACCGACCTGCGGTTCGTACCCTTTCGAACGGGTCGTTTCCGCCTATACTTATCTCCCGTTTCGTGATTCGATCCTGTAACACGTTACAGGTCCTGTAACACCTGCCGCGGACGTAAAAGCGCCCGACGCACCGAGCTCCCGCCCTCAGTCGCCGCCGAGCCGTCGCCGCTCGTCGCGCAACAGCCGCTCCCAGAGCCCGAACAGCCGGCTGTCGAGACCGTACGCCTCGTCGACGCGTCGGACCCAGCGGTCGTCGGCGAACAGGTGGCGCTGGAACCGTCGCACGTCGGGCGAGAGCCGGTCGCGGTCGCCGCCGTAGTACGAGAGCGACTCCTCGCGGGTCCGGGCGACGAGGCCGGCGGGAACGTCGATTCCGTCGGCGGCGGCGACGTGGTCGAACCACTCCAGATGGAGCAGCGAGTCGGCGAGGAGGAACCGCTCGCGGAAGCTGGAGACCCGCGACAGCGCCGGCGCGCCGTCGATGCGGACGTCGGTCGGCCGCGAGAACCGCGGCGCGGTCGCGGTCACTCCCGCTCCCTCCGCGACCGTCTCGACGACGCGTCGCAGTCGCCAGTCGGCGTACCGGATCGGCGCGATCAGCGCGAGTTCGTACCACGTCGGCAGCCACTCGCAGTACGGCTCCGAGAACGCGCCGTCCGCGAGCAGCGTCGCCGCGACCGAGCGTGCCTCGGACGGCGTCAGGTCCGCGGGCGCGGTTCGGAGACGACGGACGATACCGTCGGAACCGAGGGCGTCGACGCCTGAAAATCCCATTCCCTCGGCGACCTCGGTCGTGTACGCGCGGCCGGCGGCGTACCAGGCCGCGAAGTCGGCGGGCGTGGTCAGCCGCAGGAGTCGGAGAACCGTGATACGAACCGAAGGGACCGAGCCGAGATAACCGTTCGGGCCGGTTCGA
>NZ_LR594487.1:2471864-2585148 GCF_901686465.1 Halorubrum sp. DM2
GGTTCGACCGCAGCCGATCTCACTCGTCTTCGCCGTGGCCGAACTGCCCCGAAACGCTCCGAGCGTCGAGCGGCTCGTCGACCGCGGCCGAATCGCTCGCGCCGTCGCCGCTGACCCTCTCGGAATCGTCGAGCGCGTCGTCGAGGCCCCACTCCGCGGCGCGGTCGCGGGCCTCCGACCGCGCCTGCTCGCGGATCGCCTCGATCCGGTCGTCGTCGGCGAGGAAGGCGGCGACGGCGTCGTCGTCGTCCGCGTCGTCGCGGAGGCGGTCGTCGGGCGCTGCCTCGCGGGTCCGCTCGGCGAGGTCGGCGTCGTCGGCCACCTCGGTCGCCGCCGCGTCGGGCGCGACGCGCAGCGCGTCCTCCTCGTGGGCCGCCGCCAGCCCCTCGTCGCCGACGGCGTACAGCTCGACGCGGTACGGGCCGGGGACCGCGAGTTCTGCGAGCGCGTCCGGACCGCCGCTGTCCGTCACCGTGTTGTACGCCAGCACGGGGACGCCGTCCTCGAAGGTGATCACGCCGCGGGCCTCGCCCGACAGCAGGAGCGTCTCTTGGGGAACGAGCGTCGCGTACCCGGTGAGTTCGCGGTCGAGCGCTCGCGACAGCGTCGTCCCCACGTCCGAGACCACGCGCGAGCGCAGGAGGGTCCCCCGCGGGATGGTGAGCGTGGCCGGGTCCGCGGACGACTCCACCGAGTCTCCGCTCATGGCGTGTCGGGGACGACCGCGCTGCGGAACCGGTCCGCCACCGCGTCGCTGTCGCCGTCGCGCACGTCGAGCCGGTCGGCGGCCCGGCGGAAGCGCGCCGCGGCCTCGCTCTCCGGCGCGTGCGCGAGCAGGGGCTTCCCGGCCCGGCGCGCCGCCCGGACCGCGTCGCTCTCGGGGACGTTCGCGAGGACGGGGCCGCCGAAGTGGCGCTCCGCCTGCGCGGCGACGTCGTCGGCCTCGCTGCGGACCTTGTTGAACAGGACGCCGGCGGTCTCCGTACCGTACGAGCGCGCGTACTCCTGGACCTTCAGCCCGTCCGAGAGCGCGGGGATCGTCGGCTCGACGACGATCACGACGCGGTCGGCCAACACAACCGGCAACACGGCCGACTTCGACCCCAGCGCGGCCGGCGAGTCGAGCAGGAGCACGTCGGTGTCGCGCGCGAGTTCCGCCACCACGTCGCGGAGTCGCTCCGGTTCCGCGGCCTCGAAGCCGGCGAGCGAGGTGCCACAGGGGACGACCGAGAGCCCGAAGCGCTCGTAGGTGGCCTCGCTCACGTCCGTCGCGGTCCCCTCGACGAGCAGGTCGTGGAGGGTGACAGTCGCGTCGTCGAGCCCGGCGTGAAAGAGGAGATTCGCCATCCCGGTGTCGGCGTCCACGACCGTCACGTCGTGGTCCTCGGCGAGCGCCATCCCGAGCGCGAGCGTGCTCGTCGTCTTCCCCGTGCCGCCCTTGCCGCTGGCGACCGCGAACGCCTCGACCATACGCCCGCTCTCCGGTCCGCCGGGCTAAAACCTATCCATCGTCGGTCGGGGCGACACCCACACGCCGATCGGTCGCGGTGGCGCGTGCCTGCGAGCGGCCGCCACCGGCGGCCGCGAAGCAGCACCGCGCGAGGGAGTCGGCGGTCCGAAGCGGAGCGGAGGACCGCCGACGAGGTTGGGGAGGCGTGAGGCTGCGGTGCGGGGCGGGATTCGAAGGGGCAGCCGCGAGGCGGACAGAGGCGACGCAAGCACCGCAGGAAGTGAACGGAGTGAACGACCGAGGAGCGCAGCGAGCGTCTGTCCGCCTCGCGGCTGGGGCTTCGGTGGTCACGGTTGAGGAGTCCGATTCATCGAAATCAGCCGCTTATCGGGCTTCGGTGGTCTCGGTCAGCAGGTCGCTTCCGTCAGAGTGCTTTTGCTAGTAGAACGCGAGGTTTCACCATGGTCGAGACCATCTCCGCCGCCGAGTTCCGCGATATGATCGACGCGCGACGGCGCGGCGACCGCTCGTTCGCCCTCGTCGACACGCGCCCGGAGGAGAGCTTCGCGGGGTGGCACGTGGCGGACGCGATCCACTACTTCTACAAGCCGTTCCACGATTTCGACCTCGACGACTTCGAGCGCGAGACGGGTCTCTCGCCCGACGACAGCGTCATCACCCTATGCGCGAAGGGGAAGGCCTCCGACGACTTCGCCGCCGAACTCGACGCGGCGGGGTACGCGGACGTGGTCGTCGTCGACGACGGCATGCGGGGCTGGTCCGCGGTCTACGACCGGACCGCCGTCCCGCTACCCGACGGGTCCGACGCCGCCCCGCCGCTCGATCTCGTTCAGATCCAGCGTCGCGCGAAGGGGTGTCTCGGCTACCTCGTGGTCGGCGGACGCGAGCCGGGATCGGCGGACCACGTGCCCGCTGATTCCGGGAACTCCGACGGCTCCGACCGCGTCGCCGTCGCTGTCGACATCTCCCGACACGTCGACGAGTGGATCGAGGCGGCCGCCGATCTCGACGCGTCGATCGCGGCGGTCCTCGACACGCACGTCCACGCCGACCACCTCTCGGGCGGGCGAGCGCTCGCCGACGAACTCGACGTCCCCTACTACCTGCCCGCCGCGGCCGCCGACCGCGACGTGGCCTCGGAGTTCGAGCCGATCGGGCGCAACGAGACGCTCGACGTCGGCGGCGTCGACCTGAAGGCCCTCGCGACGCCCGGCCACACCGAGGACGGCGCGAGCTACCTCGTCGGCGACGCGGCGGTTCTCACCGGCGACACGCTCTTCACCGACAGCGTCGGGCGGACGGAACTCCAGTTCTCGGCTGGGGGTCAAGAGGACGACGGAGACGCCACAACCGCCGACGCCGCGGCCGCCGCTCGCCGCCTCTACGACTCGCTCCACGAGACGCTGCTCGCCGAACCGGACGACGTCGTCGTCTGCCCCGGCCACTTCGCGGTCGCGAACGACGGGAGCACCGGGGAGGTCGTCCCCGGCGAACCGGTCGTCACGACGGTCGGGACCGCCCGCCGCGAGATCGGGGTCCTCGGACTCGACCGAAAGTCGTTCGTCGAGCGGATTACGCGAACGCTCCCGGAGAAGCCGCCGAACTACGAGTCGGTGATCGCGGCCAATCGGGGCGTCGAGTCGCCGCCCGACGAGACCGCGGCTATCGAACTGGAGCTAGGACCCAACCGCTGTGCGGCCGAGCCGGACGCGTCGTCGACCGCGGACGACTGAACCGGCGGCGGGCAGTTCGAACCGCTACTCGTCGTGGATGAAGACGAGCCGCTTCGATTCCGTGTTGACGAGACAGAGGTCGATCCCGTCGCGGGTCGCGCCGATCTGCTGCCAGCCGTGGTCGCTGACGAACAGCGTCTGGAACACGCCGCGGTCGCAGTCGGGATTCGGACAGCCGACCCCAGCCGCGTTCTTGTAGACGGTGGTCCCGCCGCCGGAACTCTGGCGCACCAGGCCGTCCGTCAGCGACCGGAACTCCTCTGCGGACATCGGACTCTCCGCGTCGTCGTCTGCCATGCGATCGCCTTCGCCGCCGACCGTCTAAAAACCGCCTACCCGTGGCAACTGTTGACACAGAACGTCGCCGCGTTTCACCTCTGTCCGTTCAGTCGACCTCTCGCTTCGCCGTATCGGCGTACGCGTCCGCGAACCGCGTCGGCTCGGGGAGCTTGTACCCCGCACACAGCGCCGCGACGAGATCGGTCGCGGTCGCGGCCGACACGCGGTGGCCGGGACTGACGTACAACGGGTTCACTCGCCTGCTCGTCGGGTACTGGCGCGACTGGAACGCGTGGCCGATCACGGCCCCCGGCTCCGCGGTCGTCACCGACTCGTCGGCGCGGACCGGCGTCCGCCAGCCTTCGGGGCGCTCGTCGGTCGACTCGTCCGGTTCGCCACAGAGGAGGCTCTTCGCGACGCCGATGCTCGGCACGTCGCGGAGGACGCCGACGTGGGTCGCGAGACCGGCCTCGCGGAAGTGGATGCGCCCGGAGCCGTCACAGACCAGCAGGTCCGGGTCGGCGTCGAGCCGGTCGAGCGCGGCCAATATCGGTCCGCCCTCGCGGAACGCGAGCAGGCCGGGGATATAGGGGATCGACAGCGTCGTCGTCGCGCTCGCGTACTCGATGACCTCGCCGTCGCGGAACGCGACCGCGGCGGAGACGGCGGCGTCGGGCGCGTCGTCGCGGTCGGTGAGGAACGCCTGATCGATCCCGACCACGACGGGCGCGTCCGGGTCGTGGTCGTCCCCCGCCCCCGGCCCCGTTCCGAGTCGTTCCTGTGCGCCGTCGCGCGCCGGCGGCAGGCCGTCCGCGAGCGAGGGGGCCTCGTCGACGGCGACCCCGTCGGGCGTCAGGTCGTGGTCGTCGTCGAACGCCGCGGCCGCCGCGATCTCACGCTGGAGGTCCTCCATCTCGTCGCGCGACAGCGATGGGTCCGGCCGGAGGTCGGGCCGCGCGAGGTCCATCAGAACCGCCCGCCGGGACCGCCGGGACCGCGCGGGCCGCCCGCGCCGCCCATCGAGACGCCGCCGGTGCCGCCCGCGGAGCGAGCCACCCCTTCGTTCCGCTTGCCGAACGCGAGTCCGATCGCGAAGCCGATCAGGTGCGCGAGGTGCGCGATACCGCTGGCACTTCCGGCTCCGCCGCTCTGGACGCTCTGGAGCACGAGGACCGCGGAGACGACCGCGATCCCCCACGTGAGGTACTTGATCTTCATCGGGATGACGAAGAAGAGGAGCACCTGCATGTTCGGCCGCCAGACGGTGAGGACGCCGAGGATGGCGAATCCGGCACCGCTGGCACCGAGGATGCCGGCAGACGCGCCCATCCCGATCGCGAAGAGGATGTGGCCGAGACCGGCGAGGACTCCCGACGCGAAGAAGAACGCGACGAACTTCTTCGACCCCACCGCGCGCTCGACGAGGGGACCGAAGAACAGGATCACGATGCTGTTGCCGATGATGTGGAACAGCAGTCCGGGGGAGTGTGACAGCACCGACGTGACCCACGTCCACACGTTACCGAGCGCGTCCGTGTGGAGGACGAACAGGGTCTGGTGGAGCCTCGGGCCGCCGAAGAACAGCGTGATCCACTGCGCGACGAAGGTGACCCACATCGCCAGCAGGATCGCGTACGTCGCGTTGTTGCGGAAGTAGCTCACCAGCCCGCCCGTGCCGGTCGCGCGGTCGATCCGGCGTTTGAACCGGTTCACGACACCGCCGGTGCGGCCGGCAGAAGCGCGGCCACCGCCGGCGCGGCCGCCGCCGCCCACCCTGCCGCCGTCGCCGCTCTCGACGCTCTCGTCGAAGCCGCTGTCGAAGACGCCGCCGGGGTCGTCCCACTCGGCGAGGCCCGGGCAGTCGTGGTTCTCGGGCAGTCGGTGTTCGGCACAGAACGTCTGGCCGCACCGTTTACACTGGTACGGGAGGTTCTCGTACTCCCCGCACACGTCGCACGTCGCCATTGGCGGCACTTACGGCGGCGGTCGTAAAGCGGTTTGGCTCTTTAGATGGTATACGGAGCGACGGTCGGTGGTTGCGGTGGTTTATATGTGGAATTCGCTATCATAGCGGCGAACACCGCCGAAGCCCCAACCGCGAGGCGGGCGTACACTCGCTGTGGTCCTCACTCGGTCGCTACCGCTCCCTCGTTGCGGTCCTTGCGTCGTCTACGCCCGCCTCGCGGTTGCCCCTTCGAGTCCCGTCCCGCAACCGCACAGCACCTCACACCTCCCCAGCCTCGTCAGCGGCTCCCGTTGGTCGCCGCTGACTCCCTCGCGCGGCGCTGCTCGGCCGCGATGCGGCCTCGCAGGCGCGCGCCAACCGCACCGTATCTGCTTATAAACAGTCGCCGCAGCCGCGGATAACGACTTATAAATGAGTCACTCGTCTGTTTCGCCGTCTCCCAGGTCGTCCACGAGCCGCCGGAGCGTCGCGAGCGGGTACTGGCCGGGCGCGGTCGCGTCGGCGGCGTCGACGGGCGCGTAGCCGATCTTCGAGCCGTAGACGGGCGCGACGGCGCGGGTGTGGCGGCCAGCCTCGCCCATACACATCGTCGCGACCCTGTGGCCGGCGGCGGTCGCCTCATGGGTGGCTTCGAGCATGGCGAGCGCGTCTTCGGGGGCGGCGGCGGTCGTCGCCAGCTTCCCTACGTCGCCCTCGCTCGCGGCGTCCGCGAGCAGGTCGACGAGCGCGCCGGGCTCGGGGGTCGACTCGAAGTCGTGGACGGACGCGACCACGTCGACGCCCGCCTCGCGGGCCGCGTCGCGGAGCGCGGTCGCGTGCGACGCCTCGGCGTCGTCCGGGTGCGTCCCGCGCAACGCGGCGAGTTCGACGTCGACCGCGGCCACCGCGTCGCGACCGATCGCGTCCGAGAGCGCGTCGTAGCGCCCGATCCCGTCGGCCTCGCCGCCCTCCCACGACGCCCGGTTCGTGACGAGCAGCGGGAGGTCGCCGTCGTAGCCCGTCAGCTGGTCGAGCGGGGCGTCCGCCAGATCCATCCGGAACTCCACCGCGTCGGCGTGCTCGCGGGCCGCCGGCTCCTCGGAGAGGTCGGCCGTGCTGGCGGCGAGAACGAACTCCTCGAACATACGCGGCCGTTCCGCGGCCGTGGCCTTAGCTGGTCGGGTCGAAACGGGCCGATCGAGAGGGGCGGCGAAAAGCGCGACCGCTTACGCGACGAGGCCGTCCTCGGCCTCCAGCAGCTCGTGGTACCGGTTCCGGATGGTGACCTCGCTGATGTCGGCGACCTCGCTGACGGCGGCCTGCGTCGTCTTCTCGTTCGTCAGCAGCGCGGCGGCGTAGACGGCGGCGGCGGCGAGCCCGACCGGCGACTTGCCGGAGTGGACGCCCTTCTCCTTGGCGTTGCGGAGGAGGCTCTTCGCGCGCATCTCCGACTCCTCGCTCAGTTCGAGGTCGGAGGCGAACCGCGGGACGTACTGCTCGGGGTCGGCGGGCTTCACTTCGAGCTTCAGCTCGCGGACGACGTAGCGGTACGTCCGGGCGATCTCCGCCTTCTCGACGCGGGAGACGTCCGCGATCTCGTCGAGGCTGCGCGGGACGCCGGCCATCCGGGCGGCGGCGTACACGCAGGAGGTCGAGACGCCCTCGATGGAGCGACCGGGGAGCAGGTCCTCGTCGAGCGCGCGGCGGTAGATGACCGAGGCCGTCTCGCGGACGTTGTCCGGCAGGCCCTGCGCGCTCGCCATCCGGTCGATCTCGCCGAGCGCCTGCTTGAGGTTGCGCTCCTTGGAGTCGCGGGTGCGGAAGCGCTCGTTCCACTTACGGAGGCGCTGCATCTTCTGGCGCTGGCGCGCGCCGAGCGACCGGCCGTACGCGTCCTTGTCGCGCCAGTCGATGTTCGTCGACAGCCCCTTGTCGTGCATCGTGTTGGTGGTCGGGGCTCCGACGCGGCTCTTCTCGTCCTTCTCGCGGGAGTCGAACGCGCGCCACTCCGGGCCGCGGTCGACCGAGTCCGCCTCGACGACGAGCCCGCAGTCGCTGCAGACCGTCTCGCCGTGTTCCTCGTCGTTGATGACGTGACCGCCGCACTCCGGGCACTGGAGCGTCTCGTCGGTGTCTTCCGATTCCGTCTCGTTCGTCTCCGTTCGGGAGCGACTCCCCCGTGTGTGTAGTCGTTCACTCATAGCTCGGTTGCCCTCGGAAACTGAAACTGCCCGAGAGCGATCTTAGTTTACCGTCGGCGGAACACAACTTAAAACGACCGGAACGTGTCGCTCGAAACCCGACGAAAGGACACGATCTATCACGCGTTTTCGCCGCTCGCCGGCTCGGCCGCGAAGCGGGCTCGACCGCGGTCGGCCTCGCCGCCTCCCCGTCCGGACCGAAACCGTTGAGACGGTCGCGGTCGGACCGGATCGCATGTCAACGCCCCGCGTCGTCTCGCTCGCCCCGAGCGCGACCGCGACGGTCGCCGCCCTCGGCGCGGCCGACCGGCTCGTCGGCGTCACCGCGCACTGCGATCTCTCGGACGACGCGGCGGCCGGCTCCGCGCACGGCGACGGTCCCGCGACCGTCGTCGGCGGGTGGCTGAACCCCGACCTCGACCGCGTTACCGCCCTCGACCCCGACGTCGTCCTCACGAGCGACGCGCTCCAGAGCGACCTCGCGGACGCCTGTCGCGACCGCGGGCTCGACGTCGCGCACCGCGAGCCGTCGACCCTCGACGACGCCGTCGGCGGGTTCGCCGCCCGCGGGAGCGATGTCGGCCGTCCCGAGGCGGGCGAGCGGCTCGCGGCCGACGCCCGCGACCGACTCGACCGGATCGCCGAGGCGGTCGCCGACCGCCCCCGCCCGACCGTCTACTGCGAGGAGTGGTCCGACCCGCCGATGGCCGCCGGTAACTGGGTCCCCGACGCGGTCCGCGCCGCGGGCGGGCGCTACCCGTTCGTCGACTCGGGCGAGCGCTCCCGCGAGGTCGAGCCCGACGCCGTCGTCGCCGCGGACCCGGATCGCGTCGTCGTCCACGTCTGCGGCCGCGGCGACCGCGTCGACCCCGAAACGGTGGAATCGCGCGACTGGGTCGACGCCCCCGTCAGCGTGATCGACGACTCCCTCCTCAACCAGCCGAGCCCCGCCCTCCTCGACGGCGTCGAGCGGCTGGCGCGGTTGCTCCATCCCGAGGCGTTTTCGGCCGCCGGCGACGACGCCCGTACATGACGACCCTGCGAGTCGGCGTCGGCAGCGGGAACCCGGTGAAGCGGCGCGCGGTCGAACTGGCGCTCGGATCCGCGTCGGACGCGGACCTCCCGGGCGACCCGACGGGCGTCGCGATCGAAGCGGTCCCCGTCGACTCCGGCGTGAGCGAACAGCCGACCGGCCACGCGGAGACCGTCGCGGGCGCGGAGAACCGGGCCGCGGCGGTCCTCGAAGCCGACACCGGATCTCCTTCCGGCTACGACCTCGGCGTCGGCATCGAGGGCGGCGTCGCCGGGTTCGACGGGGTCGACGGCCGCTACCTGATCATGTGGGCGGCGGTGACGGACGGGGACCGCGTCGGTCGCGCCGCCGGGCCGAGCGTCGCGCTCCCGGCGGACGTCGCCGCCCGGATCGACGACGGGGAGGAGCTCGGACCCGTGATGGACGACCGCCTCGGCACGGACGGGGTCGCGACGCGCGGCGGCGCGGCCGGCGCGCTCACCGGCGGTCGCGTCGACCGCGCCGAGGCGCTCGCGGCCGCGGTGAGCGGCGCGCTCGGTCCGTTCGCCTCGTCGCTGTACTGACTCGAACTCCCGCCGAGCGGGTTCGAAGACCGTACCTAAACGCGGGTGTGGGCCGCCGCTCTCCGCCTTCGATTTCGGGAAAAACGCCCGACAGCGCCGTGTTAACCCGGTCTACCAACCGCCTTATGTGGGACGCAGACCTGATCCGTGTATGAGCACTGCCCAACCGGACGCGGTCGCAGCCGAATCGGCCGGCCTCTCCGCGAAGCAGGCCCGCATCCTGCGGTACCTCCGCGAGAACGCGGCCGACCGGACGTACTTCAAGTCGCGGCTGATCGCCGACGACCTCGACCTCTCGGCGAAGGAGGTCGGCGCGAACATGAGCGCCGTGGCCGACGCGGCCACCGAGGTCGACGTCAAGAAGTGGGGCTACTCGTCGGGCACGACGTGGATGATCACGGCCTGATCGGCGACCGATATCGTCGTCGGGTCGACCGCCGACCGGCGACGGCGCGTCACGGATCGTACGCGACCAGCGACGCGGCGTCGTCGGCGAACGCGACCGTCTCGGCGTCGAAGGAGTCCGCGTACCGGACGACGAGGGTGAGCAGCCGCTCCGGCTCCGTCAACGCGTAGCCGTCGCTCCGGTCCAACAACCCCGCCGTCTCCAGATCCGCGGCCGCGGCGCTTATCGTCGGCCGGGAAACACCGAGCGCGCCAGCGAGGTCGGCTCCGGTCGCGTCCGGGTCGCGCAACAGCGCGAGGATCATCCCTCGCGGCGTCTCCCGGCGGAGGTATCCGAGCGCGCGCTTGTCCGTCTCGTCAAAGCGGTCCGCCGGGAAAAAGCGCCGGTAGTCGGCGTCCTTCTCCGACTCGATCGCACCCGATTCCTCGAGTTTCCGGAGGTGATACTGCGCCTCGCCGGTGCCGAGTCGGAGGTCGTCGCGGAGCTTCGAGAAGTGCGCGCCGGGGGTCGTCGGCACGTAGCCGCGGATCGCCTCCCGCGTCTCGTTGGCGTCACCGTCGTCGCTCGCGCTCGCGGTCCCGACGAACGGCGCGGCGGCTCCGACCGCGGCGAACCGCCGGAGCGTCTCGCGTTTCCGTCCGTCGAACCCCTCTGTCACACACGTAGTAGCCTACGGCTCGACAAAAGCACTTCGTTCGGGAATCGGACTGGGACGAAAAGCCGGTGTTCGCGGCGTCTCGCGCCGCGTCAGTTCTCCGTCTCCACTTCTGTGTCCGTCTCCACTTCCGCGGCCGCCTCCTCATCGTCCATCTCTTGGATGACCTCGTCGGCGGACCTGATGCTCGCGCCGGCGTCGCCCGCCTTCACGGCCTCGGCCTCCTTCTCTAACTCCTCGACGTTCATCTCCGCGGACTCCTCGATCTGGCCGAGAATCTCGTCGATGTCGTCGAGGCCGAGCATCTTCCGCGTGTCGGCGTCGAACTCCTTCCCGTCGAGCCCCTCCATCTCCTGAACGTCGGAGCCGGAGAGGGCCTTGCCGTAGCGGCCGACCAGACTGGTCAGCTCCTGCGGGAGGACGAAGGTGGTGGACTCGCCTTTGCCAATCTCCTCTAAGGTCTCCATGCCGCGCTCGATGATGGCGCGTTCGCCCATCGACTCGGCGGAGCGGGCACGGAGGACCGTCGAGATCGCGTCACCCTGCGCTTCGAGGATCTGGGACTGCTTTTCACCCTGCGCGCGGATGATGTTGGACTGCTTGTCACCTTCCGCCTGCTCGACCGCGGAGCGGCGTTCTCCCTGCGCTTCGAGGATCATCGCGCGGCGGCGGCGCTCGGCGGAGGTCTGCTGCTCCATCGCCTGCTGGACGTCCTTCGAGGGGTTGACCTCGCGGACCTCGACGCTCTCGACCCGGATCCCCCACTCGTCGGTGGGTTCGTCCAGTTCTTTCCGGATCTTCGCGTTGATCTCCTGGCGCTTGTTCAGCGTGTCGTCGAGCTCCATGTCGCCCAGCACCGCGCGGAGGGTGGTCTGTGCGAGGTTCGAGACGGCCTTCTTGTAGTCGTCGACCTCTAAGAATGCCTTCTTGGCGTCCATCACCTTGATGTAGACGACCGCGTCGGCGGTCACCGGGGAGTTGTCTCGCGTGATCGCTTCTTGGCGGGGCACGTCCAGCGTCTGGGTCCGCATGTCGAACGGATACGTCCGGGAGACGAACGGCGGGATGAGGTTGATGCCCGGTTCGAGCAGCTTTCGGTACTCGCCGAAGACGGTGAGCGTCTTCTTCTCGTAGGCGTCGACGATCTCGAACGACTGCCAGAGCGTGACGACCACGAGAAGCAGCGCGAGCAGGCCGACGCTCACGAGCTCGAAACCGAGTTGGAGGGGTATCGGATCCATACCTGCGTTTAGGACATCGCACGCTTAATAGTTCGCACGTCGGGGGCCGAATCGCTCCGCAGTCACTCGCTTCCGTCGAAGCGCGCCGCGACGTTCTCCAGCGCCGCGCGAAGCTGTCGCTCGTTGAACCGACGGATCACGGGCGCGCCGACCCTCGTGAGGGCGTTCTCCGGCAGGCCGTACGTCGCGGCGTACGTCAGCTCCGTCCCGCTCTCGACGGGCGCGAGCCGGAGATCGATGGTCCCGGTGAGCCGCCCCCGAAGTTCGAAGACGTGGCGCTCGGGCGGGTCGTGGACCGTCTGGACGATCTCGCCGTCGATCCCCATCCCCGCCATCCGGTAAGTGTACGAGAGGCGCTTCCCGCCGTCCTCCAGCGGTTCGACGTCTCTCACGTCCGTGAGTCCGGGAGTGATAGCCGCGTGGTTCGCCGGGTCGTCGAGGAACGCGAACACGGTCGCGGGGTCGGCCGCGACGAGGATCGTGTCGCTCGCGGCGAACGGGTCGTCGGCCGGGTCGGACGCGTCGTCGCTCGGCTCCTCCGACTCGTCCGGTGGCCCCCAGTTCATTCGCTCGATCGGGGGTCGACGTACGCCTCGACCAGCTTCCGTTCTGCCGCGCGGAGGTGCTGGTGGAACGTCTGCCGGGTGATCCCCATCCGCTCTGCGATCTCCGAGCCGTCGACCGGGCGCGGCCACTCGAAGTAGCCGTTCAGCTCGGCGGTCTTCAGCGCCGCGCGCTGTCGCTCGGTGAGCTGTTCGTCGACCGCCGCCGCGAACTCCGCGACGGTGCGGTCGCGGCTCTCGCGCTCGACGCGCGACCGAAGCTCGACGCCCTCGTACTCGTCGCGGAACACGTCGAGAATCGACCGGACGTCGCGTTCGGGCGGTGCCTCGATCGTGAGCGTCGCCGCGTCCGCGGTGGCGGTCGCCTCGGAGACGACGCCGCCGTGGTCGGCCAACCGCGCGAGCGGCGGCGATTCGGTGACGGTGACGGCGAAGCTGACTGCGTCGGTCGTCTCCGAGACCGGTCGCACTGACCGGACCATCGGCAGGTCCGCCACCTCGTCGAGGTCCACGTCGCCGCCGCCGACTCGGAAGTACAGCTCGCCGGCGTCGTCGTCGAGCCGCGTCGTCCCGAGGTGTTCGACCTCCTTGCCGACCGCGTCGGCGATCCGCGTGAGCGTCGACGACGGGTCGCGGATCTCCACGACGATCTCGGAGACGCGGTCGGTGGTGAGGATCCGCGTCGTCTCGATCGAGTGGAGCCCGTTGGCGATCATCTTCCCGACCGACTCGCACACCTTCCGCTCCCGGCGGTCGAGGACGTCCGCGCCGTTCCCGTAGATCCCCAAGACGCCGTACCGACGCTTCCCGTACGTGAGCGGGACGACGAGCAGTTGCGTCCCGCCGGCAGACGCCGGCGAGAGCGGGCCGCCGTCGCCGCCCTCTATCGATCCGCCCCGGAGCTCCTCCGTCTCGATCGCCTCCCGGACCTCGGCCGGAAGCTCCCCGACGTCGAGGGTCGTTCCCGGTTCGACCGCGACGCCGCTCGCGGCGCTTATCTCGAACTGCCCGGTCGCCGAGGAGACCTCCCCGATCCACGCGCCGGCGTACCCCGGCTCGTCGGCGACGACCTCGCAGACCCGCTCCGGGATGACCTCCGGGTCCCAGTTCTCGACGAGGATCCGGGTGATGTCGCTGAGGAGCCCGTTCACCCGGCCGAGGAGTCTGTCGAGCGCCCGGCGCTCCGTCGCGAGCTTCTCGGCGCGCTCCTCCGCGAGCCGCTCGGCCGCCTTCCGCTCGCTGACGTCATTCTGGAACCCGACGTAGTGGGCCAGATCGCCGTCCTCGTCGTAGACTGGGGCCACCGTCAGCTCGTTCCAGAACGGCGTCCCGTCCCGTCGGTAGTTGCGGACCTCGACGGTCACCTGCTCCTCGTTCCCGATCGCCTCCGCGATCTCCGCGACGGTCTCCGGGTCCGTGCCCGGTCCCTGGAGGAACCGCGGGTTCCGACCGAGAACCTCCTCGATCGGGTAGCCGGTGTGTTCTTTCCACGCGTCGTTGACGTACACGAGCGGGTAGTCGGGGAGGTCCGGGTCGCTGATGCTGATCCCGATCGGCGCGTCCTCGACGGCCCGCGTCACCTCCGCCGCGGACGGCTCGTGGTCGGACACGTCCTGTCGCGGCTCCGAGGCGGGGACGCCGGAGGAGACCGCTGACACGTCGGAGACGAGCTGGTCGATCGACGCCGACCCGTTCTTCTTGAGGAACCGGTTGACGCCGTTCTCGTAGGCCGCCTCCGGGACGCCCTCCTCGTCCGTCTCGGTGAACATCACGACGGGGACGCCGGCGTCCGACTCCTCGATCGCGGTCGCCAACGCGACGCCGTCGTCGCCGGCCAGCGCGTACTCGCTGACGACGCAGTCGTACTCCCCCGTCGTCGCCTTCGCGACGGCGGACGCCGCGGTCTCCGTGCGCGTCACGTCGAACCCCGCGGCATCGAGCGCCGTCTCGATCCGATCGCTCCCCTCATCCGGGTGGACGAGCAGAGCCCGAGCGTTCGCCATACTTGGCACTTCGTGACGATACGGGTTAATGGTTGCCGCTTTCCCGGGAAGTTGGATCCCGGTCCAAGGTCGCGTCCGGGGACGGCGACCCTCCCGATCGCGTCGGCGTCAGGCGCTCGCTTCGACCGCACCCGCCGACGGCCGGGGCCCCCTCGTCGGACGCGACGGTGTCCAGTCAGGCCGTGATTACTTTGTGATCGGTGCGCGTAGGATCGACGTATGCTGTCGATGACCGTCGCCGGCGGGGCGTCCCGCGATCCGACCGACGACCGATGACGGTACGTACCGACGACCGATGACGGTACGTACCGACGACCGATGACGGTACGCATCCCAGTCCGCGAGCCGCCCACGTCGGTCCCCGGGGACCGCATCGGACTCCCCGAGGCCGTCCTCGCCGAACTCGGGGTCGGTCTCGGCGACTCGGTCGCCGTCGAAGGCGCGCACCGCGTCGTCGCTCCCGTCGTCGCGGTCGACGACGGGTCGCGGGCCGTCTTCCTCCCCGAACGACTCCGCCGGACCGCGGGCGTCGAGCCGGGCGAGACCGTGACCGTGTCGGCCTCGGACCTCCCCGTCGCGTCGGCGATCACCCTTCGGCTCCGCCAGTCGGTCGACTTAGCGCGGAGCGAGGACGCGATCCGCCGCCGGCTCGACCGCCGGGTCGTCGCGGTCGGCGACGAGTTCGAGGTCACCCGCCTCGGCGGTGCCCTCACGCTCCGGTTCGACGTGCGCGACGTGGCCCCGTCGTCGCCGGCCGTCGTCGGCGACGAGACCGAGATCACCGTCGCGGCCGACGAGGGGGCCCCGGCCGTCGTCGCCGAACGCCCGGACGGTCTCGGGGTCGACGTCGTCCCGACGGCCACGTTCGAGCGCCTCCGTGAGGCGGTCGCGACCCGGTTCGACGCCGCGGACACCTTCGAGTCGGCGGGGTACCCGACGCTGGGGCTGCTCCTTCACGGGCCGCGCGGGTCGGGGAAGACGACGCTTGTCGAGGGCGTCGCGGCCGCGACCGGCGCGACGCTCGTCCGCGTCTCGGCGGCCAGGCTCCGCGGCGAGCGGGCCAGCAACCAGACGGACCAGCTCGACCGCGTCGTCGAGAGCGTCCCGGCGGGAGAGCCGACCGTGGTCCTCCTCGACGACCTCGAAGCGCTCGGCACCGACGACGGCGGCGGCTCCGCGCTGGCCGACCGGCTCCGATCGACCATCGACGAGCTCCGCGCCGGCGAGCGGACGGTCGTGATCGGCGCGACGACCGACCCGAGCGGCGTGCCGTCGGCGCTGCGTCGCGGCGGGCGGTTCGACCGCGAGATAGCGGTCGAGCCGCTGACGACCGCGGAGCGGCGAGCGGCCCTCGAATCGCTGTGTTCGGGCGCGTCGCTCGCCATGGATGTCGACTTCGAGTCGATCGCCGCACGGCTCAACGGGTACGTGTTCGCCGACCTGACCGTCCTCGTGGACGCGGCGTTGGAGCGCGCGGTCCGGCGCGACGGCCGGTCCGCGATCCGGATGACCGACTTCGACGCCGCGCTCGACGAGGTCGAGCCGACCGGCCTCCGGGAGGTCACGGTCGAGTTCCCCGCGGTCGGCTGGGACGAGGTCGGCGGCCTGGAGCCGGCCAAACGCGAACTCGTGCGCGCGGTGTACTGGCCGCTAGAGTACGCCGACCGCTTCGCCGAGATGGGGATCGACCCCCCGTCGGGCGTGCTCCTTCACGGGCCGCCGGGAACCGGGAAGACGCTGCTCGCGCGGGCCGCGGCGAGCCTCAGCGACGCGAACTTCATCCCGGTGAACGGTCCCGAGCTGCTGGACAAGTACGTCGGCGCGAGCGAGCAGGCGGTCCGCGACCTGTTCGCCACCGCGCGCGAGAACGCGCCGGCGGTGGTCTTCTTCGACGAGGTCGACGCCGTCTCGCCGAAGCGCCGGGGCGACGACACGGGTGCCGGCGAGCGCGTCGTGTCGCAGCTTCTGACAGAGCTAGACGGGCTGGAGCCGCTCACCGACGTCGTGGTGATCGCGGCGACCAACCGCCCGGACAACATCGACGAGGCGCTGCTCCGCCCGGGACGGATCGAGAAGGCGGTCGAGACGCCGCTCCCCGACCGGGACGCGCGCCGCGAAATCCTGCGGATCCACGCGCGGGAGATGCCGGTCGCGTCCGACGTCGACCTCGACGCCGTCGCCGACCGCACCGCCGGGTATAGCGGCGGCGACCTCGCGGCGCTGGTCCGGGAGGCCGGACTGCTCGCGATCGAGGACGGGATCGTCGACGACGGCCCGACGACCGACTCGACCGTCGGTCGCGGCCACTTCGAACGCGCGCTCTTAGAGACGTCGCCGTCGACCCGCGACGGGCGGGCCGGCGTCGAGCCGTCGGCGGACGACCGACCGGAGAGCGATCGATCGGCGGAGTGAGACGCCCGCCACGCGGGCGTTAGCTCGGTTCCTCGTGGAGGTTGAGGACGAAGTAGACGACCCCGACCATGGCGAGCAGCTCCAGCGCCGCCATCGTCCAGAACCGTACGTTGAACCCGCCCCCCGGCTCCTGTAGCGTCGGTATCAGGAAGATCCCGACGAACGCGGTCACGACGCAGACGGCGATCCCGACGACGGAGCGTGTACGCAGCACTGGCGGCTGTTCGGTGTTTGTGTCAGTCATGTCAAAAAATGAACCGCGAACGGTTATTTATCTGCTGTTCGGCTCCTTCCGACGTGCGAGCCGATCAGTCCGCGGCCTGCGCGTCAGCGCCGGCGGACGGCTCGGGTGCCTCGGTCCCGCCGATGATGGCGCGGCTGCGAAGCAGGATGAAGCCGAAGCCGACCTTGGCCAGGACGTCGAGAACCATGAACAGCAGAGTCTCGACGCCGAGGCCGACGACGCCGGTACCCTCGGTGCCGACGATCCACAGGATCGGATACGCCGTCCAGAGGACCAAGACCAACGCGGTCAGCGTGTTGAACAGCTTCGCAACGTCGGGGCCGCGCTCCTTCGCCGCGGCGCGCAGGCTCGTGGCGAGGAAGTACAGCACGACGATCATCGCGATCGTGCTGAACAGCCACCACGTGTACCGCGCGAGCGGCGTGTGTGAGAGCGCGCCGATGAGACCGGTGACGATCATCAGCGCGTCGACGCCGACGAGCGTACCGATCGTCGAGCGGTCGACCTTCGCCAGCAGGGCGAGGTCGAGCAGCAGCAGCGGCGTGGTGAACAGCCAGTCCGCGTACCGCGCGTAGTAGATGTCGAGTACTTCGCCACCGACCGTGACTTCCGTCAGGCCGATGCCGAAGAACATCGACAGGTACGCCGCCGACGCGATCCCCGGAATGAGGATCGTGATCGAGTAGTACTCACGGGCCTCCTTGTCGGTGACCCCCCATCCCTTGACGAGGAAGTAGAAGGTCCCGATGAGCATTAGTATCGTGCCGATTCCCAACCATAGTGTCTCGGGGCGTCCGTCCCCGAGTAGGTCGTATCCCGCCTGTAGCGCTATCGGGTCCATACCCACATCCTGATACAGTATATACTCTATTGAGATCGATGCCAACCTAGTCAGGTATCGGCGGCGGTGGACGCCCGATAGCGGGAGCGTTCGGGCCGCCATCGTCGGCGTCACACTTCGGTTCGGGGGAAACCTTGTCGGCCCGAAAGTAATGAACCTGGGGACCTACGGGTGGTACATGGTAGACGATGACGCCGAAGCGGAAGCGGAATCGACCGCCGAGACCACCGCGGAACGAGAGGCCGAGACCGAGGCGACCGACGACGTCACCATCGACGTCGAGGCGATCGACGCGTACGAACAGCGCATCGAGGAGCTGTCCACCGCGGTCGAGGAGCGCGAGGACACGATCGAGGAGCTTCAGTCGGTCGTCGAAGAGCAGTCCGAACAGATCGAGACGCTCGAAAACCAGTTCTTGGATCTGTCCGCGCGCGTCGCGGACGGACGGAACCTCGGCGTCTGCCCCGAGTGTAACGGGCCGACGGAGAAGAAGGAACGGCTGTTCAGATCGGACACGATCGAGTGCACGCGCTGCGGCGAAGTGATCCACACGTACTGAGTCCTCCTTCCTCTCCCCGTCGGCGCGGCTGAGCGACGGCGGGCGCAAAGGGGCGAGGCGGCGTATAAAACACCCAATAATGACGACGAGACCCTAACTCCGTAAGAACCGTATCTGCTGGTATGTCGACGTCGACGGCGGGTCCGGTACGGCGGCTTCTCGGTGAACCAGAACGGACGGCTATCGGTGCGTCGCGCGCCGCGTTGCTCCTGCTCGCGGTCGGATTCGGCGCGTTGTCCGCGGCGGGCACCGACATCTCGCTCCGGACGCAGATGATCGCGTACCTCGTCGGGATGGTCGCGCTGAACCTCCCGCACGGGGGGTACGAACACTTCTCGAACCTCCGTCGGCGGGGCCTCCCGTTCGGCGCGCGGTACGTGGGGCTGTACGTCGGCTTCGTCGCGACGTTCGTGGCGCTGTTCGTCGTCGCTCCCCTGCCGGCGCTCGCGCTCGCGTTCGGGACCGCGGTCGCGAAGGGGGGACACGGCGACCTCCGCGTGATGGACGCGCTGGTCGGCACCGACCACCTCCCGACGCGGCCACAGCGCGCGCTCGCCGCACTGGTCCGCGGCGGAGCCGTGATGATCGTCCCCGCCGTCTTCTGGACCGACACCTTCTACGGGTTCACCGGCATCATGCTCGGCGTCTTCGACGGGCAGTTGGCCGGTCCCGCCGCCTCGTCGCCGGAGGCGTTCACCACGGCGCTCGGTGCCGCGTACGGACTCGCCGTGGTCGCGCACCTCGGCGGCGGGCTCGCGACCAGTTGGCGTTCCACCGGCGGCGTCAGCCGGTCGTGGCTGCTCGATGCCGCCGAGACGCTGCTGCTCGTCGCGTACTTCGCGCTCGTGCCCGTGGTCGTCGCCATCGGGCTCTACTTCCCGCTGTGGTACTCGATGCGCCAGTCGGCCCGGAGTATGGTCGTCGAGCGCGAGCGCCCCAGCCGGACCGAGGGCGTCTCGCTCGTCGTGGCGTGGGGCGTCCTCGTCGTCGGCGCGCTGGCGACGGCGACGGTCGCCGTCACCCTCTGGACCGTCGCGCCGAACCCGCTTGCCGGCGGCTCGCTGCTGTCCGGTGCCGTCGCCTTCTACACCATCTTCGTCTGCGTCATCGCGCTTCCGCACGTCGTCGTCGGCGAGTGGCTCGACTTCGGGCGCGGCATCTGGCACGTGCCCTGATCCCCGGTAATCCCCCCGGTGAACGAGATAACAAGCCCTAAAACCCGTCTCGTCGACCGGTACGGTATGCCTCTGCGGTTCGCCCGGCGGCTCGGGCTCGCGGACGCCGTGACCGTGGCCAACGCCGCCGTCGGCTTCCTCGCCGTCGTCGCCGCGACGGTCGACGTGGCGCTCGCGGCCCGGCTCGTCCTCCTCGCCGCGGTCGCGGACGGACTCGACGGCGTCGTCGCCCGCCACCGCGGGTCGACCCCGGCCGGTCCGTACCTCGACTCGCTGGCGGACGTCGCCTCCTTCGGCGTCGCGCCCGCGGCGTTAGTCGCCGCGGTCGTCGGCGACGGCCGCTCGTTCGCGACCGACCCCGTCCTCGTCGCCGCCGGCGTCGGCGCGGGCGCGCTGTTCGTCGCCGCCGCGGTCGCCCGGCTCGGCCTCTACACCGCCGACGAGGACGGCTCCCGCGAGACGGTCGGCGTCCCGACCACGCTGGCGGCGACGGTGCTCGCGGCCGCCGTCATCGCGGGCTACACCGCCCCGCTCCTCCTCGTCGTGGCCACGGTGACGTTCGCGCTGCTCATGGGGTCGACGGTCACGTACCCGGACCTCCACGCGCAGGACGCGCTCGTGATGGGCGTCGTTCAGGCGGCGGTGATCGTCACCCCCGCCGGCCACATGGCGACGGACGCGCTCCCCGCGTGGATCGGCGAGGGGTTCGCGTTCGCGCTGCTGTTCCTCTCCTGTGGCTACCTCCTCCTCGGCCCGCGCTTCTACTGGGGCGACGGGATCCGCGCGCCGCCGGGACTGCGCCGGTGACGGCGGGGATGCGGACAACGAACTCGCCGGTGGTGAGTTGTCGGAAAAAGTCGCGATGAGAGTCGTCGGGGGAACTGCGCCGAGGACGTGGGAGGCCTTACAGGAGGCCGTCGAAGTCCTTGTACCGGGTGATGTCGACGCCGTCATCGGTGACGACGGCGACGTTGATCCCGTTGCCGGACGCGAGGTCGCGCTCGACGGCGGACTGGATCGCCTTCGCGGCGATGGTCTTCGCCTCGTCGATGGTAACGCCGTCGTCGTACTCCTGTTCTAAGACGCCGAGCGCGTACTGCGACCCGGAGCCGGTGACGGTGTACTCTTCCTCGGTCGTGCCGCCGAGGGGGTCGATAGAGTAGATGTGCGACCCCTCGTCGTCGACGCCGCCGAGGATCGGACTGACGACGAAGAACGCGCCGGAGCGGAGGAGGTTCCCCGTCAGCGTCGACAGCGCTTCCATCGACATGTCCTTTCCGCGGCGGGCCTCGTAGAGGCTCGTCTCGGCGCGGAGCGTCGAAATCAGGTTCTGCGCCGGGGAGACGGAGCCGGCGATGGTGAGAGCGCCGCGAGGGTGGACTTCCTCGACCTTCTGGACGTCCTTCGACGAGACCATGCCGCCGAGCGAGGCTCGCATGTCCGTCGCGAGGACGACGCCGTCGGCCGTCTTGATGCCGACGGTCGTCGTTCCCGTCTTCATGCCTTCGCCCTCGCCGCCAGCGGCGGCGCGCTGCTCGCTCTGGTCGAACTCGCCGAGCTCCGGTCCGAAGACCGGCTGGTCGCGGCCGAGTTCGACGGACGGGCCGTCCGAGAGGTTGTCAGTCGGTGTTCGCATTACGCATCTGTTGGCCCGGCGCGCGGATAAAGGCAACCCTTCGGGGGCCGCCGACCGGTTCCGACGAACCTATCCGTCGCCGGGCTACGACCGGCGGACGGCGACGAGACGCGTGGTCTCGAAGCCGGCGGCGACCGGAGACGAGACGAACGACCGCCGACGCCGATGACGCGGTCGCTCGGGGTCGGTCCGGGATTCAGTCGGCGACGCGAAAACGAACCGTGCCGGTCGATTACTCCTCGTCCGCGGTCTCGAACGCCTCGGTGGTGGTCTCGACGAGCCGGCCGACGGGGATGTTGATACCGAGACGCTGACGCGCGAAGACCGCCACCGGGAAAAGCGAGATCCCGGCGGCGACGGTCGCTTGGTGGAGCCCGACGAGGGCCGCCGTTCGGATGCGGTCGAACATTGAACTTCTGCCCGACCCGAACGCGGGGACGTATAAATATCTTCCGTGGCCGCGTCCGAGACGATCCCGACGCAGTCGTGCGGTATTCGATCGTCGCTTACCGATCCCGAAACTTCGCTCCCGACGCGGCGATCGACGCGTATCCAACGCCGGTCGGACCCAGTGTATCTCCATAACTTATGCGAATTCACGGCGGTTCGTGCGCCTCGCATCGGCCCGATTTCGGCGGCTTCATCTAGCCCGCGAACCGCCCGGCTACGGCCCCGCGTCGGACCGAACTGAATATAACTGGGTGGGCACCTACCACGTCGTGTGCAGAACGTCACGGACCGGATCCGGAACCCGTTCGGGATGCGCCCCGACTGCCCGTCGTTCGTCCCGGGCTACGGCGACGCCAACGCCGACTTCCACGTCGTCGGCGACCGTCCGGGCGTCCACGGCGGGACCGCGGCCGGCGTCCCGTTCACCGGCGAGACGTGGTCGCCCGCCTTCCTGTCGGCGCTGTCGGCGGCCGGGCTGATCGCGGGGGTCGCGGACGGGGTTACCCCCGACGGCGTCCCGCGCGAGGGAGACCCGACCGCGAGCGACCCGATCCGAACCGCCCGAACGTTCCTCTCGTACCTCCACATGTGCGCGAGCGAGGAGCCGCCGGACGAGGACTCCTACGCCGACATGGAGCGGTTCTTCGACGCCGAACTCCGCGCCATCGCGGCCCACGTGCTTCTCCCGGTGGGCGCGCGAGCGACGGAACGCGTCCTTGAGACCTACACCGCGCGGGCTTGGAAGACCGAGATCGACATGGACGCGCTCCACGGCGAGGAGCTGCTCGGCGCGGGCTGGCTCGTCGTGCCGATCAAAGACCCCGCCGACTGGGCGGACGGCGACGCCGACCGCCTCGTCGCCGCGTTGGGAGAGCTTCGGTCGACTGATTTCCGCCGCGAGAGCGACCTCGGCCGGTTCATCGCCGGCGACGAACCGTATCTGGTCCGCTGACGCGACCCCTCCGCTGACGTGGTCGCTCCGCTTCGAACACCGGGAATCCGCCTGTTTTCCCCGGATAGACGTGAACTTTCTTCGGCAAAGCGCGCGCTTGATACGGAGATACGGCAGTAATTAGTCGAATCTACGCACGATTGTTTCTCTCCAAACCGAAAGAGTGTCATATTTGTCGCTACTGCTCGGATTTTATATCCGTCCTGTCGATCCTTACGCAGACGCCCGGACGATCGGGCGTCGGCCGCAGGACTGGTACTCCACGCGGCGACTTGGTCAGTTCCGGCCCTCATCGGCCGGTTTTTCCTCGGCGCACAGCGCCTCGACGTACTTCCCGACGTGGTCGTCCATCCGCCGCTTGTAGCCCGCCCGCCGCGCGAGTCGGTCGAGTTCGCGGGAGACGTACGTGCCGTACTGGACCGCCTTCTTGTCCGCGGTAGCGACCGACTCCGGCACGCGCTCGCCCGTGACGCGGCGGAGCGCGACCTTCCGCTCGTCGCCGTCGACGAGCAGGTCGTCGGGGAGCGCCAGTGCGGCCGCGACCACGCGGTCGTCGAGCAGCGGCGTCGCCGGCTCGACCCCGGCGGCGCGGAGCGCGAGCACGTCCCGCTCCAGTTGGTCGGGCAGCGTGCGGACGGTCTCGGTCCGCGCCCCGCGGACGGTGTCGGCGTCGACGCGGGAGTCCTGCGCGGGGTCGACGACCTTGCTGTAACCGCCGAACAGTTCGTCCGCCCCCTGTCCGACCGCGAGCCGGCCGAACCCGTCCGCGGCGGCCGCCTCGGCGGTCAGGTACAGCGGCACCGCGATGGCGACGTCCATCGGGTTTCGGCGGTCCGTGGCGGCCGCGACCGCGCGGACGGCGCGTTTCAGGTCGTCGTGCGTCACCTCGACGACCCGCAGGTCGCGACCCATCGCGCCCGCCGCCTCTCGCGCGGCCGAGACGTCGTGGCACCCCTCGAAGCCGGCGACGTAGCAGGGGGCCTCGGGGACGGCGGCCGCGACGACGCCGGAGTCGACGCCGCCGGAGAAAGCGACCGCGAGGTCGCCGCCGTCGCCCTCGTCTCCGTCGTCCGCGCTCGCGGACCGGGCCGAGGCCGCGAGGTCGTCGAGCGCGCCGCTCACCGCGTCGTCGACGGCCGACAGCGCGACCTCGCGGTCCGCGGTCGCGTCCGGCTCCGGGAGCCGCCAGACGCGCTCGGTTCCGCCCGCCGAGACGACGCCGCCGGCCGGGACCGATTCGGGGTCGTCGAGCGCGTTCCGGTCGACGTTCCACGCGCCGGGCGCGGTCGGGTCTCGGTCAGTCTCGGGGTCGAGCGCGTCGCGCTCGGCGAACAGCGGCTGCCGGCCGAGGACGTCACGGACGAGGACCGGTCCCGTTCGGCCCGGAGGGTCGGTCAGCAGCCCGGCGAAACCGCGGCCGCCGGGAAGGGGGTCACCGTCGCGGAGGGCGGCGCGGACCCGGTCGGCGTCGGTCCCTCGGAGAACGGAACCGTCGTCGTCGGGCGGCGTGGTCGGCGACATCGCGGTCACCGAAGCGAGTCGAGCGCGCGGAGCGCGCGGCGCTTCGCGCCCCCGCCGAACTGCTTGAGCGACACCCGCCACGGGGTGCGCTTGCCGACGACGCTGGTCCGGCCGTCGGCGATCCCCTGAAGGATCGCGTCGGCCGAGCGCTTGTCCGCGCCCACCTCGGTCACCGCCTGCCCGACCATCTCAGAGATATGCGCGTCACTGCCGGCGGTCATCGGAACCCCGTTGCGGACGGCGAACTTCTCCGCCTGGCGGTTCGAGCGCCCGGTGAACAGCCGGGAGTTGTACACCTCGATGGCGTCGGCGCTCGCCAACTGCTCCTCCGTGACGTGCGCGGCGACGCCGTGGCGGGACTTCTGGAACGGGTGGGGGACGACCGCGATCCCGCCCTGATCGCGGATCCGGTCGAGCGTCTCGTCGAAGGGGAGGCCGCTCTCGACGCGCTCCTCGATCCCGAACGCGAGGACGTGGCCGACCGCCGAGGTCACCTCCATGCCGACGATACCCACCAGCCCGTAGTCGGGGGCCTTCTCGGCCGCCTCGACGCTGGCGTCGATCTCGTCGTGGTCGGTGACGGCGAGCGCGTCGAGCCCGACCGCGGCCGCCTGCTCCAAGAGCAGGTCGACCGGGTCGCGCCCGTCGTACGACAGCGCGGAGTGCGCGTGTAGCTCGACCGATAGCACGACTCTCCGTTCGCGGGTCTGGATAAAAAGCGCCCCGGTCCGCGCCGGTTCGCGGCGATACCGGCCGAACTCGTCCGATCCGACCGATCGTGAGCTACGTCGATCATCGGGCTACTCTGCGGTGGCGCGCGCCTCCGAGCGCCCTACTGGGCGCGAGGAGCGCCGCGCGAGGGAGTCGGTCGCCGGAGCGAAGCGACGGCGACCGACGAGGCTGGGGAGGTGTGAGGCTGTGCTGTGCGGGGCGGGATTCGAAGGGGCAGTCGCGAGGCGGGCAGAGGCGACGTAAGCACCGCAGGAGCGAACGAAGTGAGCGACGAGGAGCGCAGCGAGCGTCTGTCCGCCTCGCGACTGGGGCTTCGGCGGTCTCGGTCACAAAGTCGTTCGTGGCGAAACCAGTCACGTAAAGCCGATCGACTGGGGCTTCGGCGGTCTCGGTCACAGCATCGGTTCCGTAGTATCGAGCGGTCGAGGCTTCGGCGGCGAACACCGTCGAACCACTGCCAGTCACTCACAAGTGAAAAGCGGAATCGACGAACTCCGAAAAGACGACTCCGCGAGAATCGATCTAGAACGCGCTCTCGCCGACCGTCTTCCGATACGTCCCGACTCCGCGATGTTCCGTCTCGTCCCACGACGTCACGTCGACGAGGACCCGGGTGTTCACGGCGTCCGCCGGCGCGTCCTCGATCCGGAGCGTCGAGTCGCCGATGCGGGCGACCGCCGCCCCGCGTTCGCCGTCACCCTCGGTCCCGGTCACCATCACTTCGATCGTGTCGCCGACCGCGTAGTCCGGTGTCGACCCCCGGAACGAGAACCCGGCGAGGAACTTGTCGAAGACGCTCATGCGCGCGACACCTCCTCGGAGATGCGGTCGGGAATGTACTCCCGCCCGAAGCCGGTGATCGCGGCGAGGACGAAGATCGCCACGAGGAACCAGCCGTGGAACACGTAGGGCACGACCTCGATCGGGTTCACGATCATCGCGTCGGTGCCGTACTCAGCGCCGAGGCCGTCCGGGCCGACCATCACCTGATACCCGACGAGGACGCCCCCGGCCCACGGGAAGATGTAGCCGAGCGCGGAGGTGTTCGCGTCCAAGATGTTCGCGCGCCGGTACCCGTTGATGTTGAACTTCTCGCCGATGCGGGCGATGTAGGGCGCGATCGCGATCTCGGCGGCGGTGTTGATCGTGATCATCCCGTTGATCGTCGCGGTGCCGAGGACCATCGTCAGTTCCGCCCGGCGGACGGTCGTCGCGACGCGGTTCAGCAGGAACTCCTGGATCGCCTCGAAGCCGCCGCCGCGGATCATGACCTGCGCCATCGCGACGATGAGCAGCGTGAGGACGATAAGCGGGAAGAAGCCGACCGCGCCCGAGTAGAGGCTCCCGCCGACGCCGGCGGTCTCGCCGACCGCGACGAACGGCAGCGAGGCGAACGCGCCGGCCTCGGTGACGGTGAAGGCGACGATGTCGCTCGCGCTCGACAGCCCGAGCAGGAGGTTGAAGACGACGGCGACGACCAGCCCCCACGAGATCGCCTCGACGATGTGGCGGCCGGCGACCGCGGTGACGATGACGACGCCCATCGAGAGCAGGTGGACGAGCCCGAGCGCGTTCGCGGACTCGCGGAGCGCGGCCGAGCCCTCTAAGCTTACGCCGCCCATGATCGACCCGGCGATCAGGTACGCCGCGAACGCCGGGATCGCGGCCGCGATCGCGTACTTGAACCGCGAGGCGACGACGCCGCCGATGTCGGCGTCTTGGGTCACCGCGCTCACGATCGTCGTGTCGCTGACGGGCGCGAGGTTGTCGCCGAACACCGCGCCGGAGAGGATCGCGGCGAAGAGCAGGACGGGGTTCGCGCCGATGAGGACGCCGGCCGGGAAAAAGAGCGTCACGAACGCGACGGTCGCGCCGTAGCCCGTGCCGATCCCGGTCGCGAGGAGGCCGCAAAGTACGAACGCGGCCGCGGGGAACGTGTTCGCGCCGACGTTCAGGGCGTCGGCCGCGAAGATGAGCCCCTCGACGAAGCCGCCGACCTGGATCGTCTCGGCGAACATCCCGGCCCACAGCCACGCCACAATCGCGGTCGCGGCCACGCGCTGGGTCATCCCCTCGAAGATGGTGTCAGCGTACGCCTTCCAGTCGCCCCGGACGAGGAACATCCCGAGCGTCGTCCCGACCAGCGCGCCGACGACGAGCCCGTTTGTGTCGCCGATCCCGAGGACGCCGCTCTGGAAGATCGCCCAGGCGATGAAGAAGACGAGCGGGACCGTGCTCGCCCACTTGCCCCCGCGGAACTCGATCCGCGGGCCGTCGTCGCTCCCGTCGCCGACGCCGAACTCGCTGCCGTCGGGCGGCTCCCCGCCGTCCGCCGCGGGCGGGCCGCCGTCTGCTGTCTCGGTCATCTGAGTCTCACACGCCTCCGCAGACCGACGACCCACGTAAATCCCCGTGTCCGCTCCGTCCGACGCGATCGGCGTGGCCGCGCCACAAGAACACGCTTATCAACCCCGACACCGACGGCACAGACGGGAACAGCACAGCTGCAGATCCGACGTGCCGGGGGCCTCTTCGCCCGCGGCTTGGGAATGTAGCAGTGCGCCGACGCCTCCGGCGTCGCGGTCGCGCGGTCCGCTCGCGCGGGCCGTCCGGTCGGACCGCTCGGTCCGCGAGGGGTTCGTAGCCGCGCCGCGCGGAGTCGCGGTCACGTTGCGGTTGTGCCGTTCCAACTCACAGCCAATGGCACGAATGCACACGCGCCGTCGCGGTTCGTCCGGTTCGGACAAACCGGCGACGGACGAGACCCCGGAGTGGAGCGACGTCGACGCCGAGGACATCGAGTCCCGCGTCGTCGAACTGGCGGAGCAGGGCCACGACCCCAGCGTCATCGGCCTCAAGCTGCGCGACGAGGGCGTCAAGGGCGTCCTGGTCCCCGACGTGAAGCTGGCGACCGGTAAGAAGCTCACCGAGATCTTAGAAGAGCACGACGCCGACGCCGACATCCCCGAGGACCTCCGTAACCTCATGTCGCAGGCGATCCGCCTGCGCGAGCACATGGAGGAGAACGGGCAGGACCACCAGAACAAGCGCGCGCTCCAGAACACGGAGTCGAAGATCCGTCGCCTCGCGAACTACTACCGCGGCGACGAGATCGACGAGGAGTTCACGTACACCTACGAGAACGCGGTCGAGTACCTCGAGGAGTAACGCGGCCACACGCGGCGGTATCCGCGACACCGACCATCCAATCCACATGACCGAAGCGACGTCCGCCACGCCCGCCCCCGACGCGCTCGCCGGCGTCCTCGCAGACGCGCCGTTCGTCCGGCTCGTCGCGACCGACGACGGCGACGCGCTGGCGGCCGCGGGGCTGCTCGCGCGAGCGCTCCGAGCGACGGGCACGCCGTTTCAGGCGAGAGTCGATCCCGACCCGGTCCCCGACGACGTCGACGACGGCGTCGCGGTGACCGTCGGGGTCGACCGCGGACCGCACGCGGTTCCCGGGGCCGGCCGACCGGCCAGCACGGCGGCCTTCGCGGTCGCCCGCGCGCTCGGCGTCGAACCCGACCCCGTAGTCGCGCTGGCCGGCGTCGTCGCGGCGGGGTCGATCCCCGGTGCCGACGGCTCTGGCGACGCGCTCGACGCCGCGGAACGGGCCGGCCGCGTCGAGCGGCGGCCCGGCGTCGCGCTCCCTGCCTCTGGCGGGACCGACGTGGACCCGTCGCAGGCCGAGGCCCTCGCGGCCTCGACGCTCGTTTCGACGCGCTACTCCGGCGACCCCGAGGCGGCGCGCGACGCGCTCGCCCCCCTCGGGCTGCCGGCCGACCCCGACGACGACGACCGGCGGCGCTTCGCGTCGCTGGTCGCGGTCGACGCGGTCGACGGCGACGACGCCAGCGACCGCGCGGCCTCGTCGGTCGAGCGCGCGCTCCGCCCGTACGCGACGGACGGCCCGTTCGAGACGGTCGGCGGCTACGCCGACGTGCTCGACGCGCTCGCCCGGGAGGCACCCGGAACCGGGATCGCGCTCGCGGTCGCGAGCGACCCGGACGAGTCGCTTCGGACGGCCGCGCTCGACGCGTGGTCTCGCCACGGACTGGCGGCCCACCGCGCGCTCGACGCGGCGACGGTCGGCCGGTACGACGGCTGCGTCGTCGCCCGCGTCGACGCCGACGCGGTCGACGCGTCCCCCGCGATCCTGCCGACGGTCGCCCGGCTCGTCCGGGACTTCCGGTCGCCGGAGCCGGTCGCGGTCGCGGTCGACGAGACCGCGGGCCGGCTCGCGGCCGCCGGCGGGCGCACGGGAGACGACGCGGTCGCGCTCGGCGACGCCTGCCGGACTGCCGCCGCCGAAGTCGGCGGCGACGGCTGGGGGACCGCCGCGCGCGGCGGAATCGCGGTCGACGACGCGGACGGGGACGGACTCACCGCGGCGCTGGCAGCGCTCAGGGAGGCGATCTGAGATGGTCGACGACGCCTCGACCCCGGACGACGCCGCGTCTCCGGACGCTGCGACTCTGGACGACGCCGCGCCGGCCGGCGGCGACGCCGACCGGACCGCGACGGTGCGAACGACGCACGCCGACGCCGCGACGGTCGCGGCCGCGCTCGGGCCGGACGAGACCGACTCGATGCGCACGCGCGTCGACGGCGACGTCGTCGCCTGTACCGTCGCGCGACCGACGACGGGCGGACTCCAGTCGACGCTGGACGACCATCTCGTGAACCTGCGCGTCGCCGACCGCGTTATCGAGCGCGGACGCGCACACCTCGGGAACGACTCCGCGGACACCGCAGACTCCACGCACCGCTCCGACTCCACAGACGAACCGCAGACGACCGACACCGACACACCAACCGACACATGAGCGAACGATCCGTATCCAAGAGCAGAGAACAGAAGCGCTGGTACACCGTGTTAGCGCCCGAACAGTTCGACCGGCAGGAGCTCGGCGAGACCCTCGCCGAGGAGCCCCAGCAGGTCGTCGGGCGCACGATCACGACGACGCTCGATCAGCTGACGGGCGACTCCAACGCGAACAACACGAAGCTGACCTTCAAGATCACCGACGTGGGCAGCGACTCGGCGTACACCGAGTTCATCAAGTACGAGCTGACGCGCGACTACCTGCGCTCGCTCGTCCGCCGCGGTGCCTCGAAGGTCGAGGCGTCGATCACGGTGCTGACGACCGACGACTACCGCATCCGCGTCCAGCCCGTCGCGCTGACGACGAAGAAGGCGGACCGCTCGCAGGAGAAGGCGATCCGCCGCGTGATGATCGACAAGGTCCACGCCGCCGCCGAGGAGCGCACCTTCGAGGCGTTCGTCGACGCGATCGTCGACGGGAACCTCTCGTCGGCCATCTACGGCGACGCCAAGGAGATCTACCCGCTGCGCCGCGTCGAGGTCCAGAAGCTGACCCTCGAAGCGCGCCCGCGTGAGGTCGCCGCCGAGGAGGAGACCGCCGTCGACGTCGACGCCGACGAAGTGGCCGTCGACGAGTAACGCCGTCGCCGACCCGCGACCGACTTTCTCCGTTTATCGACCTGAGAGCGGTGCCGCCGATCCCCGTTTCGACCGACCGGCAGGGGCGAGCGTGCGACCTGTCCGCATCTTCCGATATCCGGGAGACGAAAGCTTGAAACGCCGCTCGCCCGACCTGACAGGTATGGAACTGCGGGTCATCGAAAAGACCGACACGGAGCTCAACATCGAGATCGCGGGGGAGGACCACACGTTCATGAACGTGCTGAAGGGGGCGTTACTGGAGTCCGAGGACGTCGCGGCCGCGACCTACGACGTGAACCCCGAGCAGTCGGGCGGCCAGACCGAGCCGGTCCTCACCGTCAAGTCGGAGGAGGGCGACCCGCTCGACGTGCTCGCCGACGCTGCCGGGTCGATCACCGAGCGCACGGACGCGCTGCGCGACGCGGTCCGCGCGGCCTGAGCCTCTCTCACCGGTCTCTCACGCCGACGGCCGGCGTCGTTTTTTCGCTCCGAACAGCTGTCGCTTTCGGATCAACCGGCGGCACCCTCACCGCGCGGTCGCCCCCGCGGGAGGGGCATACCTAAGTGGTGACTCTCGAAACGGGGGGGTATGCCGCCGAGCGTACTCATGCTGGGATGGGGGTTCCCGCCGAACATCACCGGCGGACTCGACGTCCACGTCGGCGAACTGTTCACCGGGCTGCGCGACGACCTCGGCGTCGACGTCACGCTGGTGTTGCCCGCGGAGTTCGCGCCCGACGACGGGCCGGGACTCGAACCGGTCGAGACGGGCGAGGGCGACGTGGCCGCACGCGTGGGACAGCTCTCCGACCGCTTCGCCGAGCTCGCGCCGGATCACGACGTGATCCACACGCACGACTGGTTCGGCTACGGCCCCGGTCGCGCCGCCGCCCGCGAGTCGGACGCCACCTGGGTATCGTCGTTCCACTCGCTGGCGAGCGACCGTAACATCGACCCGCCGAGCCGCGAGGTCGAGACCGAGCGCCGGCTCGCGAACGCCGCCGACACGAACATCGCGGTCAGCGAGATCGTCCGCGAGGACATCAGGGAGCTGTACGACGCGGACTCGCGGGTCGTGTACAACGGCTTCTCGACGCCGACGTTCTCCGGGAAAGACGTCCGTTCGGACCTCGGGATCGACGGCGAGATGCTGTTCTTCGTCGGGCGACACACCGACCAGAAGGGGATCTCCCACCTCCTGTACGCGATGAAGAAGCTCCGCGGCCGCGACGCGACGCTCGTCGTCGGCGGGTCGGGCCACCAGACCGAGCAGCTGAAGCGGTTCGTCGAGCTGATCGGCATCGAGGACCGCGTCGAGTTCGTCGGCTACGTCCCCGAAGCCGAACTGGGCGACTACTACGCCGCGTCGGACGCGTTCGTCTCGCCGTCGTACGCGGAGCCGTTCGGGATCACTATCACCGAGGCGCTGGAGGCGGGGACGCAGGTCGTCGCGACCCGCTCGGGCGTCGCCGAGGTGCTGCCCGACGACTGCCTCGTGGAGGTCGAGACGGACTCGGAGTCGATCGTCGACGGGATGATCGAGGCGCTCGACCGCGAGGAACCGCCGACCTACGAGCGCCGCGAGTGGTCGGCGGTCGTCGACGACACGCTCGCCGTGTACGAAGACGTGGCGTAGCCGCCGTTGAACTTTTTCCTCGTCGCTGAATAGACTATTGCGGACGGCGCGTGCCGACGAGCGCCCGGAGGGCGCGAGTCGCACGCGCGAGGGAGTCGCTGGCGGTCGGAGCGGAGCGACGACCGTCAGCGACGAGGCTGGGGAGGCGTGAGGCGCGGTGCTGGGCGGTGTGGGGCGGGACTCGAAGGGGCAGTCGCGAGGCGGGCGCAGGCGACGCAAGCACTGGAAGGAGCGAGCGTAGCGAGCGACTGAAGCGCACAGCGAGCGTGCGCCCGCCTCGCGACTGGGGCTTCGGTAGTGTTCGTGTCGATCGGCCAGTTATAACCGACCTCTACCTACTCACCGCCCCGGTACACGTCGAACTCGGTCACCGGCTCCGGGTGGGTGACACGGAACCCGTCGGCGGTGTCCATCACGCCGCGTGTACTTCCGGTCCCGCCGCCGTAGGGACTCTCCTCGCCGCCGGCCCCGCTCCCCTGGTACGGCGAGGTGTACGGCGACCCGGAGACCGGGTCGTCGAACCCCTCTGGCGGGAGGTAGATCCGCTCGCCGCCGCCGGACCGCACGACCACGGCGACGTCCCGAGTCCCCGTCACGTCGATGACGGTGCGGTCCTCAGTGACCCGCGCGTTGACCTCGATGTCGGTGTCGTCCATGTGGCCCCGTGCGACCGGGAGGGGTTTAGCTGTGCCGACGAGCGGAGTCGACGGCTCGATCGAACGCGCCCGCTGCGGGCTCCGCCGGTGGTGAATCCTTTTGTGCGGCCGCGCCGAACCTCGCTTCGATGGACGTCAACAGCCATGCCGAGGAGCTCGCCTCCGACCTCGGCGTCGACAAAGAGGAGGTCAAAGCCGACTTGGAGAACCTACTGGAGTACAGCGTCCCGATCGACGAGGCGAAACAGAGCGTCCGCCGGAAACACGGCGGCGGTGGCGGCGGCTCGACCCCCACCCCGGACGCCGTCGACGTCGGCGAGATCACGACCGACCACGACGGCGTGACGGTCACCGTCCGCGTGCTCACGCAGGGGACGCGCACGATCCGGTACCAGGGCGACGACCTCACGATCCGCGAAGGGGAGATCGCAGACGAGACCGGCGTCATCTCCTACACCGCGTGGCAGGACTTCGGATTCGAGCCGGGCGACTCGCTGACGATCGGCAACGCCGGCGTCCGCGAGTGGGAGGGGAGACCGGAGCTCAACCTCAACGACTCGACCACCGTCGCCATCGCGGACGAACCGGTCGACGTCGATCACGAGATCGGCGGCGACCGCAGCCTCGTCGAGATCAGCGCGGGCGACCGCGGGCGCAACGTCGAGGTCCGCGTGCTGGAGGTCGACGAGAAGACCATCTCCGGGCGCGACGGCGAGACGGAGATCTTAGAGGGCGTCGTCGGCGACGAGACCGCGAAGCTCCCCTTCACGGACTGGCAGCCGCGCTCGGAGCTGAAGCCGGGCGCTGACCTCCGGATCGAGGACGTGTACGTCCGGGAGTTCCGCGGCGTCCCCTCGCTCAACCTCACCGAGTTCTCGACGGTGACGCCGCTGCCCGACGCCGTCGAGGTCGCGGACGACGCACCGCGGCTCTCGGTCGCCGACGCGGTCGCCTCCGGCGGGATGTTCGACGTTGAGGTCGTCGGGAACGTCTTAGAGATCCGGGACGGCTCCGGGCTCATCGAGCGCTGCCCCGAGTGCGGTCGCGTGGTTCAGAACGGCCAGTGTCGGAGCCACGGCGACGTCGACGGTGAGGACGACCTCCGCGTGAAGGCGATCCTCGACGACGGCACCGACACCGTCACCGTCGTCCTCGACGACGAACTCACCGCCGAGGTGTACGGGGGCGGCCTCGACGACGCCCTCGCCGCCGCGAAGGACGCGATGGACAAGGCGGTGGTCGCCGACGACATCGCCGACGCGCTCGTCGGGCGCGCCTACCGCGTCCGCGGCAACCTCTCGGTCGACGACTACGGCGCGAACCTCGACGCGGACGAGTTCGAACTCGCGGACGACGACCCGGCGGACGCCGCCCGCGCCGCGCTCGCGGAGGTGGGCGAATGAGCGACGACGGACCGGGTGCCCGAGAGGTCGCCTACCGGGTGTTCGCGGCCGAGTTCGACGACGCCTCGCTGTCGTACTCCGAGAGCGACGAGGAGCGCGCCCCGAACTACGTGGTCACGCCGACCGGCGCGCGGGTGAACCGCCTGTTCACCGCCGGCGTGCTCACCGAGGTCGAGCGCGTGAACGACGAGACGCGCCGCGGCCGGGTCGTCGACCCCTCCGGCGCGTTCGTCACCTACGCCGGCCAGTACCAGCCGGAGGCGCAGACATTCTTGGAGCGCGCCGAGCCGCCGGCGTTCGTCGCGCTCACGGGCAAGGCGCGAACCTTCGAGCCGGAGGACTCCGACCGCGTGTTCACCTCCGTCCGCCCGGAGAGCCTCAACGAGGTCGACGCCGACACCCGCGACCGCTGGGTGGTCTCGGCCGCGCGGGCGACGCTCGACCGCCTCGCGGTGTTCGCGAAGGCGCTCGACTCGGACCTGCGCGGCGACGACCTCCGCGCGGCGCTGGAGGCGGGCGGCGCGCCCGCGCCGTTGGCCGCCGGGATCCCGAAGGCGCTCGACCACTACGGGACGACCGCGGCCTACGCCGAGGCGGTCCGCCGGCTCGCGGTCGACGCCCTCGAACTGATCGCGGGCGACCGCGAGGAGGTCCGCGCCCTCGAACTGCTCCCCGAGGAGGGCGGCGACGCCGACCTCGGTCCCCTCCCGGAGACGGACGTGACGATCGCAGAACCGCAAGCGACGACGGGCGGCGACGGGACCACCGACGGGGATTCGCCCCCCGAGGCGGAGCCGTCCGCCGGCGCGGACGATTCGGAGCCCAGCTCCGATGCGATCGACTCCGAACCCGCCACCGACGAGGTCAGCTCTGAACCCGTCTCCGACGAGATCAGCTCCGAGCCGACCGCAAACTCGGCGGAGTCCGCCGATCTCGGATCGGCCGACGGATCGCTCGACGAACCGACCGCCGACTCGGACCCGACGACCGACGCGGGCGACACCGCAGCCGACGCGGGCGACGCCGCGACCGACGCCGACGTGGGTGACACCGCTGGCACCGCGGCCGATGTCTCCGACGACGCCGACGCCGCGACCGACGACGGCGGACTCGGTGACTTCGACGCGAGCGGCGACGACGGATCGACCGCGCAGGCCGATGCGGGCGCGGTCCCGGACGACGGGGCGGACGCGACCGCGGACGAGGGCACGAACGCGACCGCGGACGAGGGCACGAACGCGACCGCGGACGAGGGCACGAACGCGACCGCGGACCTCGATCCCGACGCGACTGCGGACCCCGATCCCGACGCGGACGCCGACGACATGTACCAACTCGACGACGAGGAGCGCGAGGAGATCGAGTCCGAGTTCGGCACGGACTTCTCGACCGGAACCGAGATCGACGACCCGGGCGAGGCCGACATCGACGTGCCGGACCCGGAGGACCTCGCCGAGGAGCCGGTCGACGGAGCCGGAGCGGGCGCTGACGACGCGGTCGCCGACTCCGCGACGGAATCCGTCGATACGTCCGACGGGGCGGACTCCGGCGGCGACGAGTCGACTTCCGACGCCGGCGACGAGGACGCCGAGGCCGACCTCGAAGCCGCGGCGGTCGCGGCGATGGACGACCTCGACGACGGCGACGGCGCGCCCCGCGAGGCGGTCGTCGAGCGCGTCGCCGACGACCACGGCGTCGAGCCGGGCGCGGTCGAGGACGCCATTCAGGACGCGCTGATGAGCGGGCAGTGTTACGAGCCGGGCGACGGCCTGCTGAAGCCGATCTGATGGACTCCGCCGCGTCGCCCGCCGTCGAGCCGGTCGTCGGCGAGCCGGCGGCCGTGGCCGACCTCGGGACCGAGCGCGCGCTGCTCGTCGCGGACGTACACGCCGGCATCGAGGTCGGCCTGCGCTACGAGCGCGGCGTCGAACTGGACTCCCGGGCCGACGCGCGCCGCGAGCGGCTCTGCGACCTCGTCGCCGAGACCGACGCCGACCGGCTCGTCGTCCTCGGCGACCTCGCGCACCGGATCGGCGCGCCCGACGGCGACGAGCGGGAGGAACTGGAGACGCTGGTCCGCGCCGTCACCGACCGCGTGCCGATGACGCTCGTCGAGGGGAACCACGACGCGGGCGTCGCCGAGGCGTTCGCGGACGACCTCGACGCGGTCGACCCCGCCGGCGGACTGCTCGGAGCGGAGGCCCCCGACGAGCGCGGGGGAACCGTCGGCGTCGTCCACGGTCACACGTGGCCCGACCCCGCCCTGCTCGACGCGGACGTGGTCTGTATGGGCCACGAGCACCCGCAGGTCCGGCTTGAGGACGCGGTCGGCGGCTCTCGCGTCGAGCGCGCGTGGCTCCGGGGTCCGGTCGATCCGACGGCGTTCGTCGGCGACCCCGGTCCGGACGCGGCGGCCGTCGAGGATCCGCCGGAACTCGTCATCTTCCCGGCGTTCAACGAGCGATCCGGCGGTACGTGGGTCAACGTCGAGGGGCAGTCGTTCCTCGCGCCGTTCCTCCCCGACGCGCTGCCCGCCGGCGACGCGTACCTGCTGGACGGGACGCGACTCGGTGACTACCGGCGGGTGTGAGTCGCCGTCGTTGGTTGCGGCCTGCCCGCCCGCCTCGGATCGATGACGCGCTCGTTCGTCACCCCCACGCACTGTCCCGGCCCGCTCTACACCCGCTCTCGACAGCCGCTCAGTCAAACTGACTCGAAATTTCCCGCCGGTTCTCGCGTCACAAGAATCGAATTTTGGGAATTGTTGTCTGTCTAAAATACTCTAAATCATCTACAAAGCGCCTGAATTCGATTGCCTCTGACTCGTCGGACCACCAATGGCGAATCAGATCGAGTCTTATTACCACACCTGAGAAAATGTCCGTGGGTTTATTTGTCGCGTACGAATTTGTCGTCGTATGGGATTTTCACCCGGTATGATCACCTGGGCGCTGTTCGGGATCTCCGGGTTGAACCTCGGGATTGCCGCTGTCGCGGTTCGACGCAGAGAGGTGCGCGGCGCAGTCGCGTTCTCGCTGGTGATGATCTGCGTGTCTCTCTACTCGCTGGGCACCGGAATCCGCGCCGGGAGCACCACGCTCTCGCTGTATCAGGTCGGGACAGTCGTCAAATTCGCCGGGATCCTCGGACTCGGGCCGACCCAACTCCGCTTCGGACTGATATACACCGGTCGGGAGTCAGTTCTCACTCGCCGCTACTGGGCACTCCTGCTCGCGTGGCCGGTCGCCACCTTCGCGCTCATCGTGACCGCACCGGTACACGACCTTCTGTGGACCGTCCAAGGGTTTAGCAGCAGCGCCCCGCTGGCCGCGGTCGACCGGGCGAACGGGCCGCTGTTTTGGCTGACGCTGGCGTACACCTACGCCCTGATACTCACCACGTACTCGTTGCTGCTCGTCTTCGGGGTCAGGCGCGGCGGCCGATACCGTACTCAGGTTCTGTTGATGCTCTCGGGCGGAATCATCCCGGTCATCGGTAGTTTCCTCCTCCTGTACAGCGGCGACCTGTCGGCGGCCTTCGACCCGACCGCGTTCGCCAACACGGCCACCGGCGTCGTGTTCGCCGTCGCGCTCTTCAGGTTCGGCTTCCTCGATCTGGCCCCCGTCGCGAGGCATACTCTCGTCGACGAGATGGTCGACCCGGTGTACGTCGTCGACACCGACGACCGCGTCGTCGACGTGAACGTGGCCGGTGTGGAGCTGCTCGAGGAGGGGGCCGGTGAGCCAGTCGGGCGGCCGGCGGCCGAGGTCGTACCGCTGTATGACTCGTTCGACGAGCGCACCGGCGACTCGGACGTGACCGTCGAGCGCGACGGGTCGCTGCGGTTCTTCGATATCAACCGAACGCCGTTGACCGACCGGACCGGAACGGCGATCGGGTCGCTGTTGATCTACCGCGACGTCACGGAGCGACACATCACCGAAAAGCGGTTCGAACGGCTCATCGAACGGTCTTCGGACGTCATCGCGGTGATCGACGAGGACGGGGACATCACGCACGTCAGCCAGTCGGTGGAAGAGATTCTCGGCTACGTGCCGACGGCGTTGATCGGTGCGAACGTCATCGAGAACGTTCACCCCAACGACCGAGACGAACTCAGCGCCGAGCTCTCCGCCCACGGCACCGAATATGGATACACAAGCTCCTACAGGGTCAGGTTCCGCCACGCCGACGGGGAATGGCGGGTCCTCGAAGTGCGGGCGCGGAACCTCCTGGCTGACCAGTTCGTGGAGGGTATCGTGCTGAACTCTCGCGACGTCACCGAAAAGGAGCGGCAGAAGCGGAAGCTCGAACGGCAGAACGAGCGCCTCGACCAGTTCGCCAGCATCGTCTCGCACGACCTCCGAAACCCGCTGAACGTCGCGACAGGTCACGTAGACATGCTCGACACGGACGCCCGAAGCGAACAGGGCGACTCGATCGAGACGGTTCAGCGTCAGCTCGAACGGATGGAGGCGATCATCAGCGACGCCCTCACGCTCGCTCGGTCGGGCGAGGTGATCTCCGAAGCCACGGAAGTCCGGCTCGAGGACATCGCCCACACCGCGTGGCAGAACGTCGACACCGCCGAGGCCGACCTCGTCGTCGACACGTCGCTCGCTCTCGACGCTGACAGGGACCGACTGCTCAACGTCTTCGAGAACCTGTACCGGAACAGCGCCGAACACAACGAGACGACGGGTCTGACCGTTCGGGTCGGATCGCTGTCCGAGACGTTCGGTTTCTACGTCGAAGACACCGGCGAGGGGATCCCCGAGGACAAACGCGATCGGGTGCTCGAACAGGGGTACACGACCAACCGGGAGGGGACCGGGTTCGGGCTCGCGATCGTCAGGGACATCGTCAGGGCGCACGGGTGGCGGATCGCGGTCTCCGAGAGCGACGAGGACGGCGCGAGGTTCGAGGTCGAGTGCTCCGAGGTACCCTTGGAAGAGCGGCCGCAGACGGCCTGAAACCCCGGTCACACCGGCCCTTCAGACGGGGCGAAACCGGAAGCCGTCCCAGCCCTGACTCTCCGGCTCCCGGATCCCCGCGCCCGGCTCGCGCAGTTCGTCGGCGTAGACGGGCTCGACGCGGTCGCCGATCTCCACGTCGAACTGCTCGGCGTCCTCGCCGTCGCCGTCCTCACCGCCGCCGTCCGCGCCGTCGCGCGGCGCGATCTGCCCGAGCGCGCGGACCGGCGGTCCGTCGTAGCCGTCGCCCATCTCGAACTCGACGATCGCGAGGGTGTTCGGCTCGCGGACGCCCGGCGGCGTCGCGGTCGAAGTCGTCCACGTGACGACGCGCGCCTCGCGCTCGCGGAGGTCGACCGTTCCGACGCGCTCGGAGCCGTTCGGTCCCACGGTGTGGGGCGGGTACGTGACTGTCCCGTCCGCGTACTCCGCCGCCTCGAAGGTCGGTTCGTCGCCCGCTCCCGTCTCGCCGCTCTCGGTGTCGCTCATTGGCTTCCCTCCAGAATCGTCGTCGTCACGCAGTTCCCGAACCCGCCGACGTTACACGCGAGCCCCGTGTCGGCCTCGACCTGCCGCGGCCCGGCGTTCCCGGTTACCTGCTGGAATATCTCGTACACCTGTGCGACGCCGCTGGCCCCGAGCGGGTGGCCCTTCGACTTGAGGCCGCCCGAGGTGTTGATCGGGAGGTCGCCGTCGCGGTCGGTGACGCCCTCCTCGACGGCCTTCCACCCCTCGCCCTTCTCGAAGAAGCCGAGGTCCTCGCTCTGGAGGAACTCTAAGATCGTGAACATGTCGTGGAGCTCCGCCACGTCGACGTCGTCCGGGCCGATCCCGGCCATCTCGTAGGCCACGTCGGAGGAGTCGACGACGCCGCCCATCGTCGTCGGGTCCGCGCGCTCGTGGACGACGTGGGTGTCGGTCGCGCCGCCGATACCGGAGATTACGGCGTAGTTCCCCTCGGGCGCGTACTCCTCGGCGACGGACTCCGGACAGAACACGAGCGCGGCGGAGCCGTCCGTGATCGGACAGAAGTCGTAGAGTCGGAGCGGGTCGGCGACGATCGGCGAGTCCAGCACCGTGTCGAGGTCGACCTCCTTCCGGAACTGCGCGTGGGGGTTGTCCACGCCGTTTCTGTGATTTTTCACCGCGACCTTGCCGAGGCTCTCGCGGGGCGCGTCGTACTCGTCGAGGTACAGGCGCGCCGTGAGGCCCGCGAACGAGGGGAGCGTCACGCCGTGTTTGTACTCGACCGGATGCGTGAGCGACGCGATCACGTCGGTCGCCTCCGAGGTCGTCCGGTGGGTCATCTTCTCGCCGCCGACGAGCATCGTGAGGTCGCTCGCCCCCGAGGCCACCGACTGCCACGCCGCGTACACGCCCGCGCCGCCCGACGAGGAGGTCTGGTCGATCCGGGCAGTGTACGCCGGGGTCGCCGCGAGATCGTGGGCGAGCGCGTTCGGGACGCCGGTCTGGCCCTCGAACTCGCCGCTGGCCATGTTCGAGACGTACAGGTGATCGAGGTCGTCGCCGTCGACGCCGGCGTCGTCGAGCGCGGCCGCGCCCGCCTCCGCTAGCAGCTCCCGCACCCAGGCGTCGCGCTGCCCGAACGGGGTCATCGACGCGCCGACGATCGCTACGCGTTCCATACGCGTGGGTCCGGGGCGTCCGACTAAAGCGTACCTCTCCGCGGTCGGATGAAGCGAGGGACGAAAGGCGGCCGCGCGGTCAGTCGGCCGGAGCCGGGGTCGGCCCGTCGTCGCGCTCGGCGACCCCGACGTCGGCGAACGCCCGCCGCCGGGTGTAGAAGAAGTAGACGTACGGCAGCTTCGCCAGCACGTCGAGGAAGGCGTACGTGAGGCTGATCCCGACGGCACCGACGAAGGCGAACCCGCCCGGTCCCGTCAGCCAGACGAAGGGGTAGGCCAGCCACAGCAGTCCGATGTGGTTCTTCAGCAGGTTGAACAGCCCCCGCTGGCTCGGGTCGTCGGGGACGGACCGCGGGAACACTACGTACAGGTAGGCGAACAGCCCGACGTGGAAGCCACCGGCCACGGCGAACAGCGCCCACTTGAGCGTCCCCTCGGAGACGGTCGCGCCCGCGCCGAAGACGATCATCAGCGCGTCGGCGAGCATCACGCCCGCGATCGCCCGCCGGGAGGCCCCGGCCACGTAGCCGACGAAGCCGACGAGTAGGGGCGTGGTGATCACCCAGTCGACGTACCGGAAGCCGACGAACTCGACCCCGTTTACCGTGGTAGTTCCGATCCCGAACGCCATCGCGACGTACGACAGTCCCGCGAACCCGGGGATGATCGCCAGCGCGGCCAGTCGACCCTGATGGGCCGATCCCTTGAGGCTCCGGTACAGCGCGACGGTGATCCCGAGCCCGACGAGGAAGGCGGCCGCGGCCAGCCCGTAGGCGACCGAGACGGGATCCGTCATCGCTCACCCCCGTCGGTCGTGGCCCGTCCACCCGTCGTCCCGCCGTCGAGGTCCGACGGACTCGGTCCGCCCGATTCGACGGTGAACGCCGAGACCCGGTCTTGCAGAGTGGTGACGGCGTCCTGACGGAACGAGCGCAGGGAGTCGGAGATCCGCTCGACGACCTCTTGGCTCTCCTCCATCTCGGTCGCCGCGCCGGTCGCCGTGTCGGCCGTCTCGCTGCTGAGCTCGGTGATCGAGTCGACCGAGCCGGCGGTGTCTTGGACGGTGTCGGCCTGGTCGGCGGTCGTCTGCCGGATCTCTTCGAGCGACTGGTTGATCTCCTCGACCGAGCCGGCGATCGTCTCGATGTCGGTCAGGGTCGACTCGACGGTGCTGGTCCCGCTCTGGACCCGCTCCTGTGTCGACCGGATGGAGACCGTCACCTCCTCCGTCTGATCGGCGATCTCGTCTATCATCTCGTCGATCTCGTTGGCCCGCGTCTGCGTCTCTTCGGCGAGCTGTTTCACCTCGTCGGCGACGACCGCGAACCCGTCGCTCCCGCTGCCGCCCTCGCCCGCCCGGGCCGCCTCGATCGAGGCGTTCAGCGCGAGCATGTTGGTCTGTTCCGCGATCTCGCCGATGATGTCGACGATCTCGGTGATCTCGTCCATCCCCTCCCGGAGTCGTTCGACCCGGTCGACGGCCTGTTCAGCCTCGGACTCCACCTCGGCCATCTCGTCTAAGGCGCTCCGAGAGGAGTTCCGGGCGTCGCTGCTCGCCGTCGCCACGTCCTCGCTCCGGTCGGAGAGGTCGTCGACCGTCGCGGCGATCTCCTCGGCTGAGGCGCTCACGTTCTCGATGTCCGTCGCGATCGATTCGAGCTCCTCGCGCTGTTCCTCGGACTGCGACTGGATGGTGGAGGTGGTTCCGACGGCCTTGCCGACGCGCCGTTCGACGTCGGTGCTCATCTCGGCCATCTCCCCGGCGTCCGTCTCGATCCGGTCGGCCATCTCCGTCACCGTCTCGACGGTCGCTTGGAGGTCGTCCATCATCCGGTTGAACGACTCGCCGACCGTCGCGAGCGCCTCGTCGTCCTCGTCGACGTCGACCCGCTGCGTGAGGTCTCCCGTGGCCGCGCGTTCCATCACCTCGCCGTACCGCTCCGCGGTCCGGCGGTAGCGGTCGGCCATCTCGGTGGCCTCGGACTGCGCCGCTTCCAATTCCCCTTGGGTCTGTTCCATCTGCGTCAGCCGGTCCTTCAGCGAGACCCGCATCTCCTCGATGGAGTCCGCCAGCTGTCCGAACTCGTCCGTCCGGGTGGACTCGACTCTGCTGTCGATGTCCCCGTTCGCGACGCGTCTGGTCTGTGCCCCGATCTCGGTGACGCTGGCTACCGTCTCGGCCGCGTTGATCGACCCGAGTGTGAGCAGCCCGGCGATGGACGCCACGATCGTCGCGTTGACCTCGTTCGTGATCAACCCGACGGCGACGATGAATCCCCCCGTGGTGACGTATCCGACCCCCAATTTCGCCCCGTATCTTCTCTTTACCGCTGCTATCGGCATGTGATATCCCAAGGATACTTTTGTGTTAAATGACACTCCAATATTATCGATTCTGATATCCAACTTCGAGCGTTCGGCTCGACTGGTCCGGCGCGCCCGGGGCGCTACTCGGTCCGCCGGCCGCCGTGGCCCGGATAGTCGCGCTCGAAGCGAGACCTGATCTCCTCGCGGTCGAGACGGATCACGACCGGCCGCCCGTGCGGACACGCGTACGGGTTCTCGCAGTCGTCGAGCCGGTCGAGGAGGTCGACGACCCGCCCCTCGGTCAGCGAGGTGTTGCCCGTCACCGAGGGGTAACACGCGAGGTCGGCGAGCAGCTCGTCGACGGCGTCCGCGACCGGCTCCTCGCCCGCGACGGCGTCGTCGACTAACGCCGACAGGGCGTCCCGCAGGAGGTCGGGGTCGAGCGCGGCGTCGAAGACGGCCGGGACCGCCGTGACCGCGACCTCGCGGTCGCCCGCCCGCTCGGCGCGGAACCCGATCTCAGCCAAGTCGTCGACGAACTCCTCGAACAGCGCCGCCTCGCGAGCGGTCAGCTCGATGCGGACCGGCTCGGCGAGCGCCTGCGCGTCCGCGCCGTCCGCGAAGACGGCCGTGAGCCGCTCGTAGTTCACCCGCTCGTCGGCGGCGTGCTGGTCGATCAACACGAGGCCGTCCGGCGCTTCCGCGACGACGTACGTCTCGTGAAGCTGGCCGAGTATCCGCAGCGAGGGCAGCGAGTCGAACTCGCGCTCGGCTCCGGTCGCCTCGCCGTCGAGCGTCCGCTGCCGCGTGGCGGGTCGCGCTCGGGGGGTCAAGCGGGTCGCGTCCGACCCCGTTTCATCCTTCACGGTATCCGCCGCCGCGTCGTCGGACTCCGCGTCGCCGGACTCCGCGTCCCCGACAGTCGGAGGGGTCCCGATCGGTGCGTCGGCGTCCGAGGAGCCGGCGTCGCGGTCGGCCGACCCGGTCGCACCTTCGGCGACGCCACCGGTTTCGCTCCCGGGGGAACCGCCGTCCGCCGGCGGTTCCGCGTCGGTCGCCGGTCCCGCGTCGGTCGCCGCGGACTCGTCCTGCCAACTTCGCGGGGAGGGGCGAACGCCGTCGCTCGTCCCGGCGCTCGCGCCCTCGCTCGCTCCAGCGTTTCCGTCCCCGCTCGCCCCGGCACCCGCGTCTCCGTCTGCGCCGCCGCCGAGGTCTTCGACCGCCCACGCCGCGTCGTCGTCGGGGGCGAGTTCCGTCGGACTCGCGGCGTCCTCGGTCGCGGTCTCACCGGCGTCCGGAATTCCGTCAGCAGTCCGGTCGGAATCGGCCGACTCACTCCCCGTCGACGGCTCGCGCCGGTCGCGCGCGGCGCGCTCGTGGTCCGTGTCCGCGCCGCCCACGGCCTCGTCGTCCGGCGTCTCCGGGCTGACGGCGGTCTCGTCGGGGGCCGACCGTCCGCGGGGAGCCGTCGACCGGATCAGGCCGTGTTCGAGCAGGGCGTCCTCGACGGCCGTCTCGACCGCCGACCGGACCGCCGGCTCCTCGTCGAACCGCACCTCCAGCTTGCGGGGATGGACGTTCACGTCCACGTCGCCGGCCAGGACCTCGACGAAGAGGACGGCGAACGGGTAGCGGTCGGGGGCCAGCTGGCCGCCGTAGGCGTCGAGGGTCGCCTCGCGGAGCGCGCTCGCGGTGACGTACCGCCCGTTGACGTACGTGGCGAGGTAGTCGCGGGTCGAGCGCGCCGTCTCCGGGTGCGAGACCAGTCCGGTGACCCGTTCGACCGGGGGATCGTCGGCACCCGACCCCTCCGCGCCCCCCTCTCCTTCGGGCGTCCAGTCGACGTCGATCATCGACTCGGCGACCTCGCGGCCGTAGACGGCGAGGACGGCCGAGCGGAGGTCGCCGTTCCCCTCGGTCGCGAACGTCTCGCGCCCGTCGTGTTCCAGCGAGACCGCGACGTCGGGGTTCGCCAGCGCGTAGCCGGTCACGACCGTGTTGACGTGGTCGAACTCCGTGGCGGTCCGCTTGAGGAACTTCTCGCGGGCCGGTGTGTTATAGAAGAGGTCGTCGACCTCGACAGTCGTCCCTGCGGGACAGCCCGCGGGTCGGACTTCCCCCACCTCGCCGCCCTCGACGGTGATCTCAGCGCCCGCGTCCGCGTCCGGGGGCCGCGACCGGACGGTGAGCCGGGAGACCGCGCCGACGGTGTACAGCGCCTCGCCGCGGAAGCCGAGCGTGCCGACGCCGCGGTCGAGGTCCTCGATGTTCCCGATCTTCGAGGTGGCGTGTTCCGCGACGGCCGCCTCCAGTTGGTCCGCCGGGATGCCCACGCCGTCGTCGCGGACGCGGATCCCCTCGGTGCCCCCGGATTCGACGGAGACGGCGACGCGGCTCGCGCCCGCGTCGAGGCTGTTCTCGACCAACTCCTTCACGACGCTCGCGGGCCGCTCGACCACCTCGCCCGCCGCGATCCGCTGGACGGTCCGCTCGTCCAACCGCTCGATGTCTGGCGGCTCCATTCGTACGCTCCGTCGGACGAGCGCGCACTTGAAGCCGTTGTCGGCGGCGGCGACGCGAGAGGGACGGCATGTTGGGTGAGGATACAGTTTATGAACAACTGCGGCGGCGCGCGCCTGCGAGCGGCCGCCACCGGCGGCCGCGAAGCAGCGCCGCGCGAGGGAGTCAGTCGCCCGAGGCGGAGCGAGGGCGACTGACGAGGCTGGGGAGGTGTGAGGTGCGGGGCTGTGCGGGGCGGGACTCGAAGGGGCAGTCGCGAGGCGGGCGCAGGTAACGCAAGCACCACAGGAGCGAGTGAAACGAGCGACGAGGAGCGTGGTTCAAGACGCCTTCGGCGTCTCGTCATCACGAAAGGCGCGAAGCGCCTTTCAAACGACAGCGAGCGTGCGCCCGCCTCGCGGCTGGGGCTTCGGCGGTCATGCCGCGGGGAGCAACTGCGCCGTAGCGAGCGGCTGGGAGTCCGGAGCCGCTCACCGCGGTAACAGAAGTTTACAGTCGTACGTTAGCACTCCGCGTATCCGTTCTCGGGTCAGAGAGAAAGCGTGAACGATCGGTTCACAGCGGAACCCCGTCCGAGAAGACCGAACCGTCTCAGGCGACTGCGGCCGCGATCTCCTCGTCGGTCAGGAACACGTCCTCGCCGGTCTCGGCGTCGAACAGGTGGAGGTCCGCCTCGTCGAAGACGACACCGACCTCGTCGCCGGTCTCCGGCTGGACGTCCGGCGGTGCCCGCGCGAGGAAGTCGTCGTTCACGCTGAGGTGGACGTAGTTGTCGGAGCCGATCGGCTCAACGACCTCGACGGTCGCGGCGAGCGTCTCCTCGCCGGTCGGATCCTCGACGATCCCGATGTTCTCCGGTCGGATCCCGAGGGTGTACGGGCCGCTTTCGAGGTCGTGGCCGGCGACGTACTCGGGGCTGAGCGTGAGCGCGAGCCCCGACGACCCGTCCCGGATCGTCGCGGCCGTCCCGTCGGTCTCCACGTCGACGTCGAGGAAGTTCATCGACGGCGAGCCGATGAAGCCGGCGACGAACTTGTTCACCGGCTTCTGGTACACCTCGGTCGGCGCGCCGACCTGCTGGAGCTTCCCGTCGTTGAGGATGGCGAGCCGGTCGCCCATCGTCATCGCCTCCTCCTGGTCGTGGGTGACGTACATCGCGGTGACGCCGAACTCCTTCTGTAGCTTCTGGATCTCCGCGCGCATCTCCGTCCGGAGCTTCGCGTCGAGGTTCGAGAGCGGCTCGTCGAAGAGGAACACCTCCGGTTCGCGCGCGATGGCCCGCCCGAGCGCGACGCGCTGTTTCTGCCCGCCGGAGAGCTCGTCGGGCTTGTCGTCGAGGAGGTCCTCGATGCCCATCATCTCCGCCATCTCGCGGACCCGCTCGTGGCGCTGTTCTTTCGTCATCTCGGTGCTCATCTTGAGCCCGAACGCCATGTTCTCGCGGACCGTCTTGTGCGGGTACAGCGCGTAGTTCTGGAACACCATCGCGACCGGGCGCTCCTTCGCGTGGACCTCGGTGACGTCCTCGTCGTCGAAGCTGACCGTTCCCGAGGTCGGCTCTTCGAGCCCCGCGACCATTCGGAGGGTGGTCGTCTTGCCGCACCCGGACGGCCCGACCACGGTCACGAACTCGCCGTCGTCGATCTCCAAGTCCAGATCGTCGACGGCGACGATGGTCCCTCGGTCGAACTCCTTCCGGAGCGTATCGAGCGTGACGCGTGCCATTTCCCTGAAGACTGGTCCGCTGGCATATGAGTTCTTTGCTGTTTTCCTGATATTTGGTGAAAAATCACTTCTCAGATATCGGCACGAGAACGCGGTCGATGGTGACGCTCGGCTACCCGCGCCGATCGGAGGCACATCCACGCCGATCGGAGGTACATCGATCGGACTGCGCCGATCCGAATCATTCAGGAACGATCCAAAACGATCCGGAACGATCCCAAACACTAAATGTATGAAAATATAATTCCTCATTTGTTCTGGCAACATGAACGAGAAACGTAGAACGCTGCTCAAGGCGATGGGGGGATCGACTGCGCTCGCGGGGCTCGCGGGCTGTATCAGCACCGGCGGCGACGGCGGAGACGGTTCCGACGGCGGTGACGGCGGCGACAGCGGAGAGGGTGGGAGCGGAGGCTCGGCGCGGCTGTGGACGGACCTTGCCGACAGCGAGGACGAGGCGATGTCCGAGTACGTCAGCCAGTACGAGTCGGAGACGGGCAACAACATCAACAAGGAAGCGCCCGGCGGCGAGCTCGACCAGCAGCTCGAAACGGCGATCCCGGCCGGCGACGGACCGGACTCGTGGATCTGGGCGCACGACTGGGTCGGGCGATTCGCGGTCCGCGAGGACCCGCCGTTCCTCTACGACGCGAGCGACGACGTCGACGTCTCGCTCGACGGCTACACGCAGGCCGCCCGCGAGGCGGCCCAGTTCGATGGCGGCCTCTACGGGCTCCCGTTCGCCTCCGAGACCGTGGCGCTGTTCTACAACGAGGACATCGTCGACGAGCCGCCGGAGACGATGGAGGAGATGGTCTCGATCATGGACGAGCATCACGATCCGGACAACGGGCAGTACGGGCTCTCGTTCCCGGCTACCGACCCGTATCAGGCGAGCGGATTCATTCAGGCGTACGGCGGCGACATCTTCGACGAGTCGAACCTCGAGGTCGGCCTCGACAGCGACGCCTGTAAGCAGGGGATGGACGCGCTCGAAACCCTCTACGGGTACACGCCCGCAGACCCGGGCTACGAGTCGCAGATCGTTGCGTTCGCGGACGGTCTCGCACCGTTTGCGATCAACGGTCCGTGGATACTCGGAGACTTCCAGAACGATGTCGACAACCTCGGCGTGACGACGTTGCCAACGATCGACGGGAACCACCCACGGTCGTACTCCGGCATTCAGCTGTTCTACTTCAGCTCGATGCTCGCGGACGCCGACCCGTCGACCGTCGACGTCGCGACCGACCTCGCGGAGTGGTACACGACTAACGAGGACATCATCCTGACCAACGCCGACGAGAGGGGGTACATTCCGGTCCTCACCGATGTCGTCGGGAACGAGGACCTTTCGGCCGAGGTACAGGCGTTCGCCGAGCAGGTGGACTACGGCGTCCCGATGCCGAGCCACCCCGACATGGACAGCGTCTGGAATCCGTTGACGGAGGCGCTCGAACGCGTCTTCAACGGCGAGCAGGAGAGTGCCGCCGCGCTCGACCAGGCCGCCTCCGAGATCCGGGAGGCGCTGTAAGCTCTACCCGGAGCCATGGCCTCCTCGCAACCCGGAACCGCCGCGAGCGGACTGTCGCGGCTCCGATCGGTGCTGCCGTTCGCCAGCCGCGACTGGGGCCTGCTGCTCGTCGCGCCGGGCGTACTCCTCTTTTCTAGTTTCATGCTGTACCCGATCTTCTATCTCTTCTATATCTCCCTGACCAACGCGACGTTCGCCGGGTCGGTGATCGGTGGCGGTGCCGAGCTGATCGGGCTGGCGAACTACGTCCAGCTAATCTACGACTCGCAGTTCTGGACCTCGATGACGACGACGTGGCTGTTCGTCGCCGTCTCGCTCGTGGCCAAGGTGTTCCTGGCGGTTGGGATCGCCCTACTGTTGAACCACGTACGCGTCGCCGGGAAGCGGTACATGCGCGCGGCGGTGATCGTCCCGCTTGGGTTCCCCGGCATCTTCACGATCACCGTCTGGCGCGGCATGTTCAGCGACGCCCGCTACGGCGTGTTCAACACCATCTTGGGCCGGTACAACGAGTTCATGTCGTCGCTGTCGGCCCCGCAGGCGCTCCTGTTCGACGTGCCGATCGGGTTCCTGAGCGGTCGCTGGGAGGCGTTCTTCGCGTACGTCACCACCGAGGTGTGGCTGGCGTACCCGTTCATGGTGATCATCATCGTGAGCGCGCTCCAAGACGTGCCGCGGTCGCTCCACGAGGCGGCGATGGTCGACGGCGCGGGCGCGCTCCAGCGGTTCCGCACCGTGACCTTACCCGCGATCAAGGGGCCGGTGCTGTTCGCATCGATCCTCACGGCCGCGACGTCGTTCCAGCAGTTCCTGATCCCGTGGGTGTTCAACCAGGGCGGCCCGTCGCGACAGAACGAGCTGATCATCGTGTACGGCTACCGCGAGGCGATCACGTTCAACCAGTTCGGCCTGTCGGCCGCAATCTTGATCGTCGGTATCGCCTTCGTCGGACTGTTCATGCTCGTCGCCGTGCGCTACGGCGGTCTCGCGGAGGGGGTGGGTGACGAATGAGCGCGATCCGCTCGGTCGCGTCGCTCGTCGCCGCCAAGCTGGTCGCGCTCGCGACCGCGCCGAAGCGGTTCGTCGTCATGGTCCAGCGGGCGCTCTACGACGTTCGGACCGGCAAGCGCAGCTCGTGGGACGTGACGAAGAGCGTGCTGATGACGCTGTTCGGGCTCGCGATGGTGCTCGTGTTGCTGTTCCCGCTGTTCTGGATCACGACCGCGTCGCTCGCTGAGGGGTCGCGACTGTTCAACACCAGCGGCATCTTCCCGGACCCGTCGACGTACAACCTCGGCGCGTACCGGTGGGTGATCTTCGAGTCTGACTTCTTCTTCGTCGACGGCGACTGGGGCTACCCCCAGCTCGTCGTCGGCGGGGGCGGCGGACTCCTTCCCTTCAGCTTCCGGTGGGCCGGGACCGACACCGGTCCGGGCGCGGTGTTCAATAGCCTCTACATCGTCAGCGTGACGCTCGCGGCCGGGTTCGGGATGATCGTCCCGGCGGCGTACGCGTTCTCGCGCCGGCGGTTCGTGGCGCGCAAGCGCATCCTCTACGGCTACGTCCTCTTCACGCAGATCGGTGCCGGACTGTCGATCGCGACGCTCGTGGCGCTGTACTCGCTTTTCAGCACCTACGGGCTCACGAACAACCTGTTCATTCTCGGGCTGTTCTACGCTGCGTCGGCGATCCCGTTCAACACGTGGCTGCTGAAGACGTACATGGACAACATCCCCGTCTCCTACGAGGAGGCGGCGATGGTCGACGGCGCGAGCTTCCTCGACACGATCCGGGAGGTCATCATTCCGCTGACGAAGCCGGGGCTCGCGGTCGTCCTCATCTTCGTCTGGCTCGCCGGCTGGAACGAGTTCATCATCGCGCAGACGCTGCTCCGCCCGGAGAACTACCCGCTCTCGGTGGAGCTGTACAACATCGCGACCGAGGGCCGGTTCTCGACGCCGTGGACGCGCTTCGCGGCGTTCGCGAACCTGTTCGCGCTCCCGGTCGCGATCGTCTACTTCGCGGCGCAGCGCTCCGTCGAGGACGGCCTCTCGTTCGGCGGGATGGAGGGGTAGTCTCGCCGTTCGGGGCTTTTCGCGTTTTAGTTCACGAATCGCTCGGTGTCAATTGAGCACATCGCGGTGCGTACTGTTGCTGTGACCGCCTGTGCTGCGGCTGTCAAAAGAGATTTAGTAGGACTCTGTCCGTATGATGTATGTAGCGACGCGCCCTCCTCACGAGTATCGGGCTTTCGGCGGCGGTTTCGATTACTGGCTGTCTTGACGCTGTCTCCGGCAACACCGCTATTCATCTCGCGCAGTTTGCGGCGGAAAACCACACTCCCGACCCGGTCCAGATTGACCTGCGCGTCGACCGGGACGGCGAGACGGTCCACGAGTCCACCCATCAAATCCGCGGGACAGGCGATGGACAGATTTACGCGGCGACCGCCGACTGCGATTGGGGAACACAACCGGGTGAGTACAAGGTATTTGCGCGGAGGGACGACGCCGAGTGGACATCGAAACCGCTCAGCGATGTCAGAGATGGGTGGCACGATACCGTCGAGTGTGCGACGGCGCTCGTCCAGTGCTACGAAGACGGCATGTGGATCCGCGTGCGAGACGACTGTGAGCGACACGCCCCGTCGCGTCTCCGGGGGGTCTGTTCCAACGAGTCCACGGCGGAGAAGTAGTGTTCAGTTCGCAGTTCCGTCGATCGGGCGTTTCACGCCGAGAAACTCTCAAAACCCCGGTTCCGACGGAACCACCCCGTCTCTCCCTCAGTCGTCCGCGGTCGGCGTCGGCGGCGCTCCCGCGAGCCGGTCGCGGTCGTGGGACGCCTCGAAGTCGAGGTCGGGACCGCGCGCGATGATTCCGGTCGGCGTCACGTCGGGGTGCGTGGTGTAGTAGTGCTCTTTGATATGGGACATGTTCACCGTCTCGGCGACGCCCTCGGTCTGGTAGAGGTCGCGGAGGTACGGCCAGAGGTTGTCATACTGGTGGATGAACTGCCGGTTGCACATGAAGTGCGTGTGGTACACCTGATCGAACCGGATCAGGGTGGTGAACATACAGATGTCCGCCTCGGTGAGCGAGTCACCGACGAGGTAGCGCCGGTCCGCGAGCCGGTCGTCGTAGCGGTCGAGCGCGTCGAAGAGGTCGTCGATCGCGTCGTCGTAGGCCGCCTGCGAGGTGGCGAAGCCGGCGCGGTAGACGCCGTTGTTGATCGGCTCGTAGATGTCCGTGATCACCTCGTCGACGTCCGCGACGGTCGCGTCGTCGCCCTCGTCGGGGAGGAGCGACGCGCCGTTTCCGAGGTCGTCGAACGCGGTCGAGAGCATCCGCAGGATCTCGCGCGACTCGTTGTTGACGATCGTCTCCTCCTCGGTGTCCCACAGCACCGGGACGGTCACCCGGCAGGTGGCGTCGGGGTCGGCCTCGACGTACAGCTCGCGGAGGTAGTCGCTGTCGTGGAGGTGGTCGCGCGTACAACCGTCCTTCTCGGGGCTGAACTGCCAGCCCCCCTCGCCACGCCACGGGTCGACGACCGAGACGCTGACCGCGTCTTCGAGGCCCAAGAGCGAGCGCGCGAGGAGCGTCCGGTGCGCCCACGGACAGGCGTAGGAGACGTACAGGTGATACCGGCCGGCCTCCGGCTGGAAGCGCTCGTCCGGCTCGGCGTCGACGTGCTCGGGCACGTCGCTGCCCGCGACCCAGTTCCGGAAGGTGGTCTCGCCGCGCTCGAACGCCCCCTCCTCGTTGGTCGTCTCGTAGGTGTCCGTCCGCCACTCGCCGTTCACGAGTTGGTTCATACCTAACACGTGGGATTCCACCCCTATAACGTGGCCGGGGACACGCGTGTCACCGGCTGTACTGGGTTGCTGTTTGGATTTCTCTCATTGAGACGACCGCCGCCGAACCCCCAGCCGATCGGCTAGCCGATTGTGTTGCTGTTTATATATCGCTGATCGAGACGACCGCCGCCGAAGCCCCAGCCGCGAGGCGACCAGACGCTCGCTGCGCTCCTCAGTCGCTCGTTTCTCTCGCTCCTTGCGGTGCTTACTTCGCCTCTGGCCGCCTCGTGGCTGCCCCTTCGAGTCCCTCCCGACACCGCCCCGCAACCGCACCTCACACCTCCCCAGCCTCGTTAGTCGGCCTCCGCTTCGCTCCGGCCGACTAACTCCCTCGCGCGTGCGACTCGCGGCCTGCGGCCGCTCGTCGGCACGCGCCACCGCATCCAATTATATAGCGGCATCGTCGTCCCGGTGTCTTTTCGGTCGCTCGCGCTGTCTACTGAGCCATGAACGAGCGAGCCGAGCCCGCGCCGTCGGTCGCGATCGTCGGCGGCGGTGCGGTCGGCGTCACCGCCGCTCACGATCTGGCGGCCCGCGGCGCGGACGTGACGCTCTACGAGCGCGGGGAACTGGCGGGCGGCAGCTCCGGGCGGGCGGCGGGCCTCCTCTACGACGCCTACGCCGAGGACGTCGACGCCGCGGTCGGGGCCCGGGCGATGGAGCGTTTCCGGGCGTTCGACCGGACGCTCTCCGGGTTCTCGTTTACCCCCTGCCCGTACGTGATCGCGGTGCGCGAGGACGACCCGGACGCCGACGCGGTCCCGGCGATGGTCGAGCGCATGCGAGACCACGGCCGTGACGTCTCCCTCGTCGACCCCGACGCGCTCGGCGAGCGCTTCCCCGTCCTCCGCACCGACGACCTCGCGGTCGCGGCGGTCGCAGAAGGGGCCGGATGGACGGACTCGCCCGAGTACGTCCGCGCGCTCGGCGAGCGGGCCGCCCGCGAGGGCGTCGCGGTCGAGACGGGGACCCCGGTCGCGCTCGGCCCTCGAACCGACGCGGGCCGAGAGATATTGGTTCGCGACGCCGCCGACGGGAACTCTGAGACCGAGCGGCGCGCCTTCGACGCGGTCGTCGTCGCTGCCGGGGCGCACACGCGATCGCTGCTCGCTGACGCCGGCATCGCGGTCCCGGTCGTCCCGTACCGCGTTCAGGCGCTCGTCGCGAGTGCCCCCTACGACGGCCCGATGGTCTACGACGCCACCGCGGACGCGTACCTCCGCCCGCACCCGGACGGCCTGCTCGCCGGCGACGGCACGGAACCGGTCCCGGCCGACCCCGACAACTACCGGCGCGAGGCGGACGACTGGTTCCGCGAGGACGCCTCGACCGTCCTCCGCGAGCGCCTCGACCGCGGCGGCCCCTCCGACTGCGCCGACCGCGACCCGACAATCTCCCGGGCGTGGGCCGGACTCTGTACTGCGACGCCCGACGGCGACCCGCTCGTCGGCCCGGTCGACGAGACCTGCGAGACGGAGCCGACGCTGTTCGTCGCCGCCGGCTGGCAGGGCCACGGGTTCATGCGAGCGCCCGCGGTCGGCGAGACGGTCGCCGAGGGCGTGTTGGCGTCGCTCGACGGCGTCGCATTCGACGCGCCGGACTCGCCGTGGATCGAGTCGTTCGATCCGACGCGGTTCGACGGCGACGAGGAGTTCGAGATCGTAGAGGGGATGTCGCTGTCCGAGCGGACGGAGGGGGAGACCGGGAGAGGGGTTTGAGACGGCGTCAGTCGGACTCTTCGACGACGTCGACATCGCGAGAGCCCTCCTCTTTGGGGATCTCCACGTGGAGCGTGCCGTTTCGCGTGAGCGTCGCGTTCGCGCCCTCAGGTGTCACGTCGGCGTCGCGGGGGAGGTCGACGCTGCTCGACAGCGAGACGCCGCGGCCGGGGAACACGAGGTCGTAGCCGTCGTAGAAGTCCCGGAAGCGTTCGAGGCTCACCTCGACGGTGTGATCGAGGAAGGTGACGTCGACGTCCTCGCCGCGGACGCCGGGGGCGTCGAAGACGACGAGGTAGGCGTCGTCGCTTTCGAGGAGATCGTACGAGAGCGGGCGGCGCTCCTGTACCTTTCCCCACCCGCGGCCGACGCGTTCGAGGGCGCTACGGAGCGCGGCCCGACCGGTCTCGACGAGTCCGGACACGGCTCACACCTCGATTTCGACGAGCTCACTCCCGCCGCAGTACGGACACGAGAGGTCCGCGACCGCGTGGTCGTCGGGCACGTCGTAGGTGTAGTGGTTCTCGAACATGTCGAGTTCGCAGTCGTCGCTGACGCACTTGACCTCCATCGTCGATGGCATATGTGCCTGCCTAGTGGCGGCGGCGGCTTAAACGGCGTGGCGGCGGCGACGCGAGCGTCGATCTGTCCTCCTCGGTCACGCCTGCCCAATATTCCCGGATCACGCCCGTTCGGCGCGGTACCGCTCCGGGACGACGGTCCGCTCGGCCAGCAGGGCGACCGCGCCGCCGCAGACGACGCCGACGACGACCGCGTCAGTCACGGACAGGAACGGGATGCCGAACGCGAGCGAGACGCCGACGAACAGCATGAACGCGGGGAGACTGATGGCGACGAGGATGCGCCCGTACATCTCGCGCCGGCTCGCCGGTATCCGGTCGCGGGCGAGCCACGCGACCGGACCCGCACCGAGGGCGGCGACGACCGTCGCTCCGACGATCACCAACCACGGGACGGAGCCGGAGTCGGCGAGTCTGCCCGCGCTCAGCAGAGCGAACAGGCCGAGGAACGTGTACGAGAGAAGCGTCGCTCGGCGGGGCGTGAGGAAGCTTTCGTCGCGGAGGGACATATGTTCTCACACGCGGATGACGCTAATAAATCGGTCGGCGGTCGTGTCTGTTTTTCGGTGGTCTCGTTTCCCCGCCGACCTTCCGCACGCTTTTCCCGTCTCGGCCGCCTACCCCGGGTAACATGACCGATTCCTCGGCGGCCGGCCGCGGCTCCCTCCCGCCCGACCCGGCCGACCTCTCCGTCACTATCGTCGACGGCTACGTCGACGAGCCGGCCCACTTCGGCGTTCCGCCGTACCTCTCGACGTACCCCCGGTACACGGCGGGCGCGCTCGTCGACGCCGGCGTCCCCGAGTCGCGGATCACCTACCACACCATCGACGAGCTCCGAGACGACCGGTCGAAACACGCCGACGTGGCCGACGCGGACCTCATGGTGTACGTCGGCGGCATGACGGTGCCCGGCAAGTACGTCGGCGGCACGCCCGCGGAGCCGGACGAGGTCCGCGAGCTGGGCTGGACCGCGGACGGCGTGACGCTTTTGGGGGGGCCGGTCCGGTTCGGGGTCGGCGAGGAGAACGCGGGCGCACAGGAGACGCAGCGCGACGACCTCGACTACGACTTCGTCGCGATGGGCGACGTCGAGGCCGCCGCGCACGACCTCGTCCGCGAAGGGTTGGAGGGGTACGGCAACCGGATGCGGACGAACGAGGAGGTCGACCGCTGGGCGCGGCGGGGGGCGTTCGTCGTCGAGCAGCACCCGAACCACCCCGACTACCTCATCTGCGAGCTGGAGACCTCCCGCGGCTGCGCGTATCGGTGTTCGTTCTGTACGGAGCCGCTGTACGGCGACCCGGCGTTCCGTGCGCCCGACTCCGTCGTCGGCGAGGTCGACGCGCTCTCGGATCGCGGGGTCGCGCACTTCCGGCTCGGGAGACAGGCCGACATCCTCGCGTACGGCGGCGACGGCGAGGCCCCGAACCCCGACGCCTTACGCGAGCTGTACGGGGGGATCCGCGAGGTCGCCCCGGAGCTCCGCACCCTCCACCTCGACAACATGAATCCCGTGACGATCACGGACTATCCCGAGGCGTCCCGGGAGGCGATCCGGGTCATCGCCGAGCACAACACGCCCGGCGACACGGCCGCGTTCGGTCTCGAATCCGCCGACCCCGTGGTTCAGGAGGAAAACAACCTGCTCGTCACCGCCGAGGAGTGTCTGGAGGCGGTTCGCGTCGTCAACGAGGAGGGCGGCTGGCGGCCGGGCGACACCCCCGAGACGACACCCGGCGACCCCGACCGCGTCACGGGTCCCTCGACCGGCCCGGACGCGAGCCCCCGGCTGCCGAAGCTGCTTCCCGGGATCAACCTCGTCCACGGCCTGACGGGCGAGCGCCCGGAGACGTACGAGCACAACAAGCGCTTCCTCCAGACGGTGTACGACGAGGGGCTGATGCTCCGCCGGATCAACATCCGGCAGGTGATGGCGTTCGCCGGCACCGAGATGGCCGAGACGGGTGCCGAGATCGCGCAGGAGCACAAAGACCAGTTTCAGGCGTACAAACGCGAGGTGCGCGAGACCATCGACAACCCGATGCTCGACCGCGTCGTCCCGCCCGGGACCGTCCTCCCGGACCTCCACCTCGAATATCATCAGGACGGCAAGACGTTCGGGCGACAGCTCGGGACCTACGCGCTCCTCGTCGCGGTCCCGGGCGAGCGCGAGCTGGGGACCACCGTCGACGTGGCGATCACCGACCACGGCTACCGCTCCGTGACGGGCGTCCCGTACCCGCTCGACGTCAACGCGGCCTCGATGGACGAGCTGACGGCCGTCCCGGGAATCAACCGGAACACGGCCGGCGACATCGTCGTCGGTCGCCCGTACGACTCGGTCGCCGACGTCGACGCGGTCGACCCCGGAATCGTCGACCTCGGGGCGTACGCGGTCGCCGGCGACACCGACGTGCCGATCCCGGGCCGCGACCGTCCCGGATCCGGTCCCGGTCCGGCCGCGCGGTCGTCGCTCGGCCGCGGAGACTGAGATGGCGGGCGACGACGGACCGAAATCTGACGCGGCCGACGACGGACCGGGAGCCGACGCGGCCGGCGGTCCTCCCGCGGTCACCCGCGTCGAGGTCCCCGTCGACACCCGCGCCCCGGGCGGGACCACGAACGCCTACCTTCTCGACGGCCTGCTCGTCGACCCCGCGGCCCGGACCGACGCCCTCGACGCGGCGGTCGCGGAGCGCGGGTCGACTGACGCGGTCGCCCCCGACGTCGAAGCGATCGCAGTCACTCACACGCACCCGGACCACGTCGGGGCTGTCGCAGAGTACGCGGCCGCGACGGGGGCGACCGTCGTCGCCCGCGAGGGCCACGCCGACCGGTTCGCCGCGGCGACCGGGATCGACCCCGACGAGACGGTCTCCCCGGGCGAGACGGTCGCCGACACCGGAGTTTGGGTCGTCGACACCCCGGGCCACGCACCCGACCACGTCGCGTTCGCGGCCGGCGGGCCGGAGGCGGGATCCGAACCGGCGACGAGCGGATCGGGGCGTTCCGTGCTGTGTTGTGGCGACCTCGCGGTCGCCGAGGGGAGCGTCGCGGTCGCCGCGCCCGAGGGGGACTTGGCCGCGTACCTCGCGAGCCTCGAACGCGTGCGCGACGCCGGTTACGACCGGCTCCTCCCGGGACACGGCGCGCCGATAGACGACCCGACTGCGACGTGCGACCGACTGATCGAACACCGGCGCGCCCGCGAACGCGACGTGACCGCCGCGATCGACGCCGGTGCGGCCGACCTCGACGCGGTCGTCGACGGCGCGTACGAGAAGGACCTCTCCGGGGTGCGCGACCTCGCGCTGGCGACAGTCGCCGCGCACGTCGAGAAACTGGTCGGCGAGGGACGGATCGACGAAGCGTGGCGCGCGCGGTTGGCGGACGCCGGGTTCGACTGATAGCGTCGTCCTCCGCGGGGACGCCTCGGATCCGCCCTACGGCTCCGCTTCTAACTCCGCGACGACCTCCGACAGCGGCGTCTCCGTCACGTCGACGAAGCGCCCGCCCGCTGCGACGATCCCGCCGTCGGTCTCGGGGTCGTCGCCGACGTGAACGAGTCCGGTCGTGGAGGTCCCGAGCGCCTCCGCCGCGGCCTCGAACGCGGAGGGGTGGGGCTTCCGCCAGCCGCAGCCGATGCTCGTCGTGACCGCGTCGAACTCGCCGCGGAGCCCCGCCCGTATCAGCGTCCGCGGGACGAGTTCGGGCACGGCGCAGTTCGAGAGCAGCCCCACCGGGCCGCGCTCGCCCGCGCCGCGGACCGCCTCCAGCGCGCCGTCGCGTCGGGTCACGTCGGGGTCGAACGCCGCGATCACGGCGTGTCTGGCGGCGTTCTCCGTCACGTCGACGCCGCGGGAGTCGAGCGCGCGGGCGACGTGCGCGGGGAGCGGCACCTCCGCGCCGGCCGGTGCCTCGACGTGTCGCTCGCCGTACGCGACGTGCCAGTCGTCGGGGACCGCCACGTCGCGTGACTCCAGTTCGCGTGCGACCGCTTCCGCCGGATCCGACGGGTACTCGACGTCGACGAGGGTCCCGAAGAGATCGAAGGTGACTGCCACGATACCACCGTTAGGAACAAACCCGGATTGAAGCTGTCGGTCGGTGAAACGGATTCGACGGAAGTCACACGCCGGCGATCGCGCGGTGGCAGTCACGCGACGACGCGTCGGAGACGGGCCGCGGTCACACCCCGAAGTGAAGCGTGAGAAGCCGGTAGACGCCGGTCACCCACGCGCACAGCCACAGCAGCATGAAGCCCGCGACACCGGCGCGGAGTCGCTTCCGCCAGTGGCCCATGTCCTCGTGGATCTCGTCGATGTCGACGTCGAGGTCCTCGTACGCGTCGGCGTTCCGCTTCGCCTGAAAGATCCGGACGATACCGGTCAGCGCGAACGCCAGCATGGCGTACGCCTGAACGCCGAAGAAGGCGTGGAGGATCGCCATGCCCGTCAGCTGATCGAGGACGCGCGGGATCATCCACCCGACGAGGGGGACGGTCGTGAGCAGGAGTCCGGCGACGATGTACCGCAGGTGTCGCATCAACACGTTCCACGACACCGTCTCGGCGTCGATCATGATCCACGCGCCGTACAGGAGGAAGGGGAGACTCGTCGTCACGGACACCCCGGCCAGCGCCGCGATGACCGACTCGTCGACCATGCGAGCGACTATGCGCTCCGGCGCGTAAAGCCCCGCGATCCGCGGCCGACGGGCCGGTCTCGTCGCTCGGGCGCGGACGAAAACAGTTAGCGTCAGGAGCACGTACCGCCGAAGCGATGGAGGACACCTCGACGCGGTCGGAGTCGGAGTCGCCGCCGGAGGAGCCGGCAGACCCGGCGTCCGACGGTTCGGGAGACCCGGACGCGGAGACCGAAAACGGTGGGTCCCGCCCGACCGCCTCCGACGGCGCTTCCGAGGACGAGACCGACATCGAGGCGCTCCGCGAGCGCGTCGAGTCGGAGTACGACTTCGACGACTTCGGTCCCTCGGACATGGCGCAGATGAGCGCCGAGGAGTGGGACGCCGCCTTCGACCCGGACACGTGGATCACGGGCGACCGGCTCCTCGACCGCGTCGACGCCGAGCTGAAGTCCCGGATCGCGACCCGGGACGTGTTCGGGGTCCTAGAGCGCGTCCGCGAGGACGGCGAGGAGCGGATCCTCGTCTACTCCGACGAGGGGTACGCGATCATCCGCCCCACCGGCGAGGTGCGCGGCGAGGGGACGGTCCTCCGCGACATCGAACCCGTCGTCGCGCTCGCGGCGATGGACTCCTACGAGGTGCCCGAGCCGCCCGACGACTGGTCGCTCCCCCATCCGGACAGCGTCCCGGAGGGGTCCGGCGAGTTCGGCAACCTCGTGATACAGGTCGTCGCCGCGATTCAGGTGCTGGCCGGCATCGCCCTCCTCGTCGCGAGCGCCGTCGCCGACCTCGGGACCATCGTCGCGCCGGCGATGGGTATCGTCTTCCTGCTCGTCGGCGGGTTCCTGTTCGCGATGGTGGCGAACGCGCGGCTCTCCGACCGGTTCCGTTCGGAGGAGTACCGGGACCGACTGCGGGCGCTCCGCGAGGCCAAAGAGCGGCCCGAGTTCGTTCCCGTCGAGGACGGCGTCGTGACCGACGAGGCCCCCGACGAGAGCGACCGCGGCCGAGACGGATAATCCGCCGATTTCGGCGGTCTCAGGCCCCGCAACTCCCTCCACGTCGGCGGTTTCAGTCGGTGGGTTTAAGCGGACCCCGTCCTGAGGGAAACTGTATGAAAAGGCGGGACTTCGTGCGGACGGCCGGCGGCGCGACCGCCGCCGTCGCGGCCTCCGCCGGGGCGACCGGAACGGCGGCTGCACAGGAAGTGGAACCCGACTGGCCGAGCGCCGCGTCGGGCGGGAACGTCGGGTCCTACACCGACGCCCGCGGCCAAGACGAGGTGACCATCTCGGTCGGGGCCGGCAGCAGCGGCCTCGCGTTCGACCCGACGTTGGTGTGGGTCGACGAGGGAACGACGATCGTCTGGGAGTGGACGGGTAACGGCGGCGATCACAACGTCGTCGCACAAGAGGGACCGGCGAGCCTCGACAGTGGGAGCGCGGTCGGCGAGGAAGGGTATACCTACGAGTACGAGACCACCGGCGAGGACGCTGGCATCACCCACTACGCCTGCGTGCCCCACACCGCGGTCGGCATGCACGGCGGCATCGCCGTCGGCGAGGACGTCGCGACCGTCGAGGTCGGCGGCGCAAACACCGGATGGCCGGAGGATATCGCCTACGTCGGCGTCCCGCTTCACGCCCACTGGGTCGGTATCTCCGCGATCCTCGGGATCGGCCTGACGTTCGTGTTCACGTTCTACATGCTCAAGTACGGCGAGTCGGCCCACACCGGCCACGGGGGTGCGAGATGAGTTCCGGCGGCTCCTCGTACGGCGACATCCACCGCTACGAGCCGGCCCGCGAGAGTACCGCGGCCGCGATCGCGATCGTCCTCCTGACGGTCATCGAGGTCGTCTTCGTGGCGCTTTTCACCTACGGGCTGATGTCCGCGTGGGCGTCGACGGAGGCGGGGAACATGTACGTCGGCGCGCTGCTGGCGCTCATCTTCATCGACCTCGCGTTCATCCTCCTGCTCTACCGGAAGGAGTTCCTCCCGGACGTGATGATAGTCAAGAAGCGCCGCCGTAAGTGGGAGGACCTGTACGTCCGCGAGGAGGACAAGGAGGGCGACGGCATCGACACCGGCAACCTCGCGGAGACGTTGAAGCGGGCGGTGTACCCGTACTACAAGAAGTGATTCGACAATGAGTCTGAAAAAACAAGACGACATGGACCACAACGCGTGGCTCAAGAGTCAGGACCTCACCGCCATCGAGACGGTGTTCCTGACCACGCTCATCTGGCTGGACAAGCGGCTCCGCATCGTCGACTACCTCGAACTGCTGGAGACGATGTACTACCGCGCGAACCTCCAGATGCCAAAGAGCCACACCGAGCAGTACGACCTCGACAACAAGTTCTGGTACTGGTACCCGCTGTACTCGCTCGGGTCCCTCTCGATCATCGCGTACCTGCTTGCGGCGGTGTCCGGCGCGATGCTCGGATTCTACTACGCGCCATCTACCGCCGGGGCAGCCGCGCAGGGCGACCCCACCGCGGCGTACGACTCGATGGTGATGATCATGAAAGACGTCCAGTTCGGCTTCATGCTCCGGTCGATCCACCGCTGGGCGGCGCAATTCATGGTCGCGGCGGTGTTCCTCCACATGCTGCGCGTCTACTTCACCGGCGCGTACAAGGAGCCGCGCGAGGTCAACTGGATCCTCGGCGTCGTGCTCATCGCCCTGACGCTCCTGTTCGGCTTCTCCGGGTACGTCCTGCCGTGGAAGCAGCTGTCCTTCTGGGCGGCGCAGATCGGCGTCGAACTGGCGCTCGCGACGCCGCTGGTCGGCGAGTGGGCGGCCCAGCTGCTGTTCGGCGGGTTCACCCTCGGACAGGCGACGCTCGTGAGAATGTACATCCTGCACGTGTTCGTGCTGCCGTTCGTGGTCACCGCGCTCATCGCCATCCACGTCGGCATCGTCTGGGTGCAGGGAATTGCGGAACCGCACTAATCCAATGACCGACACCACCACCACCACGACCGACGACCGCACCGACGAGCGAGCGCGGACGGACGGCGGCACCGACGAGGCGGCACGCACCGACGGCGGGCCGCCGGCGACGGTCCCGCCGGACGACGAGACGCCGACCTGGTCCGAGCGCAAGGAGCGAAGCCAAGGGCTCGCACAGCTCACCTACCAGTACTTCGAGCGCTCTCGGCGCGAGGACGAGGACCTGCGCACGGAGTCGACGTACGTCGAGCGCGACGTGCTCGGCTTCCCGACGTGGCCCCACGAGACGATCCGGAACCTCGCTATCACCTCCTTTTTCCTCGGGATCATCCTGCTCGTGGCCGCGATCCTCCCGTCGCACTTCGGGGATCCGGCGAACCCCGGCTCCACGCCGGCGATCATCCTGCCCGACTGGTACCTCTACTGGTCGTTCGGCCTGCTGAAGCTCGACCCGATCAACCCCGACCTCGCGGTGCTCGGCGGCAACATCGTCATGTCCAACGAGCTGCTCGGGCTCATCGCTCACGGGGCCATCTTCGGCGTCATCACGCTCGTCCCCTTCCTCAACAAGGGGAACGCGCGACGGCCCGTCGAGGAGCCGGGTTGGGCCGCGCTCGGAGTCGCCGGCGTCATCCTGGCGATCACGCTGGCGGCGCTCGCCATCCAGAACTTCTTCCCGGTCCAGCTCGAGCTGCTGTTCTCGCTCGTGTTCATGCTCCCGGTAGCGGGCGGCGTCGTCACCTACGCGGTGTTGAAAACGATGCGTGAGGGGTACATGTACGACCTCAACCGCCGGTACTACATGCTCCGGCCGCCGAAGTAACGGCCGAGAACGGCACTCCATCCCCGACCGCGCCGTAATTCCGACGTTCACCGTCTCCACCCGCCGTTCCGACGCTCCGTGTCACCAATGTCATCCGCATCAGACGACGACTCCTCGCAGGCGTTCGACGAGACCGGCGACCCGATCGCCCGGGACGACGACGCCGACCCGCGCAACGAACCGACCGGTCCGCAGCAGGGACCGAGCGGCCGCGAGGTCGTCGTCCCGTTCAGGCTGTACAAGGCGGTGACCGTCTTCTCGACGCTCGCCGCGGTGGTGACCTACTTCGTCGGGTTCACCCTCATCGACGCCGCGACGCTTCAGATCAGCTTCATCCGGACGACCATCGTCTACCTGCTCGACAACGCCGGCATCCTGCCGCCGGAGGACGTACTTGTGGCGATACTGGCGATCACCGGCGTCGGGTTCATCGTCCTCGGAACCGCCGTGTACGTCCTCGGAACCCGGTTCCGCGGACAGGGGATGGGAAAGTCTCAAGACGACTCCAACGAAACGTGAGATAATGGCAGACGAGTTCATGAAGGGCTTCGCCCTGTTCACGATCGGCGGTCTCGGGTGGATCACCTTCGGCGGCTGGTACCGGACCCCGTCGTACTACGAGGTGGTTCAGCTCGTGAACCCGGCGGAAGGCGTGAACACGGCGTACGGCGAGGTCGGACTGCTCGCGGGCGACATGTTCTTCTGGTTGATGATTCTCGGGGCACTGACGTTCTGGGTGCTGATCCCGGCCAGCCGGCAGCTCCGAGACTCCCTCAGCGACGACGACGCGGCCGCGAACTGAACGCACGCCCCCTCGTCCTGCTGCTCTCTTCCTCGGGAGTTCCACCCGGGGCCCGGTGACCGCCGATGAACCGGGAGCTTTTCACCTCCGCTCGCCCCACCCTCGCGCATGAGTGAGCCGACGCGCCGCCTCGCGGTTCTCGGCGACGGCGAGCCGGCAGCGGCGATGCGGTCGGCGGCGACCGCAACGGGCGCACGTCTCGTCGACCCCGCCGAGAGCGATGCGATCGTCGCCGTCGGAGACGCCGCGCTGTGGGACGCTGCGCGCGCGGTCGCGAGCGCGGACGCGCGCTCGGTTCCGATCCTCCCGGTCGGGGACGGCCGCTACGCCGTCGACGCGGACCTCGCGGTCGACCGTCTCGACGCCGTCGTCGCCGGTCTCGGCGGATCCGAGGCGTCGCTCGACGGATTCGCGTGCGTCGCCCATCCGGTCCTCGCGGTCGACGGCGCGGGGGACGGTCGGCGTCATTTCGCGGCGGCGAACGTCGCGTTCGTGACGGCGACGCCCGCCCGGATCTCGGAGTACGAGATCGCGTTCCTCGACGGCGAGTCGGTCTCGGTGCGCGCGGACGGAGCCGTGGTCGCCACACCGCTCGGCAGCGACGGGTACGCGGCCGCGGCCGGCGGCCCGGTGGTGTCGCCGGGGGGCGGACTCGCCGTCGTCCCCGTCGCACCGTTCACTACGCGCCCCGACACGTGGGTCGTGACGGACGGCGTCCGCGTCACCGTCGAGCGCGAGGAGGAGCCGGTCGCGCTGGTCGTCGACGGGACGCGCCGCGGGACCGTCGAGCCGCACCGGACGGTTCGGGTCGAGACCGCGACGACCGTCGATCTCCTCTCGCCGACGGTCGAGAGCGGCTGAGCGCCGACGCGGTCCGGTCCCTGCTCGCGACGACACATCCGCCTCACGGGCGCGCCGATCGGAAACACTCTAATACGTCGTGAACGGAAGTGATGGATATGGACCCACTGCAGTTCCTCGTTCCCCTCGGCTGGCTGTCGGCCGTCGGGCCGGTGCTGCCGTACGCGATCTTCGTGATGACCGTCGCGAACCTCGCGACCCGGCACCTCGCACACAGGCGGCACGTCGAACAGGGCCAAGACGCCGACAGCGTGGAGGCGTACAACCCCCACGTGTTCACCAACGTCGGACTCGTCCTGCTGTGTTTCCTGTTCATCCTCGATTCCCCGGTCAGCGGGACGATCCTGTCGGTGCTCGTGCTCGCGATGTTCATCGCAGACTTCTTCGAACTGGAGGCCCGGAACGTCGAGGCGCGCAATGACATGGAGATAGAGGCACCGAAAAGCTCGATCGCCGCCTCGCTCGTCGTGCTGGTGTGGTCGTCGTACTACGCGCTCTTCTTCGTCATCGAAGGGATCTGGAACCAGTTCGTCGTCGCCTGACGAGGTCGGCGTTCGACCCCGTCGGCTCCCCGCCTTCCCGACTCGCCCTCTTCCGCTCCGCGTTCGCTAAAACGTCCAGTCGCCGGTGAGCTTCATCCCGGTCGCCTTCCCTTCATCTTCGAGTGCCGCGGCGACGGTGTCGGTGTCGCGGCGCGGGATCGACACGTCGGCGTCGGCGAGGTCGACGACGAGTTCGGTCAGGAGGATCGCCTGCTCTCTGAGGTTCCGCGACTCCAGTTTGTCGAGCGTGTCGGCGTGCGTGTGTCCCCACCCGCGGCCGCGGCCCTCGGTCTCGCCGGAGATCATGTACCCCGGGATCCCGCGCTTCACGAACGGCCAGTGGTCGCTGTGCGGGACCATCTCCTCGCCCGTCGATATCGGGTGATCGAAGCGGTCGCTCACCCGCTCGGCGGCGTCCGCGAGCGCGTCGAAGTCGTGGTGGTCGACGCGTAAGGTCCGGCCGAACACGTTGCTGTCGACGTTGACGACGGCGCGGACCGCCTCCCGGTCGGCGGCTTCGGCGGCCACCGACGAGCCGACCAGTCCGACCTCCTCGGAGCCGAACGCGGCGAACCGCACCCGCACGTCGAGTTCGTCTTCCCGGGCCGCGAGCGCCCGCGCGACCTCGACTATCGTCGCCGTGCCCGCGCCGTTGTCCATCGCGCCCTCCGCGAGGTCGTGGGCGTCGACGTGCGAGGAGACGATCAGGTGTTCGTCGGTGTCGGGACCGAGCTCGGCGACGGCGTTCCCGCTCGTCGCCGCGGGCGTCTCGCAGTCGACCGCGACGGTCAGTTCGTCGCCCTCGTTCCGCCGCCCGAGCCGCGCGCCCGCTTCCTTCGAGACGCCGACGGCGGGGATATCGCCGACGGGCGCGTCCGCGGTCCCCACGCTCCCGGTCGGCGGGAGCGTCCCCTCGACGTGGTTGGCGAAGACGAAGGCGGCCGCGCCCGCGTCGACGGCGCGGTAGTACTTCTCGCGGCGGTGGATGAACCGGTCGACGGAGTCGGGGGTGTCCGACGAGACCATCACGACCTTGCCGTCGAGGTCGGCCTCGAAGTCCGCGGGGACGCCGTGAGCGAGGTCGACGAACTCGCCCGTCGCCTCGCCGCTCGGGCTTCGCGGCAGCGCGATACAGGCGTTCGGCCCGACCGCGAGCGGCTCGCCCGTCGCGGCGTCCCGGACCGCGCTGTCGCCGCGCTCCCAGCCTTGGATCTCGAACTCCTCTATCGCCGCGTTCCGCGCGCCGGCGTCGGCGAACGCGTCGCGCGTCAGCTCCAGCGCCTCGCGCTCGCCCGCCGAGCCGGCCATTCGGGTGCCGACGTCGACCAAGTCGAGGAGGTGGTTCCAGCCCGCGTCGCTCGTGAACGTCTCGCCGATCCAGTCGGTCATGGGTGGAAGTGTCGCGGCCGCGGGTCAAACGTTGCGGTGTCGGCGGGGGCGACCGGGACCGCCCCGCGGAGCGCGAGGAGAATCCCCGTGTCGTCAGACCGGAATCCCCCGGCCGTCAGACCGGAACGGCCGGCAGGAGGACCGTCGCGGCCTCGGCGGCCGCGAACGTCGAGTCGTACAGGTGGTTCAAGAGGAGGTAGGTGACGACGCCGAGCGCGAGCGAGAGGATCCACGCGCTCGCGGCGATCCGACCGACGCGGCGGTGCGGCGTCTCGGTGCGCAGTTCCTGCTCCGTGTGGGTGAGTCCGAGGACGATGGCGTAGAGGACGACGGGCACCGAAACCACGGAGAGGACGATGTGGATCGCGAGCATGACCAAGTACGCCGGGTACACCCAGTCCCACAGCGGGACCCACGCGTACGTCGAGTCCAGCACGAACTCCTTGGTGCCGCCGCCCGCGACCTTCGGGAGGTACATCGCGAGGAAGAGGAGGATGAGGACGAACGACGTCGTCATCGCCGCGGCGTGTTTCTTCACCTCGTCGTTGCGGATCCAGTACCACCCGAGCGAGAGGGAGAGTACGGTGACGGTGTTGACGGCGGCGATGGCGTGCGCGAGGAGGTCGACGGTCCCCTGCGTGAGCGTCGGGAACAGCGCTTGGAACTCGGGGACGAGGAACACGCCACCGACGGCCCCGTAGCCGACGATCGTGAGGAGGACGGTTATCGCGGTGGGGTGTTCCGCGGCCCTGTCGCGGACGCTGGCGGTGGACATACCTGACGTACTCTCGGGAGCGTTATTGGCCTTTCGAGGCCGGTCCCCGTCGCCGGAACCGGGCAGTCAGAACTCAGTCGTCGATGACGCCGGTCGCGGTCGCGACCTCGATCGCGGCCTCCTCGTTGATCCCACCTTGCAGGATCGTGTAGCGGTCGCGGATCTCGTGGGCGCTCGTCAGGGCGGCGATCAGCTCCGCGTCGTCGATCCCGAGTTCGCCCGCCGTCGTCGGGGCGTCGAGTTCGGCGAGCGCGTCGCGGATGGCGTTCCACCGGCCGTTCTCGCCGCTGTGGAGGTACTCGGTCATGATCGACGCGACGCCGACCTGGTGGCCGTGGAGCGCCTTCCCGGGCGCGATGCGGTCGAGCTGGTGGGAGATGAGGTGTTCCGCGCCGGAGGCGGGCCGCGAGGAGCCGGCGATGGACATCGCGACGCCCGAGGAGACGAGCGCCTTCACGACCACCCACGCCGACTCCTCTAACCCCGGCCGGATCATGTCGGCGTTCTCGACGAGCAGCTCCGCGGTCATCTCCGAGAGCGCGCCCGCGTACTCGCTGTACTCGACGTTTCGCAGGCGACGGGCGAGCCGCCAGTCCTTCACGGCGGTGTAGTTGGAGATGATGTCCGCACAGCCCGCGGTGGTGAGCCGCCACGGCGCGTCCGCGATCAGCGTCGTGTCCGCGACGACGGCGAGCGGCGGGTCGGCGGCGACCGAGTGGCGCGTGTCGCCCTCGGGGATCGACGACCGACCGGAGACGATCCCGTCGTGGGAGGCGACCGTCGGGACGGAGACGAAGCCGACGTCGAGGTGGTCGGCGGCCATCTTCGCGATGTCGATCGGCTTCCCGCCGCCCAGCGCTATCAGGTAGCCGGGGTCGACCGCCTCCGCGGTCTCTTTCAGCTCCTCGACGGCCGCGAAGGAGGCCTCCTCGACGACGGCTGTCGCGGGGTCGTCGAACTGTGCCCGGACGCGGTCGCCGGCGATCTCGTTCGGCGTCGGGCTGGTCACGATCAGCGGCCGTCCCGTGAGGTAGAGGTCGCCGACCGCCTCTCCGAGGTCGTCGAGGACGTCGTGTCCCACGAGGACGTTCCGCGGGAGCTTGATCCACGTCGTCTTCTCGAACATACGGGTCGGTCGCGCCGACGGGGCAAAGCCGTTGTCCATGTCGGTCGGGGGAACCCGGATGTCGGCCGACTCGGCCTCTCGCGTTCAACTCAGGCGGCCAGCGCCGAGAGCGTCGTCGCCGCGTCGTAGAGGAAGTAGACGCCGAAGCCGGCGAGCACGACGGCGGAGCCGACGGCGACGACCGGCGCGAACGTCTCGATCCGGCGCTCCGCGGCGACGAGTCCGGTCGGGAACCCGGTGACCCAGAGCAACACGCCGAGGAAGAAGCCGACGATGAGCGCGGGCGATCCGGTGGCGACGACGAACGTCCCGGCGAGGTCAGCGCCGACGACGGGGAGCCGGGCGAGGACGTCGAGCTCGCCGGGCTGGAGGAGTCCGACGCCGATGGTCAGCCAGAACAGCACCTGGTACGGGTTCGTCAGGGCGAGCACCAGCGCCTTGCGGAACCCCTTCCCCTCCGCGACGACCGGCTCCTCGCTCTCGGTCGGGCGGAACGACGCTCGCGCGCCCCGCGCCGCATCGACGGCGAAGTACAGCATCAAGACGCCGCCGACCGCGACCATGAAGCCCTGTAACAGCGGGAACGACTCCACGACCGCGACGACGCCGACGTACGCGAGAACGAAGAAGATCGCGTCGGCCGTCGCGGCTCCGAGACCGGCCCTGACCCCGGCGAGCCGACCCCGGAGGACCGACTCCTCGGCGATCACCGCGTTCATCGGGCCGGGCGGGGCCGCGAGCGCCAGTCCGAAGACGACGCCCGCGCCGAGCGTGACGAAGCTACTCACACCGCTCGAAACGCCCGGTTTTGTGAAAAACCCCGCGACAGAGAGGCGGTCGATAGCGGTGGGTTCCGGGCCGTACGCCCGAGATCGCCGCATCGACGGACGGATGTGGACACGGCGATCGGCCCGAGCGGGGGGACGTTCCGACTACGCGTCCTGAAGCTCGGCGTCGCGGAGCGCCTCGTTGAGGTCCTCGCGGACCCGCTCGCCGGTCTCGCGGTCCATCGCCGTGGTGACGATCCGGTTCTCTTGGACGCTGGAGCCGTCCCGTAAGAGGAGCCGGACGTTTCCGTTGGTCCCCGCGCGCGTCGCCTTCGCTCGGAGCCCCGTCCGCGACCCGGTGCCGCCGGCGTCGATGGGGCCGGGAACGATCTTCTTGACGTGCGGGTGTTCCGCGACGGTCTGGACGGCCTTCCGGCCCTTGCGGTCGCCGATGAGCGTCGAGTGGGACCCGCCGATTTTCTCCCGCGGCGGCGTCTCGACCACCGCCAGCGACCGGTCGCCCCTGCGGTCGAGGACCCACGCGACGACCGGACTCACGTCTTCCCGAGCGCCGCCGTCGCGCGTGCCGTTCGCGGTCGATTCGCCGCGTCGGCCGCTCGAACCGCCGTCTGGGACGCGGTAGAACTCGTGGTGGAGCTGCGCGCGCGTCTCGCGGAGCGGCGCACGCTCGCCGGCTGCGTAGACGGTCTCGGGGCGCTTCCGTCGGATCTCGTCGGCGACGCGGCCGGCGAAGTTCCGGAGCTGGACCTCGCTCAGCCGCTCGCCCTCTTCCGGGCGCGTGGTGACCGTCGTCTGGCCGACGACCGCGTCCTCGTCGAGTATCGTCAGGTGCGCGCGGTCGCTCTCGAACTCGGCGACGACCGCGTCGGCGTTGGCGGTGTTGCAGGTCAGACAGTAGTCCCCCGGCTTCTCGATCGGGGTGCCACACCGCCGGCAGTTCATAGCGGACCGAGGGGCGTGCGAGATAAAAGGGCGTCCGTTGTGGGCGTCGCGGAACGAGGACGTCCGCGGGTTCGTCGCGGAGAGAGGGCGTCCGTAGGTTCGTCGCGGAGAGGGCATCCGCCGCGACCGCAGGGAGCAACCCATATTAGTGTCCCCGGCGTCGAAACGCGGTATGAACGACTCGCGGCCCGACAGAAACCCGGACGAAGAGACCGTCGAGGACCGGCTGGCCCGGCTGGTCCGCGGCGGCCGCACCAACGCGATCGCCGCGTGGGCGATGGTCGCGGTGCTCGTCGGGGTGTTCGTCGAGAGCATTCTCGACGCCGACCTGCTGTCGCTCGTGTTCGTCGTCGGCCTCGTCGCGGTCGTCGTGGCCCCCGCCGTCTCGGCGCGGGACTGGAAGGTGTTGCTCCCGGCCGAACTGCTCGGGCTCGCGCTGCTGCCGACGCTCGTGCGCGCGCTGCTCGGCGGCGAACTCGGCGTCTTCGCGACGTACCTCGCCATCGCCGCCTTAGCGCTCGTCATAATCGTCGAGTTCCACATGTTCACGTTGCTTCAGGTCACCCACTGGTTCGCGGTCGCGCTCGTCACGCTGACGACGCTGGCGACGGCCGGCGCGTGGACGATCCTGCGGTGGAACGCCGACCGGCTGCTCGACACCGCCTACCTGACGACCAACGAGGCGCTGATGATCGAGTGGATCTACGTGACGCTGGCCGGACTCGCCGCGGGGATCCTCTTCGACGCGTACTTCAGACGCCGCGGCCGCCGCCTCCGTCGCGCGATCCGGCGGGTGGTGCGCCGATGAGGATCCTGCCGCGCCCTTCGATGCGAACGCAGCGGCGGCTCACCAGAGTCATGCAGGTCGTTCTCGTCGGGATCATCGTCTACGGGCTGTTCGGAAGCAGATACGGCCTGCCCGGCGGCGGGACGAAGGCGGTCACCAACGGGACGATAGGCCTGCTCGTCACGTTCATCCCGGCGATGCTCGAACGGAACTACGACATCCCGCTCGACCCGTGGCTCGGCGTGTGGATCACGGCCGCGGTGTTCCTCCACACGCTCGGGTCGGCGTGGTTCTACGCGCAGATCGGCTGGTGGGATCACCTCACGCACGCGCTGTCCGCGTCGCTCGTCGCGGGCGCGGGCTACACCGCAATCCGCGCCGTCGACCTCCACAGCGACGAGATCAGGATCCCCGCCCGCTTCGCGTTCGTCTTCATCTTCGTGGTGGTGCTCGGATTCGGCGTCTTCTGGGAGCTGTTCGAGTTCGGGCTCGACATCGTCGCCGACGAGACCGGGATCGACATGCCGCTCGCCCAGCACGGGCTCGACGACACGGTGGGCGACCTGACGTACAACTCGATAGGCGCGCTGCTCGTCGCGGTCTTCGGACAGGCGCACCTCGCCGGCGTCGCGGACGACGTTCGGGAGGGGCTGTTCTCCGACGCCAACTCGGGGAAGTAGCGACGCTACCCCGGGAAGTAGTTCAGCTCAGACAGGCGGCGACGACCCGCAGCGCCGCCTCGCCGCGCACCTCGTTCGCGAGCAGCGGGACCCGCTTCACGTCGCGGCCGCGGAACAGGTCGGTCGCCTCCCGGAGCGCGTTCTGCTGGACGTCCCACCGACGCGCACAGAACTCGCAGCTGTCGGGGTTCGGCTCGACCACCCAGTCGGGGTCGATTCCGGTCGCACCCCCGCCGGTCACGTCGCCGACGCCCTCCATCACGCGGTTGACGACCAGCGTGTTCACCGGAATGCCGAACTCGTCGAGGCGCGCGACGAGCCGCTCGGACTCGACGACGCTCATCTCCTCGGGGATCATCACGACGCGGAAGTCGGTCTTCGCCGGGTCCCGGAGGACGGCGCGCAGTCGCTCGATGCGCTCGCGCAGCGCTTCGAGGTCCGCAGAGGGGTCGGGGTCGTCGTCGCCCCCGCCGAACATCCCCTTGATCCCGTCCATCATCCCGGAGAAGCGCTGGCGGAGCTTCATCACGCGACCGAGCATCGAGTCCATGATCTCCGGTAGTTGGAGCAGCCGGAGGGTGTGCCCGGTCGGCGCGGTGTCGACGACGACGCGGTCGAACCGCGGGTCGTCGAGATATTCGAGGAGCTGGCGCATCGCCGCGGCCTCGTCCGCACCGGGCATCGTCCCGCCGAGGAGGTCGCCGAGGCCGCCTTCGTCGCCCGGGGCCTCGGCGTCACCGCCCATCCCGCCCATCGCATCGCCCATCTCGCCGAGTCCGCCGAGGGGGTCAGCGTCGGCACCGAACATCCCCTCATCGACCGCGGCGTCGGGGTCGATCTCGGCCGCGTACAGCGGCATGTCCTCGCATATCTGCGCCGGCTCGGCGGGGATCTCGGTCTCGTAGGTGTCCGAGAGCGAGTGCGCGGGGTCGGTGGAGACGACGAGCGTGCGGACGCCCCCGGCAGCCGAGGCGAGCCCCGTCGCGGCCGCCATCGTCGTCTTCCCGACGCCGCCTTTCCCGCCGTACAGCACGTAGTCCGGCGCGTCGACGCCCGCGGGGAGGTCGGCGACCGCTTCGCTGACGACCGCCGTGTCGCTGTCCGCTGTCTCGGGGGCGTCGACGGAGTCGTCCGCCTCGTCGACGCGGTCAACCGGCTCGACGTCGATGTCGTCCATACCCGCGTGTCGTCACGGCGGGCACCTGTACCCGTCGGTCTATACGAATCGAGATCGAGTCGAGATTGCGTTTCGGTAGTCGCCTTCGGGGGGTCTGGGAACCCTCTCGGTGACACGACCGCCGAAGCCCTAGCCGCTCGATACAAGACGATCGTTACCGGCGACACGACCACCGAAGCCCCAGCCGTGAGGCGGACAGACGCTCGCTGCGCTCCTCACTCAGTCGCTCGTTTCACTCGCTCCCTCGTTGCGGTGCTTACTTCGCCTCTGCCCGCCTCGCGCCTGCCCCTTCGAGTCCCGCCCCGCACCGCGCAGCACCGCACCTCACGCCTCCCCAGCCTCGTCGCTGGCACCCTCCGCTTCGCTCCGGGAGCCAGCGACTCCCTCGCGCGACGCTGTCGCCGGCGGCGAAGCCGCCGGCTATCGGAGAGACCGGAGGTCTCTCCCTACTCGCGGCCGCCGGTGGCGGCCGCTCGCAGGCGCGCGCCACGGCAGGTGGTCGGCTCAGTCGTCGCGTTCCACGTCCATCCCGAGATCGGTCACCGCGTCGAAGAAGCCGGGGAACGAGATGTCGACGTGTTCGGCACCGCGGATCGTCGTGGTCCCGTCGGCGGCGAGCGCGGCGACCGCGAGCGCCATCACGATCCGGTGGTCGGCCCGGCCGTCGACGGTCGCCCCGCGGAGATCGCTCTCGGAGCCGTGGACCGTGAGGACGTCCTCCTCCTCGGTCGTCTCCGCGCCGAGTTCGCCCAGTTCCTCGGCCATCGCGGACACCCGGTCGGTCTCCTTGTAGCGGACGTGTTCGCAGTTCTCGATGCGCGTGTCGCCGTCGGCGACCGCGCCGAGCGCGGCGATCGTCGGGAGGAGGTCCGGCGTGTCGCCCACGTCGACGGTGACGCCGGAGAGGGCGGCGCGCTCGACCGCGATCTCGCCCGCCTCGCGGTCCCAGTCGACGGCCGCGCCCATCTCCTCGACGATCTCGACGATCGCGGCGTCGCCCTGCGCGCTCGGTCGCGCGCCCTCGATCCGGACCGTCTCGCCGGGCGCGGCCGCCACGGCTCCCGCCCCGAGCAGGTACGATATCGAGGAGAAGTCGCCGGGGACAGCGTAGCTGCCGCCCGCCGGATCGTACGTCTGCCCGCCCGGGATCGAGAAGCCGGCGGCACCCGCGGCGCTGTCGAGGGGGTCGCCCGCCTCGTCGAGCGGGATCGCCTCGACGCCGAAGTCGGCGAGCAGTTCGAGCGTGATGTCGACGTACGGGGCCGACTTCAGCGCCGTCGTGAGGTCGACCTCGATCCCCTCGTCGGTGACGGCCCCGGCCATGAGCAGGGCGGTGACGTACTGCGAGGAGACGTCGCCCGGGATCGCGACCTCGCCGCCCGCGAGGGGGCCGGCGACGACGAGCGGGGCCCGCCCGTTTCCGCGGGTCGACTCCGCGCGCACGCCGAGGTCGGCGAGCGCGTCGAGGAGGGGCCCCTGCGGTCGGGAGCGGAGCGAGCCGTCGCCGGTGAGGACGGTGGTGCCGTCCGCGAGCGCGGCCGCGGCGGTGACGAGCCGCATCGTCGTCCCCGAGTTCGCGCAGTCGATCACGTCGTCGGGGACGCCGGGGCGGCCGCCGAACCCCTCGACAGCGAGCGCGTCGGCGTCGTCGAGGTCGAGTACCCCGTCGCCCTCCTTTCCGTCTGCCTCCCCCGCCGGCGCGACCGACCCGCCGAACGCGCTCACGGCGCGCGCCGTGGCCCGCGTGTCCGCGGAGATCAGCGGCGACTCGACGGTCGCGCCCTCGCTGTAGCCGGCCGCGAGCAGCGCGCGGTGAGTGTAGCTCTTCGACGGCGGCGCGCGGGCGGTCCCTCGGAGCTCCGAGCGCGTGACGTGGACATCCATACGTCCCCTGCCGCCCGCGGCGACAAGTCGGTACCGACCGCGGCACGATTGCGACCGGCCGGCGTCGAAATCCCAACTGGGTCGACGCGGCCTCGCGGCACACCCTTTATACCACCGGGAGCGTTAGCGTCGCGTATGCCCCAGTGTGAGATGTGCGGCACCGAGGAGGCCTCGCTGACGACGACGAAGGTCGAGGGTGCCGAACTAGAGCTTTGTAGCTCGTGTACGGACTTCGGGACCGAGGTCCGCGACGAGTCGACGAGCTCCGGCGGCGGCAAGTACTCCACCAGCTCCAGCACCGGGAAGTCGTCCTCGTCGTCCGGGTCGTCCGGCTCCTCCGGCTCCGGCTCCTCGGGCGGCTCGACGCGCCCCCGCGACATGTTCGACGACATGGACGAGATCGCGACCGACTACGACGAGGTGATCCGTGACGCGCGAGAGTCGCGCGGGCTGAGTCAGGAGGAGCTGGCGGACCAGCTCAACGAGAAGGCGAGCCTCATCCGCAAGCTCGAACGCGGCGACACGCTCCCGACCGACGAGGTCCAGCGCAAGCTCGAACGCGCGCTCGACGTCTCGCTCGTCGAGGGCCAGTCGGCCGACGACGCCGACTGGGAGACCGACGACCCGGGGACGATGACCCTCGGCGACGTCGTCAAGCGGAAGGACTGAAACCGGTCGGGCCAAACGGGCCGGACTATCCGCGTCCCCTCTGATTCTCTCGATTCTCTCTCTCTCAGACGCGTCGACGGATTCCGACCAGCAGGACCGCGAGCAGTCCGAACGCGACGAGCGAGAGGTTCGGAATCGTGAGTCCGAACACCGGACTCCGCCACAGTACGGTCGCGCAGGGACCGCCGACCGTACATTCCCCCACCGTCGCCTGAAGATACGAGTGGTACGCGGCGAGGCTCAGCCCGATCGCCACGAGCGGCAGCGCGGTCCGCGAGACCGCCGGCCGCTCCTCGACGGCCGCGACGCCGAGGACGACGACGAGCGGGTACATCGCGATCCGCTGGTACCAGCAGAGGTCGCAGGGCGTGAGCCCGAGCCCGAAGCTGAACCAGAGGCTCCCCGCGGTCGCGACCGTCGCGACGGCCGTCGCGGCCGACAGCCACGCGGTCGCCGCCGAGCGCCGGCCCGTCACACCGTCGCGCCGCCGTCGTCCGTCTGCTCCGATCCGCCGTAGCGCTCGGTCAGGTAGTCGATGATGTAATCGACCGTCTCGGGGTCGTAGCTCCAGAACCCGTAGAACTCGCCCGGGGCGCGCTCCTCGGCGAGCAGCGCGCACTTCGCCTCGTCGTACCCGCCGCCGTCGTACGCGACGAACCACGTCTCCCGTATCTCGGCGGTCTCGCCGACGTGGACGGTGTAGTGATCCACGTCGGGCGCGTCGCCCTCGTTCGCGGCGTACGCGTGGACGTCGAGCCGCTCCTTCTCGCCGAGCAGGGCGTAGGTGTCCGCCTCGCCGGTGAGCACGTCGAGCGTCTGGAACCCGGCGTGGAGTTCCCCGTCGCCGACCCGCCACGCGCGGTCCTCGATCTCTCGTGACGCGGCGACCATGTCCTCGCGGGAGTAGGAGGTGAACATCGTCTCGTCGAGGTGATCCAACACCGGCTTTCCGACGCGGCCGGCCGTCCCACCCTCGCCCGTCGGCTCGCCGCTTTCGTCACCCGCCTCTCCGTCCTCGTCCCCGCTCGGCCGCGGTAGCAGCTCGTCGACGGTCACGGCCGTGACGAACTCGCCGTCCCGCGCTAACACGGCGAACGCCTCCGGGCCGGAGGCCGTCTGGTCGTCGACGATCCGGACGTTGCGGTCGGCGAAGTACTCCCGAAGCTCGTCCGTAACCGCCGGATCGGCGTTGAACACGGTCAGCGTGGCCTCGTGAGCTTCCACGCCCGCGATGAGCTCGATGAGAGACATTTCTTGTCGGACCCACAACAGCGGGGTATAAGGTCGTTTCTGCTCTCCCGGGTCGAGAGTGCCCTCGGTTTCGAGGCTCTCGACGGTCCATCGAAACTCTCGACGGTCCATCGAGGGAGCGCCGCAAAGCATGAACCTATTTGCGCCGCGCCCCCCGAGTAAGCGTATGTTCATTCTGGTGAACCTCAAGGCGTACCCGTGCGATCCGATCGAGGTAGCAACCGCGGCCCGCGACGTCGCCGAGGCGTCCGGCGCGCGGATCGCGGTCTCGCCGCAGGCGGCCGACATCGCTCGCGTCGCCGACACCGGCGTCGAGACGTGGGCGCAACACGTCTCGCCGAACGCGCACGGCTCGCACACCGGGTCGACGCTCGCGGAGGCCGTCGCCGACAACGGCGCGGAGGGGACGCTCATCAACCACTCCGAGAACCGCCTGAAGCTCGCGGATATCGACGGCTCCGTCCGTGCGGCCGAGCGCGGTGACCTCGAGACGATCGTCTGCGCGAACAACCCGGCGCAGGTCGGTGCCGCCGCCGCGCTCGGTCCCGACGCGGTCGCGGTCGAGCCGCCCGAACTCATCGGCGGCGACGTCTCCGTCGCCACCGCCGACCCGGGGATCGTCGAGGACGCGGTCGCGGCCGCCGAGGCCGTCGACCCCGCGGTCGACGTGTTCTGCGGGGCCGGCGTCTCGACCGGCGAGGACGTCGCCACCGCCGGCGACCTCGGGGCCGCCGGCGTCCTGCTCGCCTCCGGCGTCGCGAAGGCCGACGACCCGGAATCCGTCCTCGAAGACCTCGTCAGCGGGATCTGAGGTCGGGTCGGGGGCGGACCCGGAGCCCGCCCGATCCCCGGTCACGGTCGAGGTCGAGCCGCCGCTGCGTTTGCGGATCTGTATAAAGACATCGATGTGAGCGACTCACACGATCGGGAAATCGCACGACGGCAGCGGTATCCTTCTCCCGCCGAAATGGCGGCGTCTAGTAACCTTTAACCGAAACAAGCCGCTATCTGTGACCAAGATGGCGAGCAACAAAATTCTCGGTATCGACCTCGGTACCACCAACTCCGCGTTCGCGGTGATGGAAGGCGACGAGCCGGAGATCATCGCGAACGCCGAGGGCGACCGGACGACGCCCTCGGTCGTCGCGTTCGCTGACGACGACGAGCGCCTCGTCGGCAAGCCGGCGAAGAATCAGGCCGTCCAGAACCCCGACCGCACGATCCAGTCGATCAAGCGGCACATGGGCGAGGACGGCTACACCGTCGAGATCGGCGACGAGGAGTACACGCCCGAGCAGGTCTCGGCGATGATCCTCCAGAAGATCAAACGCGACGCCGAGGAGTACCTGGGCGACGACGTCGAGAAGGCGGTCATCACCGTCCCCGCGTACTTCAACGACAAGCAGCGGCAGGCGACAAAAGACGCCGGTGAGATCGCCGGCTTCGAGGTCGAGCGCATCGTCAACGAGCCGACCGCGGCGTCCATGGCGTACGGCCTCGACGACGAGTCCGACCAGACCGTCCTCGTGTACGATCTCGGCGGCGGCACGTTCGACGTGTCGGTCCTCGATCTCGGCGGCGGCGTCTACGAGGTTGTCGCCACGAACGGGGACAACGACCTCGGCGGCGACGACTGGGACGAGGCGCTCATCGACCACCTCGCCGACGAGTTCAAAAACGACCACGGGATCGACCTCCGCGACGACCGGCAGGCGCTCCAGCGCCTGAAGGACGCCGCCGAGGAGGCGAAGATCGAGCTGTCGAACAAGAAGGAGACGACCGTCAACCTCCCCTTCATCACCGCGACCGACAGCGGTCCGGTCCACCTCGAAGACTCCGTCACCCGCGCGACGTTCGAGAACCTCACCTCGGACCTCATCGAGCGCACCGTCGAGCCGACCGAACAGGCGCTCTCGGACGCCGGCTACTCGAAGTCGGACATCGACGAGGTCATCCTCGTCGGTGGCTCCACCCGGATGCCGCAGGTTCAAGAGAAGGTCGAGGAGCTGGTCGGGCAGGAGCCGAAGAAGAACGTCAACCCCGACGAGGCGGTCGCGCTCGGCGCGGCGGTCCAGGGCGGCGTGCTCTCCGGCGACGTCGACGACATCGTCCTGCTGGACGTGACGCCGCTCTCGCTCGGCATCGAGGTGAAGGGCGGGCTCTTCGAGCGGCTCATCGAGAAGAACACCACCATCCCGACAGAGGAGTCGAAGGTGTTCACCACGGCCGCGGACAACCAGACCTCAGTCAACGTCCGCGTCTTCCAGGGCGAACGCGAGATCGCCGAGGAGAACGAGCTCCTCGGCGCGTTCCAGCTCTCCGGCATCCCGCCGGCTCCCGCCGGAACGCCCCAGATCGAGGTCTCGTTCAACATCGACGAGAACGGCATCGTCAACGTTGAGGCCGAGGATCAGGGCTCCGGTAACGCCGAGTCGATCACCATCGAGGGCGGCGTCGGCCTCTCCGACGAGGAGATCGAGGAGATGCAAGAGGAGGCCGAGAAGCACAAGGAAGAGGACGAGGCCCGCCGCGAGCGGATCGAGGCTCGGAACGAGGCCGAGACGACGATCCAGCGCGCGGAGACCCTCCTCGAAGAGAACGAGGAGGAGCTCGACGACGACGAGCTCGTCGCGGACATCGAGGCGGCCATCGAGGACGTCGAGGACGTGCTCGAAGACGAGGACGCCGACACCGACGAGATCGAGTCCGCCACCGAGGCGCTCACCGAGGAGCTTCAGGAGATCGGCAAGCAGATGTACGAGGGACAGGCCGCGCAGGCCGGTCCGGGCGGCGCTGGCGGCGCTGGTCCCGGCGGTATGGGCGGCATGGGCGGTGCCGGCGGCCCCGGCGGCGCGGCGGGCCCCGATGCCGACGCGGACGACGAGGAGTACGTCGACGCCGACTTCGAAGACGTGGACGACGACGAGGAGTAGCTTCCCCCGATCCGATTTTCGACGCCTCGACCCCGCCGCTTAACTCGACCGGGCGATCAACACCACTCAACCAACGAAACGCATGAGCGAAGATTTCTACGACGTCCTCGGCGTGTCGCGGGACGCCAGCGAGGAGGAGATCAAGAAGGCGTACCGCAAGCAGGCCGCCGAACACCACCCCGACGTCAGCGACGACGAGAACGCCGAGGAGCGGTTCAAGAAGATCCAGAAGGCCAAGGAGGTGCTCACCGACGACCAGAAGCGCCAGCAGTACGACCAGATGGGTCACGACCGCTTCACCGAGGCCGACAAGCGCGGCGCGACCGGGGGCGGCGGTCCCGGCGGCGCGGGCGGTCCCTTCGGCGGTGCCGGCGGTGCCGGCGGCGCTGGCGGGTTCGAGGACATCTTCAATCAGTTCTTCGGCGGCGGTGGCGGTCGCGGACGGGGTGGCGGCGGGGGCGGCAACCGGCCGCGGCAGGGCCGCGACCTCAAGACCGGGCTGACGATCGACCTCGAAGAGGCGTTCGAGGGCGCAACGAAGGAGGTCACGCTCACGCGGCCGACCGAGTGCGCCACCTGCGACGGCGCGGGCCACCCGCCCGACGCCGACGTGGAGACCTGTCCGCAGTGTAACGGGCGCGGACAGGTCCAGCAGGTCCAGCAGACGCCGCTCGGGCGCGTCCAGCAGACTTCGACGTGTCCCCGCTGTGAGGGCGAGGGCGAACTGTACAGCGAGGACTGCGGCGACTGCGGCGGCGACGGCGTCGTCCGCGAGGAGGCGACGCTCTCGGTCGAGATCCCGGCGGGCATCCGCTCGGGACAGAGCCTCCGCATGGAGCGCGAGGGCGCGCCCGGCGAGAACGGCGGCCCGAAGGGCGACCTGCTGATCGAGGTCGATGTCGACGTCGGCGAGCGGTTCGAACGCGACGGCGACGACCTCCGCGTCAACGAAGCGGTCTCCTTCCCGCAGGCCGTCTTCGGTGACACCGTCGAGGTTGAGACGGTCGACGGCACCGTCGAAATGGACGTCCCCGCCGGCACGCAGAGCGGCGAGACGTTCCGGCTTCAGGGGAAGGGGATGCCCCGGCTCCGTCGTCGCGGGCGGGGGGACCTCTACGTCCAAGTCGCGGTCGTCGTCCCCGAGTCGCTCAACGACGACCAGCGTGAGGCGCTGGAGGCGTTCGCCGAGGCCGGCGGCGAGGACATCGACGTCGGCGGCGGCTTCTTCGAGAAGCTGAAGAGCTCGTTCTGACGGTCCCGTCGGCATCGTCGGCTCCGGGACTCTTCCGCGTCCCGTATCTTTTCGTCGGTGGGCCCTCTCCGTCCGACCATGGGCTACGACACGACCGCCTACGACGACGTCGAACCGCGCGCGCCCGGCATGTACTTCCTCCGTGACGCGCTCGACTGCGAGAACCTCGGCGTCACCGTCGTCGAGGCCGACGACGGGTGGGAGGGGATGGAACACGACCACGCGGACGCCGACCACGAGGAGGTGTACGTGCTGCTCCACGGCGAGGCGACGCTCACGGTCGACGGCGACCCCGTCGACCTCGGTCCCGGCGACGCGGTGCGCGTCGACCCGGGGTCCACGCGCGACCTGGCCTTCTCCGCGGACGGCTCGAAGATGGTCATCGCCGGCGCGCCCTGACCCGCGGCGACGGCGGCCCGCGGGTTCGGTCTCCCGACCTATCGCCCGACGCCGCAGCGTTAAGGCCGGCGCGCTCCGAGGTTCTCACATGGAACTCGTCGGCGACCTGCTCGCGCGCGACCGGCGCACCGGCGACACGGCGCTCGTCACGCCGGACGGCCGGGAGCGGACCCACCACGACCTGATCACGAACGGCTACAAGGCGGCGAACGTGCTCCGATACCTCGGCGTCCGCGCGGGCGCGACCGTCGCCGTCGACCCGACGCCCGGGTTTCATACCACGCTCGCGTTCCTCGGTGCCGCGGCCGTCGGCGCGCCGGTGCGGTTCGACCCGGCGGCCGGAATCGAGGCCGGCGACCGCGTCGTGCTCGCGCCGGTCGCGACCGCGGCCGCCCTCGACCCGTCACCCGGAACGAACCTCGCCGCGTTCGGGGGACCGCCCGACCGCCCCAATACCACGCACTGGGAGCAGGAGCTGTGGAGCGAGAACCCGGGGATGCCGCCAAGCGATGTCGATCCCGACGATGTCGCCGTCGCCGGGCCGCCCCGCGAGTTCACGCACGGCGACCTGTGTTCGATCGCGGAGACCGCCGTCGAGAGCGGAGAGATAGACGCGGAGACGCGAGTCGTCCTCCGCCGGCCGTTCTCCGATCCGCCGGCCGTCGCGGCCGGTCTCCTCGCCCCGCTCTCGGTCGGCGGGACCGCGGTGCTCGCCCCGCCGGAGGAAGGGGAAGAAACGGTCGACGGGACGGGCGATCCCCGCGGCGACGTGGCGGTGGCTCCGAGCGACGCGGACGTGCCGGAGCCGCACCGGATCGACCCGGCGGAGTTCGCGTCGACGGCGGAGTGACGGCCGTTCGGAGTTGCGGTCGGTCTGTCCGACGCCGATGCGGCCGATTCGTCCCTTGGGCGGCCCGTCTTCCGGGGCGACTCGTCTCCCGGTGATCCGTCTCTCGGCCCTCGGTCTCCGCGATCCGTCGGGTCTCAATCGATCTTTTCCCAACTCCCCATCACTTCGGGGGCGGATCGAGGAGAGAGTAACACACACTCGACAGATCCGTGATTTCAAGATTCGAACACACTTGTATTCCATAATGATTATTCATTTTCCCTCGTCGGGTTGTCGTTCCATGATTTGTAATTGCGCACATATTTGGTTGTATAAATCAAACTATGTCCAATAATACGTTCCAAACGCCACCCCCCAGCGTATCGTAACATATTATAGTAATCAGTTGTAGGATGTGGTATGCCAAGTCGGCACAACGCATCCGATTCCAACCAAAACATAAATCGACGTAACGTTATCGCCACCATCGGGGCGGCTGGCGCAGCCAGCCTGGCCGGGTGTGGCGGCCAATCCGACGGCGGCGACGGTGGCGACGGCGGTGACGGCGGAGACGGCGGCGATGGAGAGCTTTTCCCCCTCGACGTTCAGCTCGAAGTCGGCGCTAACAATAGTGACCGGCTCCAGATGGTCGAACTCATAGCCGAGTCGATGGAGCAGACCGGCTACTTCAACACGACCGTCGAGACGTACGAGTGGAACACGTACCTCGGCCGTATCCTTGACCCTGAATACCAGAACAACGGATTTATTCCCTGTGTTGGGCTTTCCGGGACGTTTAACCCGGAGAGCTTCTGTAACGCTCTCCATCACTCGGATAACGTTGGTCAGTGCTGTAACCTCAACGGAATCAGTGATCCCGAGCTGGATGAACTGATGGATTCCGCACGGTACGGCGTTGAGGTTGCCGAGGATTCCGAACTTCGTGCCGAACGCTACGACGAGGTGTGGAATTACCTCGCGGAAGAGCGGTACAGTTCGATTACCCACTTCGGTCTTTCGACCGCCGTCTCAAATACGGACGTTCACGGCTTCGAGATGTGGCCCTTCGCGGAAGGAACGTACAGCTACAACATGTTCGCGCCGCAGGACGAACAGATCATGTGGCTTGACCGTGACAACGCCGCGGGCGACTCCGAGCTCTCTGACCTCACAGAGGGCGGTACGATGAGCATCGCGGTCGGCGCGAACATCGACTCGTTCGATCCGCCGTACAGCAACGACACGACGTCAACGCTGGCGCAGGGATTCATCTTCGAAGGGCTGATCGCCAACGATACTCGAGGCAATATTCACCCGTGGCTTGCCGAGAGCTACGAACTACTCGACACGAACGACATCGACCGGACCGCGTACGCGGATTACATGTCGACCGTCGGGACGACCGAAGAGGGCGCGGTAGATGCGGACCAAGTCATCGTCCAGCATCCCGAGGACAATCCGGCCGAGGACGACGAGGTCCGCGTCCTGCTCCCCGACGATGCCATCGAGGCAGCCGAGGACGGCACCTACGGAATGCAGTACCGGTACAACCTTCAAGAGGGTGTCGAGTTCCACAACGGCGACGAACTCACTGCGGAAGACGTCGTCGCGACCTACGAGTACACGCAGAACTCGGACATCTCCGCACAGACATTCGATTCGGTACTGGCGGCCGTCCAGGTGGACGAGTACACCGTCGATCTGTACGCGCAGATCGCCGACGCTGAAGCCGAACGCGAACTCCCCGGTCTGAGCATTCTCAACGCCACGCAGATCGAAGAGATCGAAGCGTCCAACGAAGGGACAGGCGAGGGCGAGCGGAATATCATCGACCCCCGGGACGACAACATCCCCATTGGGACGGGTCCCTACGAGTTTTCCGAGTTCGAAGACGAGCAGTACTACGAGGTCACGAAGTTCGACAACTACTGGACCGAACAGAAAGGCGTCAGCGAGGCGTTCAGCTGGTTCGACGGCTCCAGCGACTTCCCGGACGGTCCCGTCATCGACGGCTTCGAGGTCGAGATTGTTCCCGACGACTCCACCCGGTCTGGGGCGCTTCAGAACGGCGAGATCGACTCTACGTACGGGCTAGAAACGTCGACTCTTGACGACTTCGGTGCTTCGGATGATTACATCATTCACAGCGTCGAAACCGGTGGATACGACTATATCCAGTATCCGGTCAACGTGGCCCCGTTCGACGATGCGCGTCTTCGGAAGGCGATCAATCATCTGATCCCACGCGAGCGAATCGTCGAAAACATCTACAACGGCTACGCCCGCGCCGCGTGGACGGATCTCCCTCAGCTGGCGCAGGGAACCGGAACCACCGACTACGAGGCGCTCGAAGAAGAGATCCGTCCGACGAACGAGTACGACCCCGAGCGCGCCCAAGAGCTGCTTGATCAGGTCGCCGCGGACAACTGAGACCTCGGCGAAAACCCCCGTTTCGATGACACGAATGACCTCGTTACGTCTACTGGCGGATAAACCAACTGCGATGAACAAGCAACGATGAGCCTCCAACGTTTCATACTAAAACGCACGCTGTCGATAATCCCCATCATGTTCGGGGTGTCGGTGATCACGTTCGGGCTGTTTCACCTGACTCCCGGCGATCCGGTCACGCAGCTGGTCGCGTTGAACCCGGATGTGAGTCCGGCGGAAGAGGCTGCGCTTCGCGAACGGTGGGGGCTTTCCGGCCCCGTTTGGGAGCAGTACCTGAACTGGATCTCGAACGTGCTCGTCGGTGACTTCGGACAGGAGCTCCAGACGGGCCGCGAGGTCTCGGAGATCGTGTGGGCGCGACTTCCGGAGACCATCGCGCTCGGCCTCTTCGGGTGGGCGTTCGCGCTGGTCATCGCCATTCCGGCGGGGATCTACGCGGCGGTCAACAAGGACAATCTCGGGGACACCGTTAGCCGTTTCCTCGCCCTGTCCGGCATCTCGATCCCGAACTTCTGGCTCGGGCTGATGTTGATCCTGATATTCTCGCTGTATCTGGGTCTATTTCCCGTGTTGCCGCCGTCGAGACAGTCGCTCCTCTCCCCGGAGATGTTGTGGTACCTCATTCTGCCGGGTCTCACCATCGGAACCGCCTCGGCGGCGAGCATCATGCGCGTGATGCGAACGTCGATGACTGAGGAGCTGAACAAGGAGTACGTCACCGCCGCGCGGGCGAAGGGCCTGCCCGAACGAACGGTGATACTCAAACACGTACTGCGGAACTCCCTGATCTCGGTCGTCACGCTCGCGGCGACGCTCACGGCCTCTATCGTGGCCGGATCGGTCGTCGTAGAAGTCGTGTTCAACTGGCCGGGACTCGGACGGGAGTTCATCGATGCCATCAACCAGCGAGAGATCAACGTCGTCATGGCGATCACCCTGTTTACCGGGTTCTTCGTCATTCTCGCGAACCTCGTCGCCGACATCGTGTACGCGGCGCTCGACCCGAGGATCCGATATGACTGACCGACAAACTCACGACGAACGCGGCCGGATCCGCATCTCTGGATTCGATTCGGACCGCGTCAGAGACCGAGAGCCGATGTCCGACTGGACCGACGAATCGAGCGGCGAAACCGTCGGCCGCTGGCGGCGCGGCTTCCGGAAGTTCAAGCGGAACCGCTCCGCGATGGGCGCGCTCGTCATCGTCGTCCTGATGTCGCTGGCGGCGTTCTTCGCCCGTCCCATCGAGATGTTCGGCATGGTCGTCCAACCGTTCTCGTTGGCTCCGTACGACCCCACGACTATCCTGTACCTCCAAGACCCGGCCGTCGAGGTGTATGACCCACCCAGCTGGGAGTACCCGATGGGCGTCGACGGCTCCGGCCGCGACCTGTTCTCGCGGATCCTCGTCGGGGGCCGCTACAGCCTCTCGATCGGCTTTATCGTCGTCGGACTCACAGGGTCGTTCGGGCTGATCTACGGTTCCATCTCGGGCTACTACGGCGGCAACGTCGACGAGCTGATGATGCGGATCGTCGACACTATCTTCGCGTTCCCCGGGCTCATCTTAGCGCTCATCATCGTCGCCATCCTCGGCGGCGGCTACTGGCAGCTCGTCTTGGCGTTCAGCCTCTTCGGCTGGGCGGGGTACGGCCGTCTGGTGAGAGGGGAAGTACTGAAGATCAAAGAAAACGAGTATGTGATGGCGGCGAAAGCGCTCGGCGCGCGCGACCGCTCGGTCGTCTTCAGACACATCGCTCCCAACGCGATGCCGCCGCTCATCGTCTTGGCGTCGCTCAACATCGGGAGCGTCGTCATTGGCGTCGCAGCGCTCGGTTTCCTCGGACTCGGGTTAGACCCCAGTTCGGCCGAGTGGGGCACCATGCTGAACGCCACGCGGTCGACGCTCATCCAGGGACCGGGCGGCCAGATCCCTTGGTGGGCGACGGTCTACCCCGGTGCGGCGATCTTCATCTTCGTGATGTCAATGAACATGATCGGTGACGGTATCAACGACGCACTGGACGCACAGCAGACGGGTGTCGGCCGCGGAGGTGAGGACTGATGGCGCTGCTCGAAGTGAAGGACCTCACCGTCCGATTTTACACCCAAGAGGGCGTGGTAACGGCTGTCGACGACCTCTCGTTCCGCATCGAGAAGGGCGAGAAGTTCGGCGTGGTCGGCGAGAGCGGCGCGGGCAAAAGCGTCACCGCACTCTCCGTGTTGCGACTGATCGACAGTCCGGGCCGGATCGAGAGCGGAGAGATCCTGTTCAAAGGCGAGGACCTGCTGGAGATGTCCGAGTCGGAGATCCGCTCGATCCGCGGCAACGAGGTATCGATGATCTTTCAGGACGCACAGACGGCGCTCAACCCGGTATACACGGTGGGCGGGCAGATCGCGGAGGCGATCGAACACCACTTGGACTACACGTCCAAGGAGGCGAAGGCGCGAACGATTCAGCTGCTCGACCGCGTCGGTATCCCGGAGGCCGAAGAGCGGTTCTCCGACTACCCGCACGAGTTCTCGGGCGGGATGCAACAGCGGGCGATCATCGCGATGGCCCTGTCGTGTGACCCCGACCTGATCGTCGCGGACGAGCCGACGACCGCGCTCGACGTGACCATCGAGGCGCAGATCCTCGACGAACTCAGGGAGCTGGCCGACGAGTTCGACACGGCGATTCAGCTCATCACCCACGACCTCGGCGTCATCGCCGAGGTCTGTGACCGCGTCATGGTGATGTACGCCGGGAAACCGGTCGAGAAGGCACCGGTCGAGGAGCTGTACTACGACCCCAAACACCCGTACACGGTCGGACTCATGAGCTCGATCCCCCGCGTCAGCGACAAGCGGGAGCGGCTCCAGACGATTCCGGGCGTGATGCCCGACCTCGTTCAGCTTCCCTCCGGGTGTAGCTTCCACCCGCGCTGTCCGTTCGCCGAGGAGAAGTGTACGCGCAAGGAGCCGCCGCTCACCGACGTCGAGTCGGGAGCGGAGGCCACTCTCGACACGGAACACGCCGCGGCCTGTCTCGAGTACACGGAGGGGCTCTCGCAGGGGCTCACGTACTCCGTCGAGACGACCGGCCCGGCGGACGGCGCGGCCGTGCAGTACGTCGAGGGTGATCGCGATGAGTAGCGCCGAACCGATCCTCCGAGTCGAGGGGTTAGAGAAGTACTACGACTCGACCGGCGGGTTCGTCGACAAGCTTCTCGGTCGGTCGCAGTGGGTGAAAGCGGTCGACGGCGTCGACCTCGAACTCCACGAGGGCGAGACGCTCGGCGTCGTCGGCGAGTCCGGGTGCGGGAAGACGACGCTCGGACGCAGCATGCTCCGCTTGGTCGAGCCGACGGGCGGCTCCGTCTATTACAAGGGCGAAGACATCACGGACCTATCCAGCTCCGACCTCCGGAACCTCCGGAAGGACGTCCAGTACATCTTCCAGGACCCGTTCTCCAGCCTGAACCCGCGGCTGACGGTCGGCGACATCATCGGCGAGCCGCTCGACATCCACGACATCGCGAGCGGCGAAGAGCGGAAAGAGCGGATCTACGAACTACTCGAAACCGTCGGCCTGAACCCGAGCCACGCGAACCGCTATCCGCACGAGTTCTCCGGCGGTCAGCGCCAGCGGATCGGCATCGCCCGCGCGCTCGCCGTCGATCCCGAGGTGATCGTCTGCGACGAGCCGGTGTCCGCGCTCGACGTGAGCGTTCAAGCGCAGATCCTCAACCTCATGGAGAACCTCCAAGAGGAGTTCGGGCTCTCCTACGTGTTCATCGCTCACGACCTCAGCGTCGTCGAGCACATCTCCGACCGGATCGCGGTGATGTATCTCGGCGAGATCGCCGAGATCGCGCCGACGGAGGAGGTGTTCGAGCCACCGTACCACCCGTACTCGGAGGCGCTCCTCTCCGCGATTCCCGAACCAGACCCGCTCTGGGAGGGCGAGCAGATCTTCCTGTCCGGGACCGTTCCCTCCCCGCTGGACCCGCCGTCGGGCTGCCGGTTCCACACCCGATGTCCGAAGGTGATCCGCGACGCCGACTACGACCTCTCGCAGGAGACGTGGCGGTCGATCATGGACATGAAGCTCCGGACGCGGGAGGCGGACGCCGTCGGGTCGGTGACGGCGGAGCTCGAAAGCGAGGTGACGGGATCGCGAACGGACCCGACGGACGCGTCGCGCGAGCAGTTCGGTCGGATGGTCCGCACCGAGTTCGACCTCCCGGACCGCCTGTCGGACGACGACGCGGAGGCCGCGGTCTCGGAGGCGATCGATCTGCTTCGCGACGAAGAGCTCTCCGCGGCGGCGACGGCGTTGGACGACGCGTTCACCTCGCCGTGTTCGACGCACGAGCCGGACGCGTACGAGGTGAGCGACGACCACCACATCTCGTGTCTCCGGTTCGACGACCGGTTCGACGACGAGCGGGACGTCTTCGGTAACGCGGCGTAACCGACGTTCGCGACTCGCGCTCCGACTCGGGCACGTCGACCGCCCGTCCGGCGTAACCCTTTATGCTTCGCTCGTCGTAACGCCCCCAATGCGTCGGATCTACGAATCGAACGCCCTCCACCGCGACGACGAGGAAGCCCACGCGCCGTCGAAAAAGGAGCGACGGACCAAGCTTCAGGCGCTGCGATCGGTCCCGTCGTCGACGCTGAGCGACCTCCTGATCCCCCGACGGTTCCGTCACCTTCCGGTGTCGGTGTCCGTGGAGACGTCGGACGACGAGTACGAGGTCGGCGAGCCGGTCCCGTTCCGCGTGACCCTTCGCAACCGCCTGCCGGTGCCGATATCGATCCCGACCGTCTCCCCGCTCCTCTGGGAGTGGACCGTCGACGGCAACGTCGAGGCGGCCGAGGTCCCGATCCGAGACCCGCCCGACGAGGAAGGGCAGCTGTCGTTCGACCGCGGCGAACGCAAGGAGTTCCAAAAGCGGTGGGACCAGCTGTTCAGGGTCTCCGACAGCGAGTGGGAGCCGGCGGGAGTCGGAACCCACACCATCGGTGTCGCGATCAACGCGACGGACGCCGAGAAGCGCGGCCTGACCGACGAGACGACGGTGCGGATCGTCCGCTGATCCGCGCTTCCCGGACCGATCCGCCGATGACCCGGCCTTTTCGCCGCCGTCTTGTCGATCTAACGCCCGGTCTCGTCACTTTCGTCTGACCGGGTCAATTCCGCGCTCTCCGCCCGACCGTGCCGGAGGCAGCTGACGGTCCCGGTCGTTTGCCGCTCCGTTTCGCCCTCGGTCGGCCGGTCGACGGCCGCCGGCGTTTCGCGCTCGCAGACGCTGGGGAAGGCCGCGGCCAGCGTTTCGTCCGCGGCGTCGACGTCGCCGTCCGCGAGCCTCGCGGCCGCGTCGTCGACCGCGGCCTCCGCCTCGGGGTCGGGGAGTTCGGGCCCGAGAGCCGCGTCGGATCCGGCGGCGTCGCGGTGGCGTACGTCCTCTTCGCTCTCCCGGGCTTCTGGGTCGGGGGAATGCTCTTTTCGTTCACTGTCGACGGCCGACTGGACCCGCCGCCGTTCGTCTTCGAACATCTGCTCCCGATCGGACTAACGTTCGCCGCGCTGCTCGGCGGCTACGTCAGCTACTCCCGCGCTCACTCGCGGGAGTACGCCACGGCGGAGTTCGTCTCGCTCGTCAGGGCCAAGGGCGCGTCGGGGTACCGCGTCGCCGCCCACGTCCTTCGGAACGCCGCGATCCCGTTCTTCTCGATGCTTTTCACCGAGGCGCTGGGACTGCTCGTCCTCTCGACGTTCGTGATCGAGGCCCTGTTCGGCATCGAGGGCTTCGGACTCCTGTTGTTGCGGGCGGTCGCCGACCGCGACCTCCCGGTGCTGCTCGGCGGGACCGTCGTCGTCATCGGCGTCGGCGTGTTCGGGAACGTCGTCCAGGACATGGCGTACGGCTACCTCGACCGCGGGTCGAGATGGGCTGAGGACTCGCTCGGACCGGCCTACGGCGTGATGCCCGTGTCCTCGCCGGGCGTCGCGATCTTCTCCGGTTCGAGTTCGAGGATGTGTTCGCCGCAGCTCTCACACCGGATCGCGACCACCTCGTGGGCCATACAGCAGGACTCGACGGTGTCCGCGGTCGCGGCGACCTCGCCGCCGCAGACCGGACACGAGGACAGGAACGACCGGAGCGACTGGAGGATAGAGAGCCGCTGTTCGGCCGGCACGTCGAGCCACCGATCGGTGCGCTCGACGAGGGCGAGATGCGACGCCACGTCCGCGAGGTACGCGCCGTCGCCCGGCCACTTCCGAACGCGCCGCAGGACGGTCACCGCGGGGTACTCCCTGTCCTCGAAGGCGACGTCGTCCGGACTCACGCCGAACATCTCCGCGAGCGTCTCCGCCCGCACGTCCTCCCGTTCGAGCGACGAGACGCGCGACTCGACCGCCTCGGCGAAGCTCTCTTCGAAGACGAGGTCCGCGCCGTCGTCGGTCGGCTCGACGACGCCGATGTCGAGGAGGAATTCGGTCGGATCCACGGCGTTCTCGCGCTGGTCTTGAATCCGTTCCACCGTCTCGAACTCGGGTTCGTCGCCCGCGGGGGAGTCGTGGTCGGTCTCGTCCGTGGACCGGTCCTCGGACTCGTCCGCGGACTGATCGGAGTCGTCGTCCGCGGACCCGTCGGAAACTTCGGCGGCGGACCGCTCGGCGACCTCGCTCGTCCCCTCGGCGGTCCGGTCCGCCTCGAACGTGGTCACCGTCACCTCGTCGGACCCTCCCGTCGACGCCCTCTCCCACCCGTCTCGGGGGCCTTCGGGGGCCTTTCCGAACAGGCGGAGCACGCGGTCGGGGAGGTACCGCTTCGTGAGTTCCGGCGTTCCGGGGACCAGGTAGCCTCGGTAGTAGATGCTCCCTAGCGACGCGACCAGCACGGCCGCCGCGACCACCGGCCCGAACACTGCGGCCGCCGCGGTCAGCGCCGCGGCGAGGACCACGTTCAGCACGGTACACGGGACGCAGCGGTTCTCCCCGGTGTACTCCGGTTCGCGGATCCTGTCTCGCAACGACGTGCCACGGGAGCTCATACCTAGGGATACCCCCGGAGCGACAAAAGCAGATGGTATCTCGGATCACACCACCCGTAGACCGCCCGCAGGCCCCCGCAGACCGCCCGCCGACGGGACTCGTTCTCGGTCAGTCGCGGGCGTCGCCCGGCTCCTCGCGTCGCGTGGACTCCGCGCCGCGAGCGTCGGAGTCGCGGCCCTCGGTGGCCTCCAGTCCATCGGTCCCGGACGGACGCCCGGCCGCTCGATCGTCGATAGAGCGTTCGTACCGCTCGATCTGCTCCACGTGAAGCGAGTGGATCATGTCGGCGAGGACGCCGAACACGAGCAGCTGGATCCCGAGGATGATCGCGCCGACCGCGCCGACGGCGATCACCTCGTGGCTGACGCCGAACGCGAGGTACCGATACAGCACGAACGCCGCCATCGCCGCCCCCGACGCCGTCGACGCCACGCCGGCGCTGCCGAAGTAGAACAGCGGGTTGTTCGTCTTCGCCTTGCGGTACAGCTCCAGGAAGATCACCCCGCCGTCCCGGATCGGGTGGAGGTTCGTCGCCGAGCCGCCGGGCCGTTCTCGGTACGTGATCGGTACCACCGTAACCGAGAGGCGATTCTTCACGCACTCGACGGCCATCTCGGTCTCGATCCCGAACCCGTCCGCGGTGAGATGGAGGCGCTCGAACGACTCGCGGGTGAACGCCCGGTATCCCGAGAGGATGTCGCGGTAGTTCTTGCGGTGGATCGCCCGGAACGCGAGGTTGATCACGCGGTTCCCGATCCGGTTCAGCCGCGTCATCGCCCCGGAGCGCATGTCCGCGAACCGGTTCCCGATGACGTGGTCGGCGTTGCCGTCGAGGAGGGGATCGAGCATCGCCGCAGCGTCCGCGGCGTCGTAGGTCGCGTCGGCGTCGGCCATCAGCACGTACGACGCGTCCACGTGGTCCCGGACCGCCTCCCTGACGGCCTGTCCCTTCCCGCGTCCCGACTGTTCGACGACGCGCGCGCCGGCCTCTCGGGCGACGGACCGCGTTTCGTCCGTCGAGCGGCCGTCGATCACGAGGACCTGCTCGAAGCCGGCGTCGCGGAAGTCAGTGACGACGCGTGCGACCGTCTCCGCCTCGTTCATCGTCGGCAACAGGACGCAGACGTCGTCGTACTCGCTCATCAGACGAGCGATCACCCGGGAGTCGGTAAACTCTGTCCTTCTCGGCCGTCACGGACTCCCGATTCCGGTGGGCGGCCCTCGTCCCGGCGTGGCCACCCACACGCTCATGTATGAGAGCGATGATCATGGTTGTATGTCTCATCCATCGACCGAACAGATCGACGAGCTCCTCAGTGCGACCCGCACCGCGACGGGCGACGAACTCCGGAGTCTCACGTACTTCACCGAAGACGACGTCGAACAGCTGTACCTCCGTAGCGACCTGAGCCGAACCGCGGACCTGATCGGCTTCGCGGAGAACGAGCGACAGGGATTCCGCGCGCAGTCGCTGTACGCGAACACGCAGCTCGGAGACTACCGGTTCACCGTGCGCGTGTTCGAGAACGGATACCTCACCCGAGTGATCGCCAACGGCCACGGCGCGTGGCTGACGACCGACTCGATGGAGATAGACCGGTTCGAGGAGCTGGCGAGTGCCCTCGCGACGATCCTCCGGTCGTTCGACCCGGCCTGACTCGACCCCGAGTTCGGTGCGACCGCGGGAGCCGACCGGGCCTCACCCGAGGTGGCTCTCGAACTCGCCGACCAGCTCCTCGGCGTCGACGGGCTTCGTCACGTAGCCGTCGGCACCCGCCTTCACCGCCTCCATCATCTTCTCCTGCTGGTCGACGCTCGTACACATCACGATCACCGCGTCCGGCCAGCGGTCCTTGATCGCGGCCGTCGCCTCGATCCCGGTCATCTCCGGCATCACGACGTCCATCGACACCGCGTCCGGCTCGTACGCCTCGAAGAGTTCCACCGCCTCTGCGCCGTTTTCCGCCTCGCCGACGACCTCGAACCGGTCCGCCAGCGCGTCCCGGACGACGGTCCGCTGGAAGGAGGAGTCGTCGACGACGAGTACCCGCTCGGTCATACCCGTTATCCCCGCCTGACCGATATAAGCGCGCGGATCGTTCGCCATCGGAGCGGTCGTTCGTCGTCGACGTGATCCCTCGTCGCCGACCCCCGCCGTTTCGGTCGCTCACACCGACACACGGGGATCGGCGCGTGCGGTTCCCCCTTGTATATTCGATAAAGCATATAATGAACATGGGAACAACGTTAAGGTCTATCCCGCGATATGTTCGCGCATGGAAACGCGGAAAGTCCAACGGTTGGGGCCGTCGACGCTGGCGATGACGCTCCCGGCCGAGTGGGCGCAGGAACACGGCGTGAACAAAGGCGACGAGGTGTCGCTGCGGATGGGGGGAAAAGGGACGCTTACGGTGCTGCCCGAGTCGGTGAGCAGCGAGGAGTCGGAGGCGGTGATAAACGCCGACGGACTCGACGCGCGCTCGCTCGAACGCGCCATCGTCGCGCAGTACGTGCTCGGTCGGCGCGTGATCCACGTCCGCAGCGAGGGGACGCTCGACAGCGAGCACATCAACGCGGTGTACAAAGCCGAGACGCAGCTGATGGGTCTCGGCGTCATCGAGGAGACGCCGGAAGACATCTCGATCCGCTGTTCGGTCGACCCCGAGGACTTCACCCTCGACAACCTGCTCGAACGGCTGGAGAACACCGGGTCGACGATGCGCGGCGAGGCCGTGAAGGCGCTCGCGCACGGTAACCCCGACCTCGCGCAGCGCGCGCTCAACCGCGAGCGGCAGGCGAACAAGATATTCGTCCTCCTGCTCCGGCTCATCTTCACCGCCTACCAGAATCCGAACCTCGCCCGCGCGGTCGGCCTCGAAGAGGGCTTCCCGCTCATCGGCTATCGCTCGGTCGCGAAGAACCTCGAACTCACCGCGGACAACGCGGAAGACATCGCCGAGATCGTGATGGAGGCGGACGGCCACACCCTCGACGTCGACAGCGCGACGATGCGCCAGATCCGCGAGTTCACCGATCAGGTCGACGAGCTGACCGCGCTCGCGGTCCGCGCCGTCGTCGAGCGCGACTACGACCTCACCGTCGAGTGCCGCGACCTGTTCTCGCGGCTCGAAGACCGCGAACAGGAGATCCTCGACGAACTCCCGAACGACCTCGACAACGAAACGCTGCTGATGACCCGCGAGGTGCTCGTCAGCCTCCAACACACCGCGGAGTACGCGATGCGGAACGCCGAGATCGCGGCGAACCTCGCGCTCAACGAGGAGTCCGATCACGTCGAGATCATCTGAGGGGACGGCGGTCTCGGTCCCCGTCGCCCGCTTCGCATGAACTAAGTGGTCCCCCGCGAAGCGGTTCGTATGAGCGAGGGTTCCATCGAATCGGACAAGGAGGTCGGCGTCGCGCTGGCGCTCGGTGCCATCGCGGTCGTCGGTGCCGTGGTGATGTTTGCGTACCCGGGACAGCTCGGAAAGGCGTGGGGATTCGCGGGCGCGTTCGTCTTCGCGACGCTCGCCGTCGGCGCGGTTCAGCTGTTCGACTGACCGACTCCCGGCCCCGGTACGGCTGCTGCCGGTTCGGCTCCTCTCCACGGGGGCGATCGGCGTCCGTTCGGAAAAACGAGAAACCGTTAAGAGCGTCAGACACGTAGATACGCCAATGAGCGAGTACACCGAGGAGGAACAGCGGATCCTCGCGTACCTCACGGACAGCGTCACCCGTGGCGAGCGGTACGTTCGCTCGAAGACGATCGCCGACGCGATCGGTCTCACCGCCAAACAGGTGGGGTCGCGGCTCCCCCGTCTCGCCGAGAAGTCCGACGACGTCGACATCGAGAAGTGGGGCCGCGCCAAGTCGACGACCTGGCGCGTGACGCCGGACGGGTGAGGCCCGCCCGCCGCGTTCCTCGTCTCCGACTCCGTCGACGCGCATTTTTAACCCCCGTAGCCCCAAACGGGATCGTATGACCGTTCGAGTCTCCCGGACGTTCGAGTTCGATGCGCCGCCGGCCGACGTGTGGGCGTTCATCTCGGACGCGGAGCAGCGCGCGGGCGCTATCAGCGTGGTCGACTCCTTCGAGGTTCACGACGACGGGAGCGCGACGTGGCACGTCGCGCTGCCGATACCGATGATCCGTTCGACCATCGACGTCGAGACGGAGGACGTCGAGCGCGACCCCCCGAACCGGGTGAAGTTCGTCGGGAAGTCGCGGGCGTTCCGCGTGACCGGCGAACACGAGATCACCGAGACCGACGACGGCGGCTGCCGACTCGCCAACGAGTTCGTCGTCGACGGGCGGCTCCCCGGCGTCGAGTCCTTTTTCAAGCGGAACTTCGACGCCGAACTGGACAACCTCGAAGCCGCGCTCCGCGCCTCGCTGGCCTCGCCGGCATGAGGCTCGCAGGGGTCCAGCTGGCGGTCGAGGGCGGTGCCGTCGAGGAGAACGTCGACCGCGCGCTCGACCGGATCGAAGCGGCCGCCGACGAGGGGGCGGACCTCGTCGTTCTCCCCGAACTGTTCGACGTCGGTTACTTCGCGTTCGACTCGTACGGCCGGGCCGCCGAGAGCCTCGCCGGCGACCGCCTCGCCCGGTTCGCCGCCGCGGCCGACGAACACGGCGTGGCGGTACTCGCTGGGACGGTCGTCGAGGACCTGTCGGCGTCGGCCGCGGACGGGATCGACGTGCCGGCGGAGTCCGGCCTCGCGAACGCCGCGGTGCTGTTCGACGCCGACGGCGAGCGTCGCCTCGTCTACCGGAAGCGACACCTGTTCGGGTACGGCTCCGAGGAGACGGACCGGATGGTACCCGGCGAGCGGACGCCGGTGACGGAGGTCGCGGGCGTCACGCTCGGCGTGACGACCTGCTACGACCTCCGGTTCCCGGAGCAGTTCCGCGAGATGGTCGACCGCGGCGTCGAGTGCGTGCTGGTGCCGAGCGCGTGGCCGTACCCCCGGATCGAACACTGGCGGACGCTCGGTCGCGCGCGGGCCATCGAGAACCTCGCGTACGTCGCCGCCGTCAACGGGAGCGGTCGCTTCGGCGGCGACGCGCTCTGCGGACGGAGCGCGGTGTACGACCCGTGGGGGACCGCGCTCGCGTCGGTCGGCGACGACCCCGGAGTCGTCACCGCGACGGTGGATTCCGACCGGGTCGCCGCGGTCCGCGAGGAGTTCCCGGCGCTCCGCGACCGTCGGTGAGTTGCTCCCCAATCGTCGGTGAGCCGCCCCGAGGCGGGTAACGGGGCGGTCTCGGCGTTTCGGCTCTGAACGACGGGAGCGCCGCGACCGGATCTCACATATTTATACCTGTGAGGCACGTACGTTCGGTCGCCGAAGTCCGACGCTTTTCTCGTTGGAGTTCGGCGTTAACAATCCGCGCGCCCGTCCCGACCACCCGGGCGGCGTCGCCGACGACAGCCTGGGGGTCCGCTGTCCGGCCGCCGCCCGCCCGCCTCCCACCACCTCTCCGTTCGCCTTTCGCCCACCCCTTTCCGCTTCCTCCCGTTCCGATAGTCCCGCATTCCGCCTCGTTCCGTATCCTGTCCCGTTCCGCACTTCGCCTCCTTCCGCGTTTTCTCCGGTCCGTCGTCTGTCGCTCGTCACCGTTATCGATCGTCTCGTCCTGCCGAGGCGAGTTCGTTCGGGGACGACGCGGTCGAAGCCTCACTGTCTCGTCGGGAGTATCTATACCGATAATTTGGCCGGTACGTTCTTATCTCCGACGCCGGAGAAAGCAAACGCCGCGGACGAATCCGACCGGCCCCATCCCTTTCGGGGCGGGCCGCTCGGCCACTCGCTTCCACCGTCCGTCGTCCGCCGGCTCGGGTTCGGGCCCACCCGCTCCCACACCGAGTCCGGACCCGTTTCTGTCACGCCTCTCACCCCGCCAGCAGCCGACGGTGTCGGCGTTCGCGGCCCGGAAGCGCAAGGACGAAACCCCCGGCCGCCGAACCGGCGGTCGAATGTTCCCCCGCGAGTACCGCGGCGTCGCCTTCGTGGTCGGGCTGTTCCTCGCCGTCCAGCTGGGCGCGCTGGCACTTGTCCCGGAGTTCGTCGACAGCGGCTATCAGGCGGTCGAGAACCCCGACAACCCGGCGAACAGCCTGCTGTACGTCGTCGCCATCGTCGCGATGACCGGGCTGATGCTCGCGGCGTTCCGCTACGACCTCGACGGGGCGATCCGCCTGCTGATCGTCGGCGTCTCCGCGTACCTCTCGTGGTACGTCTTCTCCGCGCTCGTGTCGCCGCTGGCGGCCGCGGTGCCGGCGCTCGCGGTCGGGGCCGGCCTCCTCGTCCACCCCGAGTGGTACGTGATAGACACCGCGGGGGTGTTGATGGGCGCGGGCGCGGCCGGGCTGTTCGGCATCTCGTTCGGCCTGTTGCCCGCGCTGCTACTGCTCGCCGTCCTCGCCGTCTACGACGCCATCTCCGTGTACGGGACCGAACACATGCTGTCGCTCGCCGAGGGAATCATGGACCTCAACATCCCCGTCGTGTTGGTGATCCCGCTGTCGCTGTCGTACTCGCTGCTCGACGGCGAGACCGCGAGCGAGGAGGCCGCCGGGGTGGGCGAGGAGGCCGCCGGGGCGGATAACGACGAGGAGTCGGACGCGGACCCCGCCGAAGCTGGCGACCCCGCCGAACCTGACGATCACGCCGAACCCGGCGACCGCGACGCCTTCTTCATCGGGCTGGGCGACGCCGTCATCCCGACGGTGTTGATCGCGAGTGCCGCGACGTTCTCGTCGGCTCCGAACCTCGCGGTCCCGCTTTTGGGGGTGAACCTCCCCGCGCTGCTGGCGATGGTCGGGACCCTCGTGGGGCTGCTCGTCCTCATGCGGTGGGTGATTCAGGGCCGCCCGCACGCGGGCCTCCCGCTGCTGAACGGCGGTGCGATCGGCGGCTACCTGATCGGGTCGGTCATCGCCGGCGTGCCGCTGATCGAGGCGCTGGGGCTCGCGGCGTTCTTATAAGTCGATTCGGGCGTAGGGTTTCGGTCGGCCGCGGGAGCCGTCAAAAACCCGGCTGCTCGCTACGACACAGTTGCTGCCGAGAACACGACCGGCGAAGCCTCGGTCGCTTGCTACGACACAGCCGCTGCCGAGAACACCACCACCGAAGCCCCAGCCGCTCGGCTGTACGTAGTCACTTCTCATAAATCGCTGATCAATACGAATATCATCGAAGCCCCAGTCGCGAGGCGGGCGCATGCTCGCTGTGCGCTTCAGTCGCTCGCGTTGCTCGCTCCTTCCAGTGCTTGCGTCGCCTGCGCCCGCCTCGCGACTGCCCCTTCGAGTCCCACCCCGCACCGCAACCGCACCTCACGCCTCCCCAGCCTCGTCGGCGGCTCCCGTTGGTCGCCGCCGACTCCCTCGCGCGGCGCTGTCTCGCGCCCTTCGGGCGCTCGCAGGCGCGCGCCACCGCAGAGGGATTTATGAGTCGTCGTCAGCGGGATTTCCGTCGCGCATCTTCACGGCAACGCCGGAGCCGAGCTGTTCGGCCTCCGCACCCGAGAGTTCGGCGCGGCCGACGCCGAATATCGCGTCCGTCTCGTCGACGACGAGCACCTCGTCGCCGGGTCGGATCCCGTCGTCGGCCGCGGTGACGAACTTCGCGAACGCGTCGCGCCCCTCGCGCACGAACGGCTCGCTCTCCTCGCCGACGACCATCCGGTGTCGCGGCTCGGGGAACGCGTCGTGGATCCGCTTTCCGCCCGCGAGGCCGAGCGTGAACCGGCCGTCGGTGCCGTACGAGACGAGGCGGTCGCCCTCGCTGCTGCCGGGCGTGTCGTCGACGTCGCCGTCGATCACCTGCCGCGGGCGGCCGCCGCTCGACCGGCGCACCGTGAGGGGGTCGTCCGGCGGGAACAGGGCCTCGCCCGCGCCGGCCCCGAACTGATAGTCGGCGGCGGTCCGCAGGTCCGCGAGCGTCTCGGCGTCGGTCATGCCCGCGATACCGACCGCGCGCCCAAAGCGGTTGCGACACCGTCCGGCGTCAGCGGCGCTGGGGACCGCACCTCAGCCGAGTGCGGGGTACGCCGCGGCGACCCCGTCGCGGTCGACGCGCCACCGGTCCGCGATCGCTCGGTACGCGGTCGGGTCCGCGGCCGAGTCGGCGGGGACCCCCTCGGGCGGCGACGCCCGGAGCGCCTCGGCCAGCGCCTCGCGGTCGACCCCGGCCGCCGCGTCGGACTCCCCGGCGAGCAGGTCCGCGATCCGGTCGGCCGCGGTGACGACCGCCTTCGCGCCCTCGATCCGACGGCCGAGGTCGAGGGCCGCCGTCAGCCGGTCGGCGGCCGCGGCGGCGTCGCCGCGCGCGGCGGCCGCGGCCCCCAGCGACGCGAGCGCCTCGGCCTCGACCTGCGTGAACCCGCCCTCCCTCGCGGCGTCGACCGCCGACCGCAGCGCCGTCGTCGCGGCGTCGGGATCCCCCCGAGCGAGCGCCAGCCGTCCGCGGACCCGGTCCGCCTCGGCGAGCCGCTTGTGGCCGGCGTGATCGTCGAGCAGCGACGCGGTCCGTTCCGTCCAGCGCTCGGCCGTGGAGAGGTCGCCGCGGTCGATCGACACCTCCGCGAGAATCGCGGTCACCATCGCGCAGCGCGCGTCGGCGTCGAGCGCGTCGAGGCGGTCGAGCGCGGCCGTCAGGAACCGCTCCGCCCGGTCGAGGTCGCCGCCGAGGGACGCCGCGCTGCCGAGGTGGCTCAGCGCGAACGCCTCGTACATCTCCGACCCGACCCGCTCGGCGACCACGCGCGCCTCCGACGCGCGGGCGACTGCCTCGCCGACCGCGCCGCGCTGCTCGGCGACCGCCGCGAGGTTCAGCAGGGAGATGGCCTCGCGGTGTTCGTCGCCGACCGTCCGGTAGCCGTCGAGCGCGCGCCCCGCGGTTCGCACGGCGGCGTCGAGGTCGCCGCGCCGCCGTAGCGCGACCGCGAGGTTCGTCCTGACGTTCGCCTCGCCGTGGGTGTCGTCGTGCGCCCGGAACAGGTCGCCGGCGACGCGGTAGTGGTCGAGGACTGCGTCGGTGCCGTCGAGGGCGTCGAGCGCGTTGCCGACGTCCATCAGCGCCTTCGCCATCCCGATGGGGTCGCCGGCCCCGGCGGCGATGGCGTACGCCCGCGACGCCGCCTCGTAGGCGGTCTCGTAGTCGCCGTCGAAGTGCGCCGCCTGCGCTCGCCCCCTGACCGCCGCCGCGAGTCCCGTGCGGTCGCCCGCGGCCGCGAACAGTTCCTCTGCCCGCTCGAACCGCTCTCGCGCCGCGTCGTACTCGCCTCGGCGGCGCGCCACGTTACCGTACCCTCGCTGGCGCTCAGCGGCTCCTCGCTCGTCGGCCGGCCGCCACGCGTCGAGCGCCTCGGTCGCGCCGTCGAGGTCGCCGGCGTCGACGTACATCCGCGACACCCACTCCGGCGGGCGGTCGCGCAGGTCGTCCGGGCACGCCGCCGGGAGGTCGATCCAGGCGTAGCGGACGCGGCCGTACAGCGCCGCGAGCCGAGGATAGCGCCGACCGACGCCGAACACCGCTCGAACCGTCTCGGCCGCCCACGCTCCCGGATCGCGCTCGATTCGGTCTATCGCCGGCGCGTCCCCGCCGACGGCCCGTCGGACCCGAGCGCGACGCGCCGGGTCGTCCGCAAGCGCGAGTACCCGCGAGACGGTCCGCCCGACGCGCCGCGCGACGACCGGCTCCGGCTCCCGCGCCACCAACTGCTCCAAGAACAGCACCGACCACTCGTCGTGGACGGTGCGGTACTCCCCGTCGCCCGACGCGACGAGGGCCGTGCCGGTAAGCCGGTCGAGCCCCCGGCGAACCGACTCGACCGTCGGCGACGGATCGCCGTCCGCCTCGTCCGAGACGCCCCGGTCCGGGCCGTCGACGAGCGCGTACGCCAGCGTCCGAACGTCGCTCACGCCGGCGACGTTGAGGAGGTTCACCAACACCGCGACGTCCGCGGTCGGCGGCGGGCGGCTCTCGACCTCCCGGACCGCCTCCGCGACCGCGGTCTCCAGCCCGGAGGTCGGCTCCGCGTCGTCCCCGGCAGCGGTATTCCGGGTCACCTCGTCGAGGTCGGTCTCTCCCGCCCCGTCGGTCGCGCGGACGAGGCGGTGGACGAGACACAGCAGCTCGCCGACGCGCTCGTCGTCGACCCGGCGCACGTCGGCGAGCAGCGACTCCGGATCGGCGGCCGGGACCGACCCGGTAACGTCGGCGACGTGGCGGACGAACCGCTCGACCTCGCGCTCGTCGAGCCGGGGGATCCGAACGGTCTCGATCGCCCGCCGGTAGCGGAGGTCCGCGGGGGAGAGCGGGAGGCCGTCGGGGTCGTCGTACGGCTCCTCGCGGGCGTCGAAGAGGAACGAGACGTCGTCGCAGTCGGCCAGTTCGCGGGCGACGCCGACCGCCTCTGCGGCCCCCGGGTCGACGGCGTCCTGGACGACCACGAGGTGGTGGCCGTCGCCCTCGGTGACGCGCTCCCGCAGCCGCTCGGTGGCGGTGAACGCCTCGCCGCCGCCGCTCGCGCGGTACGTCACCGGGCCGCGTCCCGACCGATACCACTCGACCGCGACGCTCCGACAGACGGTGCTCTTCCCGCTTCCCGGCGGTCCGACGAGCGCGTGGTCGGTCCCCTCGGAGAGCCCGTCGACGAGCAGTCCGGCGATCGAGCGCCGCTCGCCGTCGCGCACCGCGGTCCTGTCGAGGACGTACCCCGCGTCGACCTCCGGGAACGACGCCGTGGCGCGGAGCGGCCCGTGCGGATCCGGGTCCCCGGCGAGCCGGTCCTCGTCGACCGCGTGAAATCCCTGTGCCGAGAGCGTATCACGCCCTCGCTCGTCCGATCTCGGGCGTCCGAAAAGCGCACCGTCGCCGTCGCTTCGCTCCGCGCTCGCTCCGCCGTCTCGGCTCGCGGTCTCAGCCGCGTCCGCGTTCGTGTCCATGTTCGCGTCCGCGTCTGCCGTCAAGCCGTCGGCGTCGCCGTCGCGGGAGTCACCTGCCGCCGGTCCGTCCTCGGTCGCGGGCGTTGCGGCGCGGTCCACCGCCGAGATCGCCTCGCCGCCGTCACGCCCCCGGCCGATCAGGTCGCGCACTCTCGTCTCCGCCCACGCGAGCGCCTCCGGGTCCGTCGACGACGCCGCCCCGTGGAGCGTGCCGTCGTCGTCGAAGACGAGGAGGAGGGCGACTTCGTCGGCCGCGACCACCCCGACGTCGACGCCGCCGACCGACGCGATCCGACACCCCTCGCGGCGCGCGACCGCCCCGAGGTCGTCCGCGAATCGATCGGCCGCGTGCCGGTACGCCCGCTCCGCCAGCGCGAGGTCGACGGTCCCCTCGCCGACAGCGGTCCGTCGGAGCCGCTCCGCGACCCGAGGGTAGGGGAACGCCGGGAGGGCGGCGGCGACCGCGTCGGCGTCGGCGAGCGCCTCGTCGAGAACCTCCAGCGGTCGGTACGGGTCCGGAGCCGCGGCCCGATACGTCTCTGCGCCACGGAATATCGCGGGCGAGACCTCCGCGTTCGCCCCGAGCGGGTCGAGCACGTCGCCCGCGGCCGCGAGGTCGTCGGCGACCGTGAGGAACTCCCGGTACCCGTCCGCGAGCAGTCGGCCGGGGAGCGTCGTCCGGTACCCGTCCGTCTCGCCGGCGACGAGCCCCGCCGCCTCCAGTTCGTCTATCGCGCGGTTCACCGTCGACCGAGAGTGGCCCAGCGCGTCGACGAGTTCGTGTTTCCGCAGCGGCTCCGCGGCGAGCCGTTCGAGGAAGTCGAGGCGGCGTTCGACGACGCCCACGAGCTCCGACGGCTCCGTCATACGTCCCCCCGCACCACACCCACCGACATAACTGTTTCCTCACTGACGGCTCCCCTCGCGGGGTGACGCAGTGTTCCACGGGGTGAGAATAAGGCGGATCGGGCCGCAGTCGAGCCCATGACCGGGAATCGCACGGAGGAGGGCGACGGGACGGAAGCGACGAACGAGCGCGGCGAGACGGACGCCCCCGGTCGTTCCGGACCCGTTGACGGCGTCGACTCCGGCGGCGAGCGGTCCGGACCGGACGCCGACGGTCCTGCGTCCGCCGCCACCGAGCGATCCGGAGCGTCAGTCGAGAACCCGACGAGCCGCACGGAGCGGGCGGTCGCGGCGGCGCGGACGGCGGCAGACGACCTGGCCGCGTGGGACCCCGACGACGTCGACGGACTCGTCCGCGCGGTCGGCGAGCGGCTGGCGGACAGGGAGACGATTAGCCGGCTCGCGCGGTCGGCGGCCAACGAGACGGGGCGGGGGCACCCGGGAACGAAGGCCGAGAAGGTCGCCGAGACGCTCGACGCGGCGCGACGGTCGCTCAGGGACGCGCCGACCGCCGGCGTGGTCGACCGCGACGGCGCGACGGGCACGGTGACCGTCGCCGGGCCGCTCGGCGTCGTCGGTGCGGCGGTCCCCGCGACGCACCCGGTCGTGATCCCCGCCGTCCTCTCGCTGTACGGGCTGGCGGCGCGGAACGCGGTCGTCTTCGCCCCCTCGCCGTCGACCGTGGAGACCTGCGACGTCGTCGTCGAGACCGTCCGCCGGGCCCTCTCCGAGGCCGGCGCGCCGACCGGCGCGGTGTCGATGCTGCCCGCGCCGGCCTCCAAGCCGGGGACGGACGCGCTGTTCGAGCGGGCGGACTTCGCCGTCGCGGCTGGGTCAGAGGCGACGGTCGCCGCCGGACAGCGCTGCGGGACGCCGAACGCCGCGACCGGCGCGGACGGGGTCGTCGCCGTCGCCGACGGGTCGGTCCCGGCCGCGGCCGTGGCGACGCGGGTGGCCGTCGGGGCGACCTACGACTTCGGCGCGCACCCCGCGGGCGACGCCGCGGTCGTCACAGTGTCGCCGGTGGTCGAGCCGCTGTGTTCCGCGCTCGGAGACGAGGGCGGATACGTCCTCGACGCCGCCGAGTGCGACCGCCTCCGGGCGCTCCTCGACGGATCGACCGGAGACGACCATGGGGGCGACGCCGGCGTCGTCGACGGCGAGATGGACCCGCGCGGGAACTCGCCGCGGTGGCTGGCGGCCGCGCTCGACCTCCCGAGCGCGGCCCGACGGGCGGCGTTCCTCGTCGTCGAGCCCGAGGGTGCCGACGACCCGCTCGCGACGCTGCCCGGGATCCCCGCGGTCGCCGTCCACGGCCGCGACGGGTTCGACGCCGCGACCGCGCTGGCGGCCGAGATCGGCGCGCCCCACGCGGCGGCGGTCCACACCACCCAACAGCGCCGCGCTCGCCGGGTCGCGGAGCGGCTCGCCCCCGGCCGTCTCGTGGTCAATCAGCCCGGGATCGCGGCGGCGGGCGTGCGGTCGAACGGGTTCGAGGCCGCGCCCGTGCTCGGCGGCGGCACCGCCGAGGGGAGCCAGCTGTGCGGCGGACTCACGCCCGGCCACCTCGCGCGGACGACGACTGTCGCCGCGACGAGCGTCGCTGACGAGGCCTCCCACCGGAACGGCGCGGGTGAGACGCTCCGCGGGCCCTGAGCCGGTCGGAGCCGTCCGGAATCCCGACTACAGCTCGATCCGGTCGACGATCGCCTCGTTGCCGTCGACGCCGTCGCTGTGGGTGTTGATAGCGACGGTCCGGACCTTCTCTTCGAGCAGCGACCCGTCGATCTTCGCCTTCAGCAGCGAGTCCACCTGATACACGCCCGCGGCGTTGTTCATTCGGATCACGACCTGGACCGGCGTCTCGTCGCCCTCGCGGAGCGAGACGCGCTCGATCGCCTGCGAGGAGACGGTGTTTATCCCGCGGCCGCCCTCCTCGTAGGGGACCCGCGAGCGGCCGCGCTCCATGTCGAGCCCGTCCGCGATCCGGACGACGCCGGCCTCCAGCGTCAGCGGCTGCTCCTCCGTGTGATGGCACAAAATCGCGTGGAGCACCTCGGCTTTCACGCGGACCTGCTCCGCCACGTCGTAGAAGGCGGGGAGCAGGTCGTCGAGTAAGTCCGCCGCGAGCGGGATCGAGTAGTACGGGTGGTCGTGGCGGTGGACGACGTGACCGATGTCGTGGAGCGTCGCCGCCAGCGCGACGATCACCGGCTCGTCCGCCTCGTCCAACCCCTGCTGGCGCGCGCCGTTGAACTCGACGCCGCCGGACTTGAGCAGGTCGTACAGCTGTAGCGCGCGGTCACGGACGATCTCGACGTGTTTGGTGCCGTGGTCGTTGTACCCCTTTCGGGCGACCGGATTCACGTTCTGGGCCTCCAGGTACGCGACGATCTCCTCGTCGGACAGGAGCCGCTCTAAGACCTCGTTGAGCCGTTCGTCGGGGAAGGCGTGGTCGGCGTCGGGGTCGTAGTGGCGGTCGGCGTCGGGGTCGATCTCGGCGTCGGCGTCGGCGACGTCGCCCGCCGTGGGGTCGCGCTCGTCGTCGGCTTGATCGGTCATAGCGTCGATGAGTGACGCTCGACGCTTATAAATCCGCGATCGGCGCGTCCGGTGTTCGCGTCGGTCCCGCGGTCGCCTGCGTCGGTCCTACCGTCGTCCCGACGCTTATTCCGCCGCCGACTGTTGGTCCGCATATGACGCTCGACGCCGAGCGCGTGTCGACCGTAACCTTCGACTCGTACAGCACGCTCGTGGACGTGGAGGCCGCCGAGGCGGCGCTCGCGGACCGCGTTCCCGACCCCGAGCCGGTGTCGCGGCTGTGGCGGTCGCGGTCGCTGGCGTACACGTTCGTCGCGAACGCGGTCGACGCCTACCAGCCCTTTTTCGAGATGAACCGGGACGCGCTGACGTACGCGCTGGCGGCGCACGGCGTCGACCTCCCGGCCGCGGAGCGCGACGAGATCCTCGCGGTGTACCACGAGCTGGAGGTGTTCGACGACGTGCGCGAGGGCGTCCGCAGGCTCCGCGACGCGGGCTACGACTGTTACGTCCTCTCGAACGGCGACCCGGAGATGCTGGCGTCGATGGTCGACCACGCCGACATCGCGGACCTCCTCGCGGACACGATCAGCGCCGACGAGGTGGAGACGTTCAAGCCCGCCGCAGAGCTGTACCGCCACGGCGCGGCCCGGACCGGCACCCCCATCGACGAGGTGGTCCACGCGACCGCCGGCTGGTTCGACGTGCTGGGCGCGCGCCACGCCGGGATGCAGGCGGCGTGGGTCGACCGGAAGGACACGCCGTGGGAGCCGTTCGCCGGCGACCCGGACGCGACCGTCGAGACGCTCCACGAGCTTGCGGACCTACTCGGGGCCTGATCCGGGGTGCGGCTCTCGACGAGCTACCGCGGCCGTCTGCGTCGCGCTCTACGCGGATCGGCGCGGCGCGCGTCTCGGAGCCGCCGGAGTCGGCGTCGCGCTGCTGGGGTGGCTCGCGGTCGAGGCGGTCGCCGGGTTCGACCGCCCGACGCTGTGGCTGAACCTCGCGACCGCGCTCGCGATCCTCGTGCTGACCGCCGGCCGGACCGTCCGCGCTGACCTCGGCGGACCGGCGGCCGACTGAGTCGCCCGCGCGGCAGTTTCGACCCGAGACACAATCTATAAACGCGAGACCGACAGATCGGTCGGTGTGACCCGACCCGCGTCCGCGCCCGGCTCGCCGACGCCACCAGCGACGCGGCTCTTCTCGAAAAAACGCGCGTGAGCCGTCCCCCGGCGGGAGTGGCGACCCCGTCCCGGACGACCCTCGACGCGCGCACAGGTCCGCTCACCGACCCGGACTCGCGGCAGCACCCATGACAGACACGACCACCACGACACCCTACGCGACGCAGGACGAGACGAACAGCGAAACGACGGACGCGCCCTTCGAGGGCGTCTACCCGGCGATGACGACCCCGTTCACCGAGGAGAACGCGGTCGACCACGAGCAGCTGGCCGAGAACGCGCGCTACCTCGAACGCGCCGGGGTCGACGGGGTCGTCCCCGTCGGCTCGACGGGGGAGTCGGCGACGATGAGCCACGACGAGCACGTCGCGGTGATCGAGACGGTCCGCGACGCGCTCGATGACATCCCCGTGATTGCCGGCACCGGCTCGAACAACACCGCCGAGGCGCTCTCCCTGTCCGAGCGCGCGGCCGACGCGGGCGCTGACGGCCTGCTGCTCATCTCGCCGTACTACAACATGCCCGAGCCGGCCGGCTTCCTCGAACACTACCGTACCATCGCCGACGAGGTCGACCTCCCGCAGATCGTGTACAACGTCCCGAGCCGCACGGGGCAGTCGATCCCGGTCGACGTCACCGTCGAACTCGCTGAACACCCGAACATCCGCGGGTACAAGGCGGCATCCGGCGACCTGAACCTGATCAGCGAGGTGATCGAACGCACCCGCGACGAGGCGTTCGCCGTGCTCTCGGGCGACGACGGGCTCACGCTGCCGGTCCTCTCGATCGGCGGCGCGGGCACGATAAGCGTCGTCGCCAACGTCGAGCCGGAGCGCACCTGCGCGATGGTCGGCGCGGCGCTGTCGGGCGACTACGACCGCGCGCGGGCGCTCCACCACGAGCTGTCGCCGCTCGTGCGCGAGCTGTTCGCCGAGACGAACCCGATCCCGGTGAAGGAGGCGATGCACCTCCGCGGCCGCGGCGGTCCCGGCGTCCGCCCGCCGCTCTCGCGACTCTCCGCGGACCGACGCGAGTCGCTCCGCGAGCTACTGGCCGCGTACGACGCGAGCGCACCCGGAGCCGTCGACCGAGAGCGCGTCGAGTCCGCGGCGCGGGGTGCCGAATGAGCGGCGACCCCCTCTCCGTCGCCGTCACCGGCGCGGGCGGTCGCATGGGCCGCGAGGTGCTCGCCGCCGCCGCCGACCGCGAGGGCGTCGCGGTCGCGTTCGCGGTCAACCGCAGCCCGGTCGAGCCGGTCGCGGGTGTCGCCGTCGAAGACGCCGACGATCTCGCCGACCTGCTCGCGAGCGAGGAGCCGGACGTCCTCGTCGACTTCACGGGGCCCGCCTCGGCGGTCGCGTACGCCGAGGCCTGCGCCGACGCGGGCGTCCCCCTCGTGACGGGGACGACCGGCTTCGCCGACGCGCAGCTCGACTCGCTCCGCGCGGCGAGCGACGCGGTGCCGGTCCTCAAGGCGTCGAACTTCGCCCGCGGCGTGGCCGCGCTCCGCCGGGCGGTCCGGGAGGCGGCCGCGGCGCTGCCCGGCTACGACGTCGAACTGACGGAGACGCACCACAACGCGAAGCGGGACGCCCCATCGGGCACCGCGAAATCGATCCTCGACGACGTGGAGGACGTGCGTGAGGACCTCGACGAGCGCGTCCACGGCCGCGAGGGCGACGCCCCGCGGAGCCCGGGAGAGGTCGGCGTCCACGCCCGCCGCGCCGGCGACGTGACCGGCGAACACGAAGTTCTTCTGGCCGGGAACCGCGAGACGCTCGAACTGACCCACCGCGCCGGCGACCGCGGCGTGTTCGCGGAGGGCGCGCTCGACGCCGCCGCGTGGCTCGCCGGCCGCGACCCGGGCTGGTACGGGTTCGGCGATGTGCTGGACGCGGATGGAGATGCCTGACACGCATACGCACATCGACGAGTAAATACCTATACTCATCCATACACCACCAAATGAGTCTCGAAGTCGACGTATCCGACCTCTGGAACCGCTATCAGGACGGGCTGACCGCCGCCGACGCCACCGACGAGGACGCAGCGGTCGTCGACGAGTTCCTCGCCGCCTTGGAGGCCGGCGAGGTCCGCGCCGCCGAGAAGACCGGCGACGACGTGACCTCGTGGGAGGCCAACGAGTGGGTCAAGCGGGGCATCCTGCTCAACTTCGGGCTGCGCGAGACCGAGGCGCGCGAGTACGGCGGCGTCACCTACCACGACGTGCTCCCGCTGCGCGACACCGCCGACCTCGGCGAGCGCGGCACCCGGAACACGCCCGACGGCACGACGATCCGGCGCGGCGCGTACCTCGGCAGCGACTGCATCATGATGAGTCCCTCGTTCGTCAACATGGGCGCGTACGTCGGTGACCGCACCCTCGTCGACTCCTGTGACACGGTCGGCTCCTGCGCGCAGTTGGGCGAGGACGTGAAGCTCGGAGCCAACACGCTGATCGGCGGCGTCCTCGAACCGGTCGAGGACGCGCCGGTCGTGATCGAGGACGGCGTCTCGCTGGGCGCGGGCTGCCGGGTCACCTCGGGCTTCCGCGTCGGCAAGAACTCGATCGTCGGCGAGAACACCCTTCTCACTCCCCGTATCCCCGTCTACGACCTCGTCGAGGAGGAGGTCCTCTACGGCCACCTCCCCGCCGAGCGCCGCGCGTTCACGCGGATGGTGGAGTCGTCCGTCGGCGACCACGACCTCTTCGAGGGCGGCGCGTACAAGCCCGCGGTCGTCGCGACCCACGTCGAGGAGGAGACGCTGGAGGCGACGCGCCGGGAGGACGCGCTCCGGGAATGAGCGAGAGCGACGCGGCCGCGGAGTCTCGGGCAAATCCGTCGGTCCGGCGCGTGAGCGACTGGGACGCCGCCCGCCTGCGCGACCTCGCGGCCGAACACGGGACCCCCCTCTACGTCCAGGACCTCGACCGGGTCCGCAGGAACTGCGAGCGCCTGCTCGCGGCGTTCCCGGACGCCGACGTGCGATACGCGGTCAAGGCGCACACCGGACGCGCCGTCCTGGAGGCGGTCCGCGACGCCGGACTCGACGCGGAGTGCGCCTCGGCGGGCGAGGTCGACCGCGCGCTCGCGGCCGGCTTCGACGGCTCGCGGCTCCACTACACCGCGGTCAACCCGCCCGCCCGCGACCTCGACTACGTCGTCAACGCCGCCGAGGCGGACCCCGACCTGACGGTCACCGCCGGCGCGGTCGACACTCTCGACCGCCTCGCCGAGCGCGGCTACGACGGCCGGGTCTGCGTCCGCGTGAACCCCGGCGTCGGCGCGGGCCACCACGAGAAGGTCACCACCGGCGGGGCCGCGAAGTTCGGGATCCCGTACGACCGCGCCGCGACGGTCGCCCGCGAGGCGGCCGAGCGGTTCGACGTGGTCGGGATCCACGCTCACGCCGGCTCCGGGATCGACCCCGACCAGTTGGACAGCCACCGCGAACTGGTGGCGCGGATGGGCGATCTGGCGCGGGAACTGATCGATCCGAGCGACGAGGAGACCGATCCGGTCGACCTCGAATACGTCGACGTCGGCGGCGGCTTCGGCGTCCCCTACGAGGAGGACGCCCCGCCGCTCGACCTGCCGGCGGTCGCGGCGGCGACCCGGGAGGCGGTCGCCCCCCTGCCGGCCGGCGTCGACCTCGCGATCGAGCCGGGTCGCTACGTCGTCGCCGACGCCGGCGTCCTGCTGACGCGCGTGAACACCGTGAAGCCGACGCCGACGGAGACGGTCGTCGGCGTCGACGCCGGGATGACGGACCTCCTGCGCCCGGCGATGTACGACGCGTACCACCCGATCCGCAACCTCGACGGCGGGCGGGAGCATGACGGAACCGACGGAGGGGCTGGAGACGACGCCCCCGCCCCCGAAGACCGGGAGGCAACCCCTGTCACGGTCGCCGGACCTATCTGTGAGACCGGCGATACGCTCTGTAGGAACCGAGCGCTCGCCGACCCGGTCCGCGGGGACCTCCTCGTGGTCGGGGTCGCGGGCGCGTACGGATACGAGATGGCGAGCCAATACAACTCACGACCGCGGCCGGCGGAGGTCGCGCTCGACGACGGAACCGCGACGACCGCCCGCCGCCGAGAGACGCTCGGCGACCTGACGACGGTCGAACGGGAGGCGATCCCCGACGGCGACCGAACGGGGTCGACTACCCACGACGACCGACCGGAGGCGGACCGATGAGCGTCCACGCCGTCCCGTTCGAGAAGTACCACGGCACGGGCAACGACTTCCTCGTGGTCGACGCGGCCGCCGAGGACGTCGGCGACCGCGCGGCGTTCGCCCGCGCGCACTGCGACCGCGAGACCGGCGTCGACGGAGCCGACTTCGAGGGCGAGAGAGGCGAGGAGCACGCCGGGCGACGCGGTGCCGACGGCGTTCTCTTTCTCAGCGTCGAAGAGCGGTTCGACCCGACGCGCGTCGTGATGACGCTGGTCCAGCCCGACGGCTCCACCGCAACGATGTGCGGCAACGGGGCCCGCGTCGTCGCGCGGTGGGCCCACGACCGGACCGGCGACCGCGAGTTCATGATCGACACGCAGGCGGGGACCCGACGCGCGACCGTGACCGCGGACGCGACCGCGGCCACCATCGAGATGGGCGAGCCGACGTTCGACCCCCGCCGCGTCCCGGTCGCTCGCGAGGGCCCTACCGCGGACGAGCCGCTGATCGACGAGCCGGTCGAGAGGCTGACCGTCACCGCCCTCAACACCGGCGTCCCGCACGCGGTCGCGTTCGTCGACGGCGGCCGCGACGACCCCAACGGGATAGACGCGGTCGACCTCGACGCGGTCGCGCCCCCGGTCCGACGCGCCGACGTCTTCCCGGAGGGCGCGAACGTGAACCTCGCCGCCGTCGTCGACGACGGGAGCGGCGACGGGCCGGCGGTCCTCGACCAGCGCACCTTCGAGCGCGGCGTCGAGGGCGAGACGCGCTCCTGCGGCACCGGCGCGGTCGCGGTCGTCGCGGCCGCTCGCCGGCTCGGACTGATCTCCGGCGACGCCGCGGTGAGCCGCCCGCCCGGCGGAGCGCTGGAGGTCACGGTGCCGGACCGCGGCCACGCCACCCTCACCGGGCCGGTCGCCCACGAGTTCTCGGGGACGCTCCCGGCCGATCCGCGATGAGTCGGAGGGACGGTACCGACCGCGACCGCGACTCCGACTTCGACCCGGCCTCGTTCCTCGAAGACGCGGTCCAGATTCCGTCCCACGAGTCGGTCGACGAGATGCGCGAGTTCGTCGTTGAGACGCTCGACCGACACGGCGCTGACCCCGCGATCGTCGCGGACGGCTGCGTCCTCGCGGAGAAGCGATCCCCAGCGCCCGAGAGCGGCCCGCACCTCGTGTTGAACACGCACCTCGACACGGTGACGCCGCACGTCCCCTTCGAGCGGGGCGAGGCGCGCGCGGACGAACGCGGGGGAGCCGCGTCGGGCGAGTCGGACGCCGCGGACGTGATCCGCGGGCGCGGGGCCTGCGACGCGAAGGGGCCGCTCGCGGCGCTCCTGTCGGGGTTCCTCGCCGCCGACCCCGACCGCGGTCGACTCACCCTCGCGCTCACGCCCGACGAGGAGGCGCTGTCGCTCGGCGCGGCGGCGCTGACCGGGCGGCTCCCGGGGACCGACGACCGGCTCGACGGCGACCTATACCTGGTCGGGGAGCCGACCGGACTCGACGCGTGTACCGCCGCGAAGGGGCGGTTTCAGGCGACCGTCGAGCTGTCGGGGACCGCCGCGCACGCCGCGGAGTTCGCCGGCGCGAACGCGGTTGCGGCCGCGGAGGACGCGCTCGCGGCGATCCGGACGTTCGACGCCGGGGCCGACGCCCACTCGCAGCTCGGCCCGCCGAAGCTCACGCCCACGGTCATCGAGGGCGGGGAAGCGACGAACCAGGTGCCCGCCGACTGCGCGATCACGGTCGACCGGCGGAGCGTCCCGCCGGAGGGAGCTGAGGGGTTCCGGTCGTCGCTCGCGGATGCGGTCCGGCAGTCGATCGCCGACGCCGCGGGCGACCG